>DATJXW010000235.1:0-15536 GCA_035499895.1 Polyangiaceae bacterium | reverse complement strand
GTTCCGCTGCCGCCGCTCAGCGTCGCACTGCCCGAAAACGTGAGCGTGCTCCACGCCCTCGGCCTCGACCGCGACGCCGAGCTCGAGCTCGTGCGCGCCGAAGGCGGACTCAAGCAGCGCTTCGGCGTCCGCGCGGGCGAGGGGCTCTGCGACGCGTACGGCTTGCTCGACGTCGCCGCGCGTCGCTATCAAATCGCGCAGACGGAGGTCGACGGCCGCGCGCTCCTGTCGGCGCCGTCCGCCGCGACGCTCTGGGAGTGGGACTGCGTCTATCCGCGCCCGTACCGCGCCGCCGTGCCCGACGCGGCGCGCGACGCCGGCGTGCCCGAAGCGTTGCTCTACGCCGTGATGCGCCAAGAGAGCGGCTTCAAGCAAGACGCGGCGTCGGGCGCGGGCGCGCGCGGTCTCATGCAGCTCTTGCCCGAAACCGCCGAGCGCATCGCGAAGGAGCTCGGCGAGCCGTTCGATCCCGCCGTGCTCGCCCAGCCCGCCGCGAGCCTGCATTTCTCGGCGCGTTACCTCAAAAAGCTGCTCGACACCTTCGGCGGCAACGTGGCGCTCGCCGCCGCCGCGTACAACGCCGGCCCCGCTGCCGTGCGCCGCTGGCTCGACGGCGCCAAAACGCTGCCGCTCGACGTCTTCGTCGCGCGCATCCCGTACGCCGAAACCCTCGACTACGTCGAGCGCGTCGTCGGCAACTTCGCGCGCTACCGCTACCTCGAAGACGGCCCGAAGGGCGTGCCGCGCCTCGCGCTCGAGCTGCCCCAAGTCGCGCCGCCGAGCGACTCCGAATTCTGAGCGCCGCTCGGCCTCGTCCGTTCGCGTCAGGTTCGCCCCTGTTGCTCCCCCGTCGCGTTCACGCGCCGTGCCGCCCGTCGTGCTCGCTTCGCTGCGCGCGCCGGGGTCCCTCCGGCCCGTGCTCGCACGGCCGTCGCTCACGCCGCCGTGCGTCGAGCCGTGCTGCGCGCGGTCGAGGGTCCCGCCGCTAAAAAACGCCGGGTAGCTCGGCCGCGTCCCGAAACAGACTCTCGCCGACCGGCCACGGCGGATCGGCGGCCCAGTGCGCCGCGTACGCGTCGCGCAGCACGAGCTCGGCGAGCTTGCCGCGCGGTGAAAACCCCCATTCGGCCTCTTGCGACAGATCCTCGGGGTCGGCGTAGAGGCGCCAGACGAACGCGCCCGCGAGCCACGGCTCGTTCATGAGCGGCGCGAGCAAACCGAAATACGCGCGCGCCTGCGCCGCTTCGTCGACCACGACGTGGGTCATCTTGTCCGGCCATTCCCACGGCCGCAGCGCGGGATCGGCGCGCGTCGTGTAACCAAACTCGGTGAGCACGATGGGCTTCTGCCAGCGCTCGGCGACGGCGCGGAGCTTCTCGGCGACGCGCGCGCCGCCCGCGACGAGCTCTTCCGTGCTCGCGCCCGTCTTGTCCGTGAGCGGGAAGAACGCGTTCACGCCGATGAGATCGACGGACCCGAGCAGCACCGCGTCGTCCACGTCGTCCCAGTTCGACGCGTAGGTGAGAAGGCCCGGATAGAGCGCGCGCACCTCCTGCGCGAGCGCGACGAAGCTCTCCGCGTGCGCGGTCGTGACCCAGCTCCGGAGCTCGACGCCGAGCGCGAGCATTTCGGCGTGGTGATCGCGCGCCACGGTCGCCCACGCGAGCAAGAAGTCGCGGTAGCTCCGCGCGAAGCGATCCCAGTCTTCGTCGCCGCCCGGATCGAGCTCACCGCGCCACCCGCCGCTCTCGACCCAGAGGTGCGGGACGATCAGCACTTTCAGGCCGGCCGCGTGCGCTTGGTCGATGGCGCGGCCCACGGCGACGCGGTTCTGCTCGAAGGGCTGCTCGAAGGTGAGCGAAACGCCGCTCGGCGAAAGATCCGCCACGCGACCGAACGGCGTGAGGCTCACCCACGTCGCGCCGAGCTCGCGTGTTTCGTCGAGCGTCCGCCGGTACGGCGCGCTGCCGTAGCCTTTCCCGGGGTGGAGCCCGCTTTCAATCGGGCCGATCGTGATGCCGCGGATCGCGCCGCGGCCCGCCTCGGCCCAGGCCCGCGCGCCGGGTCCGACGCGCAGAGCGCCCGCGTCGGCCTCCACCGTGGCGAGAAGCAGCGCGAAGAATGCGAGGCCGCAGAGATTTCGGCGGCGAGCGGCTTGCCCGAAGCCCGAGGATATGTATTCTTCCGCCGGCAAAACGCGCGACCGAATGTCTTTTACGAGTCCTAACACATGAGTAAGGGCGATCTGCTCGAAATGGAGGGCGTCATCCAAGACGCTCTCGGCGGCGGCCAGTACAACATCAAGGTCGACCAGGGCGGCGCCATCGTGCGAGCTCAGCTGTCGGGACGCATGCGACGGCATCACATTCGTGTGCTGCCGGGTGATCGCGTGCGCGTCGCGGTCTCGCCGTACGACTTGAGCCACGGGCTCATCGTCTACCGCGGCAAGTGAGCGCGCGCGTTCGCGCGACGCTGCTCGGCTTCCTTTTCCTCAGCGGCGCGGCGTGCGAACGGCACCCGCCGCCCGCCGAACGTGCTGCGCCGAGCGCTGCGGCTTCGGCTCTGCCGGCCGCGAGCTCCGCGCCGCCCGTCGTGCTCTACCTGCCCGACGGCGGCGATCGCGCGCTCGAGGGCGCGCCGCCGCCCGGCGCCGGCGCGGCTCTGCGCGTCGGTCGCTGCGGCGCGGACATGGTCGACGTCGCGGGACGCTTCTGCATCGATCGCTACGAAGGCTCGCTCGTCGACGTGCGGCTCGCGCGCGCCATCTCGCCGTACTTCGCGCCGCGGCGCGCGGACGCGAAGAGCGCGTTCGAAGCGTTCACGGGCACCTCGCCGCGTGAAGCGCCCGAGCTGCCGCACCCGCCCGCGTGGGAGCTGCTCGAGCCGTTCGAACCCAAGGCGCTCTCGGTGCCGGGCGTCACTCCGAACGGTTACGTGAGCGGCCTGCTCGCCGCGCGCGCCTGCGCGAACGCCGGCAAGCGCCTCTGCAGCGCCGCCGAGTGGGTCACGGCGTGCCGCGGCCAACAGAATCGACAGTTCCCGTACGGCTCGAGCTACGAAGCCGGCGCCTGCAACGTGTACCGAGAGGCGCATCCGGCGGCCGTGCTCTGGGGCAACGCGTCGCGCAACCACCTCGATCCGCGGCTGAACCTCGTGAACGGGGCGAGCGGGCCGCTGCTCCGCCGCACGGGCGAGACGCCGCGCTGCCGGAGCGACTGGGACCCCGACGCCGTCTTCGACATGGTCGGCAACCTCGACGAATGGGTCGACGAGCCCGGCGGTGCGTTCCTCGGCGGCTTTTACGCGCGGGCGACCATGAACGGCTGCGATGCCCGCGTCACCGAGCACCCGCCCGAGTACTTCGATTACAGCACCGGCGTACGCTGTTGCCGCTGAAGCTCCCGCACAAATTTGGCAACCATGTAGGTGCGTATCTTACCATTCGCTCATGCCAATTTCTCCGGGAAAAGCCGCGCTTTTGACGAGTCTCCTCGCGGCGCCCTGTCTCGTCGGCTGCGGCAACCCGGTCCAGCGGCAGCTCGAGGGTCGCTGGCTCGGCGATTCCGTCGAGAGCTTCGAGCAACGCGAGCTGTCGCGCGCCACGGGCTGGGCCAAGGGCGTGTCGTTCGAGTTCTCGGGCTCGAAAATCACCGTGACGATCCCGGCGGAAGAGCCGCGAACGGCGCCCTACAAGGTGGCCGGCGTTCACGAGAGCGACGTGCGGCTCGCCGTGCAGCGCCCGGACGGCAAGAGCGACCCGCTGCACCTCCGCATCGACGACGAACGCAGCGTGCGCTGGATGCTCGACGACACGCACGCCGTCGTCATGCGCCGCGACGAGTAGCGCCCAGGCGCGCGCGGTCGCGCTCACGGCGCCGTGGTCGCGTCGCTTCAGCGCTCGAGGTCGATCGAGCGCGACACCTGGAAGCCGTTGCGCGTGCCTTCGGTTTGAATCGCGCTCATGCCGGCGTTCACGCACGCCTGCACCGCGGGCGAGAGCGGCGGCTCGAACACGACGCGATTCACGCCGCCTTCGGGCAGCGTGCGGAAGGTGACGCTCGTCTGCGCGGTGACGCGCACGCCTTCACCCGCGATCGTGCGCTCCTTGAAGCAGGCCTGCGTGAGGCGCATGACGCTCGTCGTCGCGGCTTCGAGCCCGGCGGCCGTCGGCTCGCTCGGTCGCTGGTCGAGGTCGCTCGCCGCGGTCGCGTCGCCGGCTTCGGGTTCGTTCGCCGCCTTGCGCGCACCGGGCTTCTTCGCCGAGGCGGGAGCTTCGAGCGCGAGCCGGCCCTGCGCGGCCGACGCGCCCGTGGCGCCGTCGGCGGCGGTCGCGCCGTCTTCCACGTGGCTCGGGGAGCGCCGTCCGCCGAGCGCCTCGAGTCCGCTGTCGTCTTCGATGGGCAGGCCCGCGTGCGTGTATCGCTTGGCGGCGGGGCTGATGAGCAGTTGACCCTGGCCCGGTTCTTCGCGCGGGCCGACGAGCACCGAGCCTTCGGTCACGCTCACCGAGACGCCGTCGGCGCCGAGACTCACGGTAAACTCCGTGCCGTGCGCGGCCACGCGCACGTCCGCCGCTTCGACCGCGAACGTCTCCGTGCGCGAGCTCTTCACGACGCGCGAGGTCACGCTACCGCGGTCGAGACGCACGGTCACGATGTCGCCGTTCGCGAGCAGCGTGCCCTCGCTGTGCGGCGCGAGCGTCCAGCGCGCATGTCCGGCATGGACCACGCTCTGCGGCACGTCGCCCGCGACGACGTGCGCGCCGACGGCGAGGGCGTCGCCGTTCACGTCGCCGTTCGCGCTCGCGCGCGCCGCCGCCGACGACGGAGTCGTCACCCGCGCCGCCGCGACCGGCGCGGCGTGCGGGTGCACCAGCGTGACCGCGTACGCGCCGAGCGCGCCCGTCAGCGCGAACGACGCCGCGATGAGCCACGGACGCACGCTCAGCGGCCGCGGCGGCACGGTGTGCACGCGCGTCATCGGCAGCTCGTCCTCGATGCGGGCCCAATCGACGTGAGGCAATTGTTCGGTGCGGGCTTCGCGCGTCACTTCGCGCAGCGCGCGTTCGATGCGTTCCGGAGTCATGCCGGCTCCTTGTGTGGCTCGGCGCCGGCGGGCGCGGGGTCGGAGAGCGGAGGCAGCGCGTCGGCGAGCGCGGCGAGCGACGGCTCTTGCGCGAGCTCCGCGAGGAGCGAGCGGCGGGCGTAGAAGAGGCGCGTGCGCACGGTGAGCACGGGCGCGCCCACGATTTTCGCGATCTCGGCGGGCGAGAGCCCTTCGAGCTCGTGGAGGACGTAGACGGTGCGCTTCTTCTCGCTCATGCGGTCGAGCAGGCGGTAGAGCGCCGCGACGCGGCGGCGCCGCGCGAGCTGCTCGTCGGGTTGATCGTCCTCGTCGAGTTGCGTGTCGCTCGGGCCGGGCACGAGCGACGGACGGCTTCTGAGCGCGCGGCGGTGCATGAGCACGACGTTGATGGCGATGCGATAAATCCAGGTGCCGAGCTGCGCTTCGCGCCGAAAGCTCCCGAGACTCCGGTGCACCTGCACGAACGTCTCCTGCACGAGATCTTCGAGGTCGGGGCTGCCGCCCGTCATGCGGTGAATCAGGCGCGTGACGCTCGTGCGGTGCTCGCGAAATAGCTGACGAAACGCCGCCGGCTCACCCGCCCGGCAGCGCGCCACCAGATCGCTCCCGTCACTCACGACACTCAGGGTAGCGCCATCCGACTTGGCGGGCTCGCGCCGCGCGTCCAAGCGATGCTCCCCCGAGCTCCAGGCGGCTCTCCGCGGCTCCGTAAACTCAGAAAGAGGTGCGGGTCTCACCGAGCGGGTTCGTTGCCGCCCGCCCGGAGTTCATTCACGCACCCGGCGCGGGTTCAGAAGACGGCTTTGAGATCCACCGCGGGCTTCTTTTTCTGTTCCAGAATGTGGTTCACGGCGCGGAGCAGGCGGGTCTTCGCCGGGCCGGCGACGGGCTTGCCCGCGGACGCCGCGTCGATGAGGCGGGGCGTCACCGGGCGACCCGAGCGCGGCTTGGCGAGCTTTTCGCCCTCGGCGGGAGCAGCGGCGCCTTCGCCCTTCTTCTGCTTCTTCGCGAACTTGAGCTTCCGGTCCTCGGCCTGCAGGTGCTCGATGCGCTTGGACACCGAGAGGATGCGGCGCGGGTCAATCTTGTTATCCGTGAGGAATTGCGCGAATTTGGTTGCCATGAGGGTTCCAGCAGCACCCGGGGGACGAGCGCCGGCCAAAAGGGGAGGGACCCTATAGCATGACGGCCGAGCTCGACGAAGCCGCCCGGATCGTGGGGGCGCGAGCCCCGCGGCCCCCCCGAGTCGGGGTCGTGCTCGGGTCGGGACTCGGGGGGTTCGTCCAGGGCATTGCCGCACGGGTTGCGGTCCCGTATCGCGAGATCCCGGGTTTTCCGCCCCCGGGCGTCGCGGGGCACGCCGGGGAGCTCGTGCTCGGCACGGTCCGTGGCGTTTCGGTCGCGTGCTTGGCCGGGAGGGTTCACCTTTACGAGGGACACGCCCCGGACAAAGTCGTCTTCGGCGTGAGGCTTCTCGCCGCACTCGGGTGCGGCGTCGTGCTCCTCACGAACGCGGCCGGCGGTATCCGCCCGGGGTTACGCCCGGGAGGATTGCTCCTGCTCCGCGATCACGTAAATTTCACGGGAACGAACGCGCTCGTGGGTCCGAACGAAGCGCCGTTCCCACGCTTCCCCGACATGACGCTGGCGTACGATCTCCGCTGCCGCGAGTTCGCGCACGAAACCGCGCGCGCCGAAGGGCTCGAGCTCGATGAAGGCGTGTACGCGGGTGTGCTCGGACCTAGTTATGAAACGCCCGCCGAGATCCGTATGTTGGGCATGCTCGGAGCGGACGCGGTCGGAATGAGCACCGTGCTCGAAGTGATCGCCCTGCGCCATCGCGGCGTGCGGGTGGGCGCGGTGAGCGTGATCACGAACATGGCGGCCGGACTGTCGAGCGCGCCGCTCGACCACGCCGACGTCCAAGCGACCGGCGCCGCCAGTCGGGATCGGCTGGAACGGCTTCTTTCAGGCTGGATTGAGCGTTTGGCCCCGGAGGTCGCCCCTGGCTGATCTGACCCCCGCCGAAGTCCGGCTCGTTTCCGCCGCGAAGGCCGTTCGCGAGCGAGCGTATGCTCCGTACTCGGGCTTTCGGGTCGGCGCGGCCGTCGAAACGGCGCGGGGTGACGTCTTCGCCGGCGCGAACGTCGAGAACGCTTCGTATGGAGCGACGGTCTGCGCCGAGCGCGCCGCAATATTTTGCATGGTCGCGGCGGGTGAAAGCAACGTGACCCGAGTCGCCGTGTACGCCGAAGGTCCGGAGCTCAGCATGCCGTGCGGGATGTGCCGGCAGGTGCTGGTCGAGCACGCGCCGAACGCGGAGGTGATCGTCGCGGGACCGGCCGGGAGCCGAAAGACGACGCTCGCGGCCCTGATGCCCGAGCCGTTCGTGTTCGAGAGGTCGCCATGACGCGGGCGAGTCCGGTCGTTCCGCCGCGCATCATCCCGGGCACGCCGCCCGAGATCGTGGTGTACGACGAGCCGCACGATTGTCCGTACGTGCCGGGTCGCGTAGCGGTGCTGCCGCTGCGCGTGCCGTCACGCAGGCTCACGGGGGACGAGCTCGAGCAGCGCCTGGCCGCCGGCGATCGCCGGCAAGGGATGTTTCTTTATCGCACGGCGTGTCCGGAGTGCCGCGCCTGCGAGCCGATTCGGCTCGACGTGGAGTCGTATCGGCCGAACCGTTCGCAGCGCCGGGCGCTCGCGCGCGGCGACGCGCGGCTGCGTTACGAAGTCGGTCCACCGCTCTTGGACGAGACGCGCGTCGAGCTCTACAACCGGCACAAGCAGCTGCGCGAGCTCGGCGACGGGGAAATCGATCTGGCGGGCTATCGCCAATTTTTGGTGATGACCTGCTGCGAGAGCTTCGAGATCCGCTACACGCTCGACGACAAGCTCGTCGCCATCGCGCTCGCGGACCGCAGCAACGACGCGCTCTCGGCCGTCTACTGCTTCTACGATCCCAGCTGCGAAGACCTGAGCCTCGGCACGTATTCGATCCTGAAGCAGATCGAGCTCTGCCGCACCTGGGGCCTGCGTTACCTGTACCTCGGGCTCTACATCGGGGATTGCGAGCGCATGCGCTATAAAGCGCGGTTTTTGCCGCACGAACGCCTGCTCGACGGGCACTGGGTCACGGTCGAGCGCGCGAGCGACGAGTGAGCGCCGCCTGGCTGAACGAAGCCGGGGGGCTTCGCTATCACTGGCGCGGGTTTCGTTACGCCGAAACCCTGTGGGCGCCGTTTCGCTTCGCGCTCGCGGAGTGGCTCTACGCGTGGGAGCCGCCCGAGCGCCGGCTCGTCGTCGTGGGCGCGAGCGGCGGCTGGTGCGTGCAGCCGTTCTTCTTCGAGCGCTTCACGGACGTGTTGTGCCTCGAGCCGGATCCGGTGGCGCACTTCCTGTTCCGGCGCCGGCTCGCGCGCGCGCCGCTCGAAACGCGACCGCGGCTGCGCTTCGAATCCCGCGATCACTTGCTGTCCGATCCGACGGCGCTCGTGCGGCTGCTCGACGCCGAAGGCGACGTCGCGGTGCTCTTCACGAACATCCTCGGGCAGGTGCGCGTGTTGCTCGGCGCCGACTCGAGCGACGACGCGCGGCTCGCCGCTCTGCGCGCGGCGGTCGGCGACGCCACGAAGTCGCGCAGCTGGGCGAGCTTTCACGATCGCGTCTCCGGCTCGCTCGAGCCGCAGCTCGAACAGCCGGCGCGCACGCCCTCGCGCCTCTCGGACGCGGAAATCGTCCGGCGATTTTTCCCCGCGCTCGAGGCCGGCGCGTCGGCGGCGGACGGCAGCGGAGAGCTCCTCGATCATCTGACCGCGGGGTTTTTCCCTGCGGATCGGCCGCACGCGTACTTCGCGTGGCCGCTCATGCCCGGCGTCTTTCACCTGATCGAAGCGACGTGCGGCGTGCGCGCCGGGTGAACGGCGCGGTTGCGGGCATGAAGCGCCGGGCCGCGCGCCAGAGCGCTCGCTGGTCATTTGTTTGGGGGATGAGTCGCGCCTTGCGACCGCGCCGAGACTGAGCTCCGATTGACGCGAGCGCCGGAGCGGCGGCGAGACGAAGGAGCAATCATGCGCGCGGGGTCGGGACGATTTCATGCTCGAAGACCGGACAGGGGAGCCGTGGAGGTCGCGTGCCTCGCGGCCTTCGTGCTGAGCGCGTGCTGCTCGGCGCCGCCGTGGACCGCGCGCGTCTGCGCCGCGAACGGGAGCGGGAACTGCCGCGCGGTCGACGACGATCCGCACGTGCACACGGTGAAGTCGACCGCGGGAGTCATGGATGTCCCCGTGCCCGAGTCGAGCTGCAACAACGGCATCGGAGCGGTCGACGTGAAGGTCGTCGACCGCGACGACCTCAGCGTCACGGTGCACTGTCTCGTCGATCAGCCGACCGCGGGCGACGGCACGATGACGCTCGGGCCCGCGCCTGGCGCGAGCACGCCGCCGCCTCCACCTTCGCCGCCCGCGCCGCCGCCCGGCCCCGGGGGAGGACCCTAGCCGTGTCCTTCTCCTTCAAAGCGAATTTCGACTGGCAAAATATGCACGAAACCGTGCCCGCGGTGCGCTCGGCGCGCTGCTACACGCCGCGCAATCTGAACGCCGACGGCACGCACGATCCGGCGAACGGCTGGCGGCCCGGCTTCGATGCGCTGCATCAGATCGTGCGGGACGCCGAGACCGACAACATGCGCGTGCGCGCGCTCGGCGGCCTCTGGTCCCTCTCGCCGATCGCCGTTCTACAGGACTACGTCATCGACACGACGAACCTGACGGAGAGCGTGCTCAGGCTCCCGAACGGCGCCGTGCAGTCGCAGCCCGGCGCCGGGCGCACGTTCGTCTTCGCGCAGGCGGGAGCGCGTGTCGTCGACTTCCACGAGCGGCTGATGGCGGCGGGGCTCGAGCTGCCGACGTGCGGCGCGAGCAACGGGCAAACCCTCGCCGGCGCGATTTCGACGGGCACGCACGGCGCCGCAATCGACGTCGGCGCGATGCCCGACTACGTGGTCGGCATGCACCTCATCGGTGCGGGCGGGCGGCACGTCTGGCTCGAGCGCTCGACGCGCCCCGTGGCGAGCGACGCGTTCGTGCAGATGCTCGGAGCGGAACTCGTGCGGAACGACGACGCGCTCTTCGACGCGGCGCTCGTGAGCTTCGGCAGCTTCGGCGTGATTCACGCGTACATGCTCGAGGTCTCCACCGCCTTCATGCTCGAGCAATACGTGAAGCGCATCGACTTCTCGACGGCGATGGAGGCCGTGGCGGGCGGCGCGCTCCGGTTCGACCTGCTCGGGCTCCCGCCGGGGAACGAGCGGCCGTACCACTTCGAATTCGTGCTCGACCCGTATCACCTCGCCGACGGCGCGGGCGGCGCGTTCGCGCGCGTGATGTACCGGCGACCGTACGTGCCGCAACCGCCCGTGGCCGGCTCGGTGACGCCGACGCCGTCCGCCGGCGTCTTGGGCGTCATCGGCGGCTTGCTCGACGATCTTCCCGCCGGGATCGATCGCTTGGCGCTCGAGGCGGCGATTCCGAAGTTCTTGGCGCTCGAGGTCCCGCTCGTGAACGGCGCCGTCTCGACCCCGGCGCACATTTTCGGCGACACCTCGCTTCGCACCGGCGGCATCAGCATGGAGCTCGGCTTCGAGCTCGACGACGTCCCGCGCGCCGCGCAGATCCTCGCGAACGCCGCGCAGCGGAACCTGTACGCGGGCGTGCTCGCGTTTCGCTTCGTGCGCGCGTCGACGGCGACGCTCGCGTTCACGCGCGGCCCGCGCAACATCGCCGCGGGCACGACCGAGCCGCGCACGATCTGCACCGTCGAGACCGACGCGCTCACGAGCAACGGCACCGACGCCGCGATGAACGCCTTCTGGCAAGACCTCGACGCGGCGAACGTCCCCTACACGCTGCATTGGGGCCAGAAGCTCCGGCAAGATCCGGCCTGGGTGCGCAAGGCTTACGGTCCCGCGCTCGACGCGTGGGTCGCCGCGCGGCGCCGCTTCCTGCCCACCGCCCAGGCGCGACGGCTTTTTTCTTCGGATTTCCTCGACGCGCTCGGCATGTCGAGCTGAGGCGCGGCCGGGCGCGCGGCGTCCGGCGGCTTCAGCTGCGGTTCTGCTGCGCCTCTTCGATGCGGGCGAGCGTCGCGGCGAGCGCGTCCTTCGCGCGTTCGAGCGTCGCGTCGCTCGTGCGGATGGCGCCGACGAGCTCTTCGACGCGCTGCTTTTCCGAGCCGAGCGAGCTTTCGGCGGCGCGCGCCGCGCTGCGGGCGCGTTCGAGCTCTTGCTCGAGGTTCGCGATGGCGCGCGCGCGCTGCGTCGCCGTGTCGCGGAAGGATTCGAGCTCGTTGCTCGCGGCCTCGAGCTCGCTCTTCGTGCGGGCGAGCTGCTCTTCCGCGGCGGTCGAGCGGCTCCGCGCGTCGGCGAGCGCGCCGCGATCGACCATCAAATCCGACTCGAGCGCGGCGATGCGCTGCGCCCGCTCTTCCGCCTCGCGGCGCGCCGCGTCGACCTCGCCGGACTTCGACTCGATCTGGCGTGCGGTCGCCGCCTCGATTTCGGTGAGCGCTTGGCCGTGCTCGGCGCGCACCTTGGCGAGCGCTTCGTCCTGCGCGCGACTGAGCGCCATCACCTTGGCCTCGTGTTCCTGCTCGGCTTCGGCGCGCAGCTGGGCGCGTGCCGCGTCGACGGCGTTCTGGCGCTCGCTCGCTGCTTCGGCGCTCGCCTTTTCGAGCGCCTCGGCGAGCTGCTTTTTGCCCTGCTCCTCGGTCGCGGCGACCGCCGCTTCGAGCTCGGCCTCGCCGCGCCGCTTGGCCTCCTCGACGTCGGTGCGGAGCGCCGTTTCGCGCGCGTCGCGCTCGGCGAGCTCGGCGTCGCGACCGGCGCGATCGCTCGCGAGCTCCGCGCTCAAGAGGTCGACGTCGCTCTTCAGCTTGTCGGCCTTGCGCCGGAAATCCTCGGCGCGCTTCGCGGCCTGATCCTTGTCGTTCTTCGCGGCGTCCTCGCGCTTCTGCGCGTCGACGAGCTTCTGCTCCAGCTCGGCCACGCGATCGGCGAAGTCTGCCTTTTCACGCTCGACCACGAGCGCGCCGTCCTTGAGCGACAAGAGCTCCTTGTCGCGGCGCGTGATCTCGTCGCGGAGCTCGAGGAGCTCCTTGTCCTTCTTGTTCAGCTGTTCGCGCAGATCGAGGAACTCGCGCGCGGAGCCTTGCGCCTTGCCCGAGGAGAGCTTCGCCTTCGTGTCGTCGAGCTCGCGCTGGAGGCGCTGCACTTCGGCGTCGCGCGCGGCGCCGCGACGAACCGCGTCGTCGAGCTCGTCGGCGCGCGCCAGGGCCGCCCGCTCGCTCTCCTCGACTTCGCGGAGCCGCTGCTTCAAGCGGTCGATCTCTTCGTGCAGGCGCGCTGCGTCCGGGCTCACGGACGGGCGGCGCGCGGCGCCGGGGACGAGGCTCGCCGGGCGGGGCGCCGACGGCGGCTCGGGGGTGGGCGGCGCCGACGGCATTTCGGCCGGCGCAGGCTCGGGGGCTGGCGGCTCGGGCAAAGGCGCCTCGAGCAGCGCGGCCTCGGCGAGCACTTCCGGCTTCAGGCTCTCGATTTCGAGCCCCCCCAAGCTGTCGGGGGGCGGCGGCACCGGCACGCTCTCGATCTCGAGCGGCGGCTCCGACAACGTCATCACCTCGACCGGCGCCTCGGACGGTAGCGGCGCGATGCTCGGCGCCGCCATCAACACGTCCTCTTCCACGACCGCGATTTCGGCTGCGGGCGGCGCGGGCGGCGCCTCTTCGATGTCGTCGATGAGCAGGTCCGAATCGTCGACGAGCGACGGCTGCGAGCTGCGGTCGCCGATGCCCTCCGCGGCCGCCACGCCGTTCAGCCCCGCGAGCGATCCGGTGCGTGCGATGAGCGCGTCGAACGCGATCGGCTTGTGAATGTAGTCTTCGGCGCGCCCGCGGAGCCGCCGGTGCTGCTCGAACGTCTCGTCGGTCGAGTCCGAGCTCAGGATGATCACGGGTACCGCTTGCAGGCCCGGGTCGCGTTTGAGCTTGTTGCACACCGAAAAGCCGTTGCTCCGCGGCAGCTCGACGGCGAGGTAGATGATGTCGGGTTTGTCTTTGGAGGCTTGCTGCAAACCGAGCGTCGCGTCGTCGACGACCGCGACCTCGCAGCCCAAGCGCGCGAACCCCGCGCGCAGCTCGTCGGCGAAGGCAGCATCGCTCTCGAAGATCAGGATTTTCTTCGACATGGTTCGAGGTCAGCGATCTTGGAAGGCCGGCGCTGGCGCGTCTCGCGTGGCGACACGAGCCACGGGCCGAGCAGCACTGCGCCGGCCCCGCCGGTTGCGAGGTGGCTCGTGCCGTCTCGTGACGCTCGTGATCTTTCCTCGCAAGACCGCAAAACCAATCCGCCGTACCCACGATAGCCGGCTACCGCGAGCAGGGTCAAACGGGCTTTCGTGCGGCTTTCTCGGCGTGGCCCGACTGCGCGGAGCGCTCGATCAGTTTCTCGACCACCGCGCGAAACGGGACCTGGCGCAAGCGGAGGCCGACGAGCAGGTGGTAGAGCACGTCGGCGGCTTCGCTCGCCACGCGCTCGTCGCTCTCCCCCGCGATCGCGCGCGCGACCTCGCCCGCCTCTTCTTCGATCTTTTGGTTGATCTTGGCCGCGCCGCCGTCGAGCAGGGACTTCGTGTAGCTCTTCGCGGCCGTGGCCGCGGCGCGCTCGGCAATCGTCTCTTCGAGCTCGAAGAGGTACGGCAGCGCCTGCCGTTCCGGCTCGCCGAGCCCGGCGGCGGTGACGCGGCGAAAGAAGCACGTCGGGCGCCCCGTGTGGCACGAGGCCCCCTCGGGGTCGACGAGCAGGAGCAGGGTGTCGGCGTCGCAGTCGGCCATCACGCTCGCGACGCGCAGGCGGTGACCGCTCGTCTCGCCTTTCACCCAGAGCTTCTGGCGCGAGCGGCTGTAAAAGGTGGCAAGGCCCGTCGCGAGCGTCTGCTCGAGGGCGGCCGCGTTCATCCAGGCGACCATGCGCACTTCGCCGGTCGCGCGATCCTGCGCGATGGCGGTGACGAGGCCGTTCGAGTCGAAGGTGATGTCGGGGTTCGGCACGGCGAGCGGGAGTCTTGGCACGATTGGGGGGCGGCGGCCCCCGCGGACGGCGGGAGTTGGTGGGTGGAGGACCCAGGTTTGGCGTCTAAATCGCCGAATTTACGTGATTCTTTGGGTGGTGCGCAAACTGCATGCTGAGACGACATGGCTCGCCACCTCAGAACCGCTCTGCCCCTTCTTTCATTGCTCGGCCTCGCCGCGTGCACGGGTCAGACGACGACCCTCACGCCCGACAACAGCAAGACGGACGTTTCGAAGATCGTCTACGCCGTGCGCCAGAACACGCTGACGGACGCGAACGGCAACGCGACGACCATCGACGTGGCGGGCGGCATGGGCCAGGTGATGGACTACGGCCGCTACGAGCCGGGCGGCAAGCTCGAAGTCTACGACCTCCGGACGAGCGACTACCAGAACCTCATCAGCGATCTCCCCGACGCCGACATCTCGAGCGTCGATGTGAGCTTCGACGCCACGCGCATCTTGTTCACGATGAAGCAGAACAAGAGCGACACCTACCACGTGTACTGGACGGCCGTGACGCCCGACGACAGCGGCGTGTACGAGCGTCACCAGCTCACGTTCGGCGATTGGGACGACATCAACGCGATCTGGGCGGACTCGAGCCGCATCGTGTTCGTGACGAACGAGGGGTACACGCCGATGGGCACGCGCGCCGACGAGTACGAGCACTCGCGCGTCGTGACGCAGCTCGGCACCGTGACCGTCGACGGCGGCGACGCCGATCGCCGGCTCTGCTCGCAGAACCTCTCGCACATCGTGAACCTGTTCAGCATGGCGGACGGCCGCGTCGGCTTCTCGCGCTGGGAGCACCTCGAGAACGTGAACGACGTGAAGCTCTTCGCGATGAACCCCGACTGCACGCAGATCACGGCGGTCGGCGGCCAGCACGACAAGCCGGGCAACTCGCTCGTGCAGGTGAACGAGTCCACGACGCCGAACGTCTTCGTCGGCATCGTGACGAACCGCGAGAACACGATTCAGGCCGGCGCGCTCTTCCGCTACGACGCGCGCTCCGCGAACGACCCGACGCGCATCGACGAGGAGAAGACGGGCGCGTTCGACGTGATCACCCCGGGCGTTCCGACGGGCGACGACCCGTCGCCGATTGGCCGCTATCGCTCGCCGACGGTGCTGCCCGACGGCCGCCTGCTCGTCTCCTGGGCGGACGGCGTGGTCAACGATCAGAACGAGTTCGACCTCACGCCGCCCGACTACGGCATCTACGTTTACAACGAGCAGACGCGCTCGAACGAGCTCGTCGTGAATCACGACACGACCTGGGAGCTTTACGCGCGTCCCATCGTCGCGCGCAACGAGCCGCCGAT
>DATJXW010000234.1:0-5955 GCA_035499895.1 Polyangiaceae bacterium | reverse complement strand
TCTGACGGCACTCGATACATCTAGTTGGGTGTGCGGGTACTCATCCAGGACGATGACGTTGCCCAACGGAATGCCCTCGCCGGTGGCGGCAGCTTCCAGGGCGAGCACGAGCGGGGTCAAGGTGCCCGTGTCGACGACAATTCCGCATCCTTTGCGGACGGATGCGAACAGCCACGAAGCTAGAACCTTGGCGTCGTGGGGCGACCTTATTGCGTCGGCAAGCTTTACGAAGCTGCCGGCGTGCTCGCCAGAGGGGAGCTGATAGTGATAGTCCGTTGGCCGCCATACACCGTCGCCCCAGTCCAGCAGCGCGTCGAGTTCAACTTTTCTGGCCCTAGCGAGAACCTCCACCTGGTTGGGCCACGTCGCTCGTCCGTGAACTGCAAGAGCGGGCTCCTTGCCAGCCGTTTGGAGCAGTAGTGCGCACTCAGCTCCGGGGTTCAGCGCATGAACAATCTTTGCTACCAGTGCGGTGGATTCCTGCCGTTTCCGCTTCCCGGACGGAATCGCAGACAACCTGACCAGGACCTGCTTTGCGCCAAACACGAGGTCCGGGGGAGCGCTTCGCAGCTCCTTGATGTCCGCACCCTCGACATCAACAAACAGGAGGCCGTCGTCCGCGCCCATGCCACCATAAGAACGGATGCCAGCGGGTGAAAGACGGACGTACCCCTCTCTCAACATGAAACTATCTAGGTACCACGAAACTCGCTGTCACGACCGTCCCAGCTAGCTGAAAATTCGAGTCGTGCTTCTTAAGGGAGTCGCCAACGTCTTCGAGGCGAGCGCAACCTGACGCGAGGATCATCCTAGCCCGTTCCCAGCTGCGAACGGCATCCCAAACCCTCGGGAGTCCAAGACCCCTTGCACGATTCCAGTTGCCGGCTCTGCCTTCACAAAGTGCCTCCACTAGGTCAGCGTCGCTGGCGGAGGCCAGCTCCGCGGCCACTTTCGGACGAGCAGTCGTGGGAATACCTCTCCCCGTGTCCAAGACCGTCAGCGTAATGCGGTTACCGTGGCTACCGCGTGTGACGAAGATTTGGACGAGCGAGTGCGCGGGCTCTCCGTTTTCTTGTGTCGCACCATGCTCGCGCACATTGTCAACCAGCTCATCCACCAGGCACCCCACGTCCTCAACGAACTTCTCCTGGATTGCGCTGAAGCTGCGAGTATGGGGAAGAAGTCCGCGCAACCACGGTCGTAGAACCTTCGTGACCTCCGTTGTCGGAGCTGCCGGTCCTGCGAGGTGCGGCTGAACGAACGCCGCGTGGTATGGCCCAAAAAGGTGCGGAACGTATTCTGTCTCGCCGAGAGCGGATCGGCTAAAGAGCTGCTCCAATGGCTCGCGGCTGGATGGAGACCAGCCTCGCTGCCACGACTGCCGATCGAACATCTCCCCCGAGAGTGCGCTGACGTCCGTGTCACCGTTCCGGTTCGCGAGCGCGAAGAACAGGCCACCTCGCGCCAGATGAATCAGATCACTTCGTCGAATAGGGCCGAGCGAAACCGGGACGGATCCCAGCGACCCCACCAGAGCATTCGCGACAACTGCAGCGTCGGCATGCGGCAGTTTGGCGAACCAGCTCGGATTTACTTGCACGGGTCGGCTGCGCTCGAATTGCGCCGCGTCATTGAGTCTTGTCAGCAAAGCTTCAGCCGATTGACTTTCAGCGGACTGCTTCATGGCTCGCTCCTCAAAGGAACGGTCCGGATTGCACGCTCTGCACTCGGCTGAAAGAACAATGATTTCAGTCGGTTATGAGTAATCTGGGGAAAAGCTGATGCGAAGCTGCGAGGCGCTGATACTGAACAAATATATAGGTCCCCGCGTTGGATCGCAAGGGCGTCTCCGAAAACCTCGGCCGCATCAAGGTTTCCCGCTTCTGTGGATAACCGAAGCGATTCTGAGGCCGGGCTTTGGCGGACGCAGGAGGCCGCCTGTGAGCAGCCGCCAACAAAGGGATGCCGTGGCGTGGCACCAAAGCCCTCAAGGCTTCACTTGCCTTCGATGATTCGGCGCGCTTCGGCGTCGACCACAGAACCGGGGATGCCCACCGTCTCGCCCCGGCGTGCGCGCTCGGCTCGGCGAGTGATCTCGGCTGCCCAAGCCTTTTCGATTTCGGGGTCGGGCTCGGCGGTACCGAACATGTCAGCGTCGGTGACCTCGTCCTCAACGCTCGCGAGAAGCTGCTCTGCGAGGTCGGCGCGCTCGTCCTTCGAGAGAGCGAGCGCGGCTTCGAGAAGCTGGCGAGCCTGGTTGCCCATGTGTTGGAGGATACCTCAACGGGGTCTTGCACGCAGCCGGCCCTCGTCTTCGCGGCGCTCACGGTTCGCCCGAAGCCTTCCGACCCGCGACGCCGGGCACCGCCGCGACCATGACTGCGAGCTCCAGCGCCCTTCGCGGAGCGAACACCCCTCGGTCGAGCACCGCGAGAGCGAGCCGCCCAGCCTCAGTGAGCTCCAAGCACGCTCGCGCGAACGCGACCACCCGCGCCCGGTCGACCGACTCGCGACGCTGAGCCGCCTCGAGCAGCCCGCGAGCCTCGGCCGCGAGCAGCTCCGTCGTGCTCTCCCCGAGCGCATTCCCCGCCGCTTCGACCGCGACCAGTCCCGCCACCGCGTTGCCCTGCGTTGAGGTGCTAGCGGGGTTATTCCCATGGAGGTTCAAGTCCTCTCCTTCGCACCGTGCCACGGCGAACAAGACGTTCGCGCCCATACAATTTACTGATTCGTTCGGACTTGGAGCTTTCTGGTCACGGGGTCGACCGGCGTACGGAGACGCAGCTAGGCGGGCGGATCTGTCTCGACGCTAGGCAAGTCCTCTCCTTCGCACCGTTCCACGGCGAACAAGACGTTCGCGCTTAAGATCCTTGGTCCCCGGATTCGCCCGAGGTTCGCCGGGCACCGAACTTGCTCGCTCCGCGGTCGATGCGTGAATTGGGCGAGAATTCGGAGTTGGAGCGCGAAAAAAGTGCGGCGGGCGCGAGGGAGGCGCGTGATTTGCCGGCGCGGGTGCGCGAGTTTTTTGTCGAGCGTTACCTCAGCGTCGATGTGCGGTGGCTCGGCGTTTTTCGCGTGGCGCTCGGCGGCTTGCTGATCGTCGAGGTGCTCCGGCGCTGGTACTACGCCCGAGCGTTCTACACGAACGACGGGCTCTTACCGAACCACTTCTCCCTGTACGCGCCGATGGGGCGGCACGTGTTCTCGATTTATCACGCGTTCTCGACCTACGGTGAAGTGAGCGTCGCTTTTTTTTGCACGCTCTGCGTGTTCGTCGCGTTCACGCTCGGTTACCGGACGAAGCTCTTTCACGCGCTTTCCGCCCTCTGCATCACGAGCCTCAATTCGCGCAATCTGTTCGTCGAAAATGGCGGCACCGTCGTGGTCAACATCATCACGGTGTACACGCTGTTCTTGCCGCTCGGTGAGCGCTTTTCGCTCGACGCAGTGCGGCGCTCGCTCGCGCGCAGGCTCGACGCGAGCGTGCTCGATTTGAATCGGCCGGATCCGCTGCGGAACGAGGGACGCGCGGCGAGTCTCGTCGTGCTGCTCCTGCTCGTGCAGTGGTCGGCCATCTACTTCTTCAACACCGTTCACAAGAACGGCGCGGGCTGGCAGAACGGCACGGCTCTCTATTGGTTTTATCACCAGAATCGCATCGTCACCGTATTCGGGATTTGGGTGCGCGAGCACGTTCCGCTCGCCGTGCTTCGCGTGGCGACGTACGGCGCGCTCGTCACCGAGGGGAGCCTCAGCGTCCTCATCCTGTTTCCGTTTTTCCAGCGCTGGACGCGGCGTATCGTGCTCGCCCTGGTGTGGAGCCTCCACGGGCTCATCGCGTTGTCGGCGCGGATCGGGCCGTTTTCTTACGTGATGATGCTGTTCCCGCTGCTGCTGCTCGGCGCGGAGGATTTTGCGTGGGTCACGCGTCCGTTCCGCAGTGAGCGGCGCGCGCGGCGCCTGGTCATCGATCCGGAGAGCCCGTTCGCTTTCGGCTGCGCGCGCTTGCTCGCTCGCCTCGATCCGTTCGGACGCGTCACGTTCGTGGATCGCCGCCAGACGGAGCTCGTGCCGCCGGATCTGCCCGCGGACGCGCTGCTCGTGTTGGATCCGGCAGGTCACGTCTTCGAGGGCGCGGCGGCGTTACGCGAAGTGACGCGCGCGCTGCCGTTCGGCAGTGCGCTTCGTGCGCTGTCCTACCTGCCGGGGGTGCGCGGAGCGTTCGAGCGGCGCGCGAATCGGCTCGAACGGCGTCATCGCGCGTACGCCCGCGCTCTCGGCTGGAGCCGTCGCGCGAAAGACCCCGCGACCGCCGCGCTCGCGGTCGTTCGTGCCCCGTCGCCCCTCCACGCAGCGACCATGAACGCGCTCGCGTCCGCCCGTGAAGGCGCGGTGTTCGTGCTCGGTCTGGCGATCGTCGCGGCGATCATGGTGTCGAACCCGTTCGTCACGAGTCGCGTCCAAATCCATCCGAGCGAATTTTTGACCGAGCTCGTCGAATACCCGCGGCTCCTGCAGGGCTGGTCGATGTTCGCTCCGGAGCCGCCGTACGAGGACGGCCGCGTCGTCGTCGACGGGCGTACGGCGGACGGTCGCGCCTTCGACCCGTTTGCCGGCGGCAAGCCCGACTTCGACCCCGACACGCGTGTCGGCTGGGATCAGTCGCAGTTCTGGTGCGATTACCACAACCGTATTCGCTACCCCGACAACCAGCATCACCTCCAGCACCTGCGTGAATACCTGCTTCACCAACACGAGTTCAGCGGGCATCCGAACGACAAACTCGTCGCCTTCGACGTGTGGTGGGTTCACGGTCACTCGCCGGAGCCGGGCGCGGCCAAGGGAGTTCCCTTGCCGCCCGAGAAGCTCCTCTCGTACGGCCATGTTTCGAACTCGGGGGCGGCACCGTGGTCGGGGCCGTTGCAGGCGGGCACCGAATCACGGAAGAAGGACGCGCCGCTTCAGGGTCCGTGACGCGCTGGCGTTTTGAGCGGCCCAGTCACTCCGGCTCGGTGCCGAAGCGGTCCCAGCGCACCCCCTGGTCGTCGAACGACGCCCAGATCAGCGCGACTCGTCCCTTGAGCGCGGTGAGCGGGACGCTGCCGAACTGACGTGAATCCATCGAGTTGTCGCGGTTGTCGCCGAGCAGGAAGACGTGGTCGGGCTCGACGGTCGTGTCGACCTTGTCGCGCCACGCGTGCGACGCGTCGTGGAGCACGCGATAGCTGTGCCCGCCGACGGACTCACTCCAGAGCTCGCCGCGCACGGTGTCGTCGCCCTGCGCGACGAAGTCGGCTGTTTCGAGCTTGGTGACGAGCGGGGTTCCGTTGATGCGCACGCCGTAGCCGTCGAGCTCCACGTGGTCGCCTCCGACGCCGATCACGCGCTTCACGAAATCCTGCGGGGGATCGCGCGACGAGGTGAACACGACGAGGTCGCCGCGCGCGGCGGTGTGCGCCGCCGGACCTTTGAGCGCGAAGAGGAGGTCGCCCGGGAGCAGCGTCGGCAGCATCGAGGCCGACGGGATGCGAAACGCTTCGAGCACGTTGCGACGCAGCAGGAGCGCTTCGTCGACGGCGAGGTTCGGCGCGCGCACGTTCAAGGTTCCGCCTTCGGCGGCCACTTCGAACGTCTCGAGTCGTCCGGAAGGCTCGGCGCCGAACGCGCGCTTCAGCCAGAGTGCGGCGCGCGTCGCTTCGTCCGGCGAGTGGAGCCCGGTGCGCAGCGACAAGGCGCCGTGTTCGAACCAGAACTCGTAGGAGCCGCCAGGGGCGAGATCCGCGACACCTGCGCTTTCGGCGTGCGCGAGGAGCTCGGCGAGGCGCTTGGCGAGCGGGGTCGGGGCGCCGTCGACGTCGGCGAGCGCGGCGTGCGTGGCGATGCGCACGCCGCGGGGGAGCGCGACTGCCTCGAGCTCGACGCCGCCGAGCGCGCCGCCAAGGGCATCTTCCTGGC
>DATJXW010000233.1:0-8271 GCA_035499895.1 Polyangiaceae bacterium | reverse complement strand
GGCAGGGGCGCCCGCCGACACGCGGCGAGCGCCGTCGTTGACCGCGTGTCAGCGCACGCGGTGCGCGAGGGTGCGCGCGCCGTCGCGGAACATGACCGAGACCTTGCCGTCTTCGCGCACGATATCGACGTAGCCCTCGCCGAACTTCGGGTGCAACACGAGTTCGCCCTGAGCGAGCGTGAGCTCCATCGAGTAGCGCTTGAAGGCGTCGACCGTGCGCCCGAGCGTGCGCTCGGCCCAGGCGTCGTAGCGCTCTTGCTCGACGCGCGCCTTCTGCGCGGCGCGCACACCCGCCGGTTGCGCGCGCTTCTCGGCCGAGGGCGTCAGGTTGTTGCGCCGGATGAACACGCCGGCCTTCGCCGGGGCCGAGCGCGGCGCGTGATACGCGTGCTCGCCGCCGCAAGTCTGACAGATGACACGCTTGGGTACGCCGGCCACCAGGGCAACGATGCGGTGTCCGAGATCCATGCGGCACTTGGTGCACCAGGCGTCGATCTCGGAGCCGGCACTCAGCGGTTTCATTTTCGTTCCTCCATCGGGTCGCTCGTCGGCGTCTCTTCTTTGTGTTCGGGCGCGGCCCCTTCGGGCGGCGCCGAGCTCTTGCGCTTCACGCTCACCTTCGAGCGTACGTCGGGCGTCGGCCTACCTCGGGCGTCGTTCGGAATGAAGCGCACTTCCGTCCGGATCTCGAAAGACAGCGTCGTCAGGGCGCGCGTGATCTCCTCCGCGAAGCTCGTTTGCTCGAGGAAATCCCGCACTTCTTTCGCGACCACCCGATAGAGCCCGGTCTTCGTCTCGTCGATTTGCGAGAGGATCGACGAGAGCGCCTCGCGCGGCAGCCTGAGGTCGCCGACCACGCGGCGCACGCTGTCCGGGCCTTCGCTCAGCCGTTCGAGGCCGGCCTCGAGGACGCGCTTCACGAGCACGGGGATGAGGCGCTCGAGTCCGCGGCGGTCGACCTCGGACTCGTCGAGGTCCGGCCCGCCAGCAGGCTCGCTCGTCACACCGAACGCGTACCGCTGGCACCAGCGCTCGTCAAATGCGGCTGTGCGCGGCGGGCCGCCGTGCAAAACTAGACCACGATGTCCGTCGACTTCCAGCGCCGTCGCGAGCGCGTCCGGGAGGCCATGGGCGACGCCGCGCTCGTCGTGTTCGCCGCTCCTTATTCATTTCGCAACAACGACGTGGAAAACGAGTGGCGCCAGGAGTCCGATTTCCACTACCTCTCGGGCTTCGACGAGCCGGACAGCGTGCTCGTGTTGCGCGGCGGCGCGGAGCCGCGCTTCGTCCTGTTCGTGCGGCCGCGCGATCCGGAACGCGAAGCGTGGGACGGGCCGCGCGCGGGCGTCGACGGCGCCGTGTCGGCGTACGGCGCCGACGCCGCTTACCCGCTCGAGGACGTCGCGAAGGAGCTCCCGGCGTTGCTCGGAGGGGTCGAAAGCGTGCACTACGCGCTCGGCCGCGCGCGCGCGAACGACGACGTCGTGCTCGCCGCGCTCGACGGCGTGCGGCGCCTCGCGCGGCGCGGCACCTCGAGTACGCCGCGCTCGATCGTCGATCCGGCGACGGTGCTCCACGAGCAGCGGCTCGTGAAGGGGGCGGACGAGGTCGAACGCATGGAGCGAGCCATCGCGATCACCGCCGACGGGCACCGCGCGGTCATGGCGAAGTCCAAGCCCGGCATGTTCGAGTACGAGGCCGAGGCGCTCTTGCGCGGCGCTTTTCGCAAGCACGGCTCGGAGCGTCACGCTTACCCGCCGATCGTCGGCTCGGGCCCGAACGGCACCATCCTGCATTATCGGAAGAACGATCGGCGGATGCTCGACGGGGACCTCCTGCTCGTCGATGCCGGCTCCGAGTACGACTATTACGCGAGCGACGTGACGCGCACGTTCCCCGTGAGCGGCTCGTTCACGCCGGCCCAGCGCGCGATTTACGCGCTCGTGCTCAAGGCCGAGCTCGAAGCGATCGCCACGGTGCGCCCCGGCGCGACGCTCGAGAACGTGCACAACGCCGCGGCCCGCGTCCTCACCGAAGGGCTCATCGACCTCGGCCTGGTCGAAGGTCCGCTCGACGACGCGCTCGAAAACAAGCGCTACAGGCCCTGGTTCATGCACGGCACGAGCCACTGGCTCGGCATGGACGTGCACGACGTGGGCGCCTACTACATCGCGAAGAAGGCGCGGCCGCTCGCGCCCGGCATGGTGCTCACGGTCGAGCCCGGGCTCTATTTCACGCAGACCGACGAGCGCGTACGGCCGGAGTTTCGCGGCATCGGCATCCGCATCGAAGACGACGTGCTCGTGACCGAAGCGGGCGCGCGCGTGCTTTCGGAAGCGATTCCGAAAGAGGTCGACGCCGTCGAGCAGGCGTGCAGGGGCTGAGCGTGCGCGCGCGCGAGCGGGTCGTGGTCGCGGGCGCGCTCTCGCTCGCGACGTTCGTCTCGCGTCCGGCGCTGGCCGACGACGGCGGCGAGGACACCTCGCGGCTCGATCTGTCGCGCTCCGTCGCGAGCACGCCGGCCGCACCGCTCGGCACGTACGTGCATCTTTTCGGCGAGCTCTCCCTCGGCAAGGGCGTCCACACCAACAACCCCTTCCGCCTCGGCACCTCCGACGCGCTCGGTTTCACGGCCACCTACCTCGATCTGAGCGCCGGGGTCGTCTTCGGGCCGCCCGACTCGCTGCAGCACGGCCTCCAGTTGTCGCTGCTCGCCGCGACGGAAGGCGTGGGCCAGCAAGTGTTCGGCGCGTACTACGCGGCGCTCTTGCCGCTCGGTGAGCACGCGCTCTTGCGCGGTCGAGCCGGCGTGCCGATCGTGATCACCCCCGACGCGAGCATGGGGCTCGAGGCAGGGGCGGGCGGAGCTTGGCTCTTCACCGGCGGCATCGGCGCGAGCGCGGAGCTCGTCGGCAGCCTCTTTTACGGCGCGGCGTCCCCCGACCGCACCAAGACGGCGATTCCGATCATCGCGCTCCAGATCGGCGCGTGGTTCGATCACGAGGTGCTCCCATGACGCAGCTCAGGCGCCACGCGCTCTTCCGGCTCGGCTTCGTGCTGATGCTCGGGTTCGTGTGCTCGGCGCCGACGCCGGGTGACGTCGGCGGTTGCGGGCAGCACCCCGACCCGCTCGATTCCGACACGTTCTTCGAGCTCAAGCGCGAGCGCGACTGCGAGAAATGCGGCGAGTGTCACTTCACGACCGACTACTGCACCGCCGTCTGCTCGCCGGACTACTCCTTGCCGACGTTGCCGGAAGGGTGCGTGCCGCTCGTGCACGACGGTGAAGTGTGCCTCGACGCGCTCGCCGCCACCGGCTGCGGCCAGTACGAGAAATACACGCGCGACCAGGATCGGCTCGCGCCGAGCGAGTGTCAGTTTTGTCCGGAGGTCACGCCGTGACGCGCGGCGCGGTCTTGCTCGCGGCGCTCGCGCTCGGGTGCGCCGTCGGCAACCAGCTCGCGAGCCCGCGCGACGCCTATCGGTTGTACCGGACGACGCGCCTCGCGCCCACGCTGGAGGAGCGACTCGAAGCCGCGAATCGCTACCTGCACGTGGCTCCCGAGGGCTTTTACGCACCCGAGCTCCGCGCGTGGTTTCCGAGCGCGGAGAAGGCGTACGTCGCGCGCGCCCACGACGCGCTGCCGCTCCTCCTCGCGTACGCGAAGCACTTGCCGGACGGACCGAGCATCCAGGAAGTACGCGATCGCATCGAGGAGCTCGAGACGGCGGCGCGCTTCGTGAAGAAGCGCGAAACGGCGCGGACGGAGCGGGTCGAGACGCTCGAGGCGCAGCTCTCGCGCGCGGCCGAGCAGCGCAAAGCGTTCATCGCCGAGATCGCTGGGTGGCTCGGCGCGCTCGCGAAGACGCGAAGCTACGGGCAGCCGCTCGCGGCGCTGCCGGCCGAACTGAGTCAGCGCTTCGCGCTCGGCGATCCGGCGGCGGGCTGCCCGCTCGACGTGTGCGCTCGGAGCCTCGCACCGCGTTTCGCGATCCCGTCCGAGGGCAAGCAGCTGATCCCGCGCGAGGCGGCGTACACGGTCGAGCTCACGCTCGCCTCCGGTAACCTCACGGGCCTTCGCTTGCACGGCCGCGAGCTCTTCAGCCGCATCGGCGAGGCGCTCGATTTGCGTCCCGTTTCGTTCGAAGATCCGCAGTCGCGCGCCGAGGCGATCGGGACGGCGGTGGCCATCATCGGCAACGCGCTCGGCAGCGAGCTCTCCGCGGACGGCTGCGATCGCCCCGCGGTGAGCCCGGTCGTGCTCGAACGCGCCTGCGACGGGGTTCACGTCGTCGTGACGGCCGCGGTCGACCCGGGCGCGGAGGACGCAGTAGCGTTCGGTCCGCTCGCGACCGCGCCGCCCGTGGCCGCCCCGTCGCGCGCGCCGAAGGCGCCCACCCCCCCATCCAAACCGAAGCATTGACTCCGCGAGCGCGGCTCCCTCGATGGCACCAGCGATTCCGTACGTACAGGTTCCGGATCTGACCCTGGTGCCGGCGCATGCGTTCGGCGCCTTTCCGGCCGCGCGCATCGCGCTCAAGCCGTTCGGCACGCTGGTCGCGCTCGGGCTTTACGCCGGCTCGAGCGCGGCGCTCGCGTACGCGCGGCGCCGCGGCGTGAGCGAGCGCGTGCTCACCTCGTTTCTCACGTGGATCGTGATCTCGAGCTTCTTCTTCGGCCACGTGCTCGACACGCTCTCTTACTATCCGGAGCAGGCCCTCCACGATCCGTGGTCGCTGCTGCGGCTCTGGGAAGGGCTCTCGAGCTTCGGCGGTTTCACCGGCTGCATCCTCGGCGCTCTCGCCTGGCGCCTCTGGCACAAGACGCCGATTCTCCCTTACGCCGACGTGGTCGCGAGCTGCTTCCCGGTGAGCTGGACCTTCGGCAGAGCCGGCTGCTCCATCGCCCACGATCACCCCGGCGTGCATTCGAGCGTGTGGTTCGCCGTGCGCTACCCGGACGGAGGCCGTATCGATCTCGGACTCTGCGAGCTTCTGATCACGGTGCCGCTGATGCTCGTTTTTTTGTGGCTTCAGCGCGGACGGCCGCGGCCCTGGGGCTTTTTCGCGGGCGTGATGTGCACGTATTACGCGCCGCTTCGCTTCGGTCTCGACTTCTTGCGCGAGCGGGCCGGCGTCGAAGCGGGCGGTCTCGTCGCGGGTGGCGACGCGCGCTACTTCGGTCTCACCCCGGCGCAGTGGGGCTGCTTGCCGCTCTTCGCGCTCGGGGTCGCGCTGCTCGTGCGTTTGCCGCGCCAGACGACGGAGCCGCCGGCCGCGCCCGTGCGCCTCACCGCGTCAACCGCGAAACCATAGAGCGCCCGGCGCGAGGCGCGCCCGCAGCGGCAGCCGCCCCGGCGTTTCGCCGTCCATGTCGATGAGCACTTCGGTGTTCGGCGCGAGTGCCTCGGCTTCGACGACGGCGCCGCGCGTCGAGCCGATGCCCGGCTGTCCGAGGTGCGTGCCCGCATAGACGCGCTGCGTGAGCCCCACCGTCTGCAGCCGCGTGAGGTCGGTGAGCGCGACGACGTCGAGCAGGCCGTCGGCGGGGTCGGCTTCGGGGGCGATCTGCATGCCGCCTCCGAAGAAGCGACCGTTCGCGAGCGCGACGTTCACGACGGGCGACTCGAGCCACACCGCGCCGTCGACCTTCACCCGCACCGCGGCGTTCCGGTAGGCCACGAGCGCGCGCAGCGTGCCCAGAAAGAACGCCGATTTGCCGCCGAGCCACTTCGGTCCCGCGTTGACGATGCGATCGGTGAGCCCGCCGAGCCCGAAGCTCGTGATGTTGACGAAGGCGCGCGTCACGGGGCGTCCGTCGTCGGCGGAAGCCTCGAGAATGCCGAGATCGAGCGCGCGCGGCTCGCGGGCGACGAGGTGCGCGACGTTCGCCTCGAGATCGGTGCCGAGTCCGAGCGTTTTCCTGAAGTCCCCGCCGGTCCCCGAGGGCACGAGGCCGAGCGGCGGCCCCGCGAGCGGCTCGCCCCGAGCGTCGATGTACGCCTGACACACTTCGTTCAGGGTTCCGTCACCCCCCATGACGACCGTGCAATCGACCCCGGCGTTGCGGAACTCGCGCGCGAGCCGGCTGGCGTCCCCGGGCTGTTTCGTCGCCCCGAGCGTGACGCTGGCGCCGTGGCGTTCGAAGGCGCGCTGGACGGTCGGGGCGGCGCGCCCCGCGGCCCCACTGCCGGCGGTCGGGTTGACGATGAGCGCTACCTTCAAGGCGTGGAGGATCGCACATCGGCTGGGTCCGGCGGGGCCGGAACTGACCGGGGACGGGGGTGGAGCGCTGAGCCCCGAACCCCGCTTCTCCCCGCGCCTTTTCGCGCGACCACTTGAATGCGGAAAGCGGTAGCGTTACCGTCTTCGGACTTTGGGCTTTACCTAGCGCCTTCGGCGCTGGTCCCGTTTCCGACAAGAATCAGAAGACAATGGCAACCGAGGACGCATGCAAGCTCTTCGTGGCGGGCTTGCCGGACTCCGTGACGGAGGACGTCCTGCGCGAGATCTTCGAGGCCGTGGGTGGCACGGTCGTCGACGTTTCGCTACCGCGTGACCGCGCGACGGGACGCCCGCGCGGTTTTGGGTTCGTGACCTTTTCGACCGCCGAAGAAGCGAGCAACGCGCGCCAATCGCTCGACGGTTCACTGCAGGCGGGCCGATCCATCTCGGTGCGACCGTTCTCGTCGGAGCCTCCGCGGCGCGGCGAAGGTCGGAGCGAAGGCGGCGGCGCGGGCGGCGCTGGCGGCGGCGGCGGGGGTGCGAGCGAAGATCGCACGCTCTACGTCGGTAACCTGCCGTACGACGCCTCCCAGCAAGAGGTCATCGCGTTCCTCGGCGAGCACGGCGTGACGGCGATCTCGCGCGTGCACTTGCCGGCCGGTCCCGACGGTCGACCGCGCGGCTTCGGCTTCGTCACGCTCGCTACTGCGGACGCCGCGAACCAAGCCATCATCTCGCTTCGCGGTGTGGAAGTGCGCGGCCGGCGCTTGCTCGTGAACATCGCGCATCCGCGCGGTGCGTCGCCGGGCGGTGGCGGCGGCGGGCGCGGCATGGGTGCGCGTCCTCCGCACGACGGCGGCGGCGGTTGGTCGGGCGGTGGCGGTGGTGGTGGCGGCGGCTATTCGAACGCGCCGCCCGAGATGCCTGCGCCGGGGAGTCGTCCCGACGGGCGGCGTCGCGGCATGAGCGGTCCGCCCGAGGGCGGCGAAGAAGGCGACTCGCGCAACAAGAAGAAAAAGCGTGGCGGCGGCGCCGCGGGCAAGGGCCGCGGTGGCCCGCCGGAGCGCGGCGGTGGCGGCAACTGGCGCTCGTGGAACCGCGACGACGAAGACTGAACGCAATTTTCGGTCCAGCGTTCGACCGTGCTTCATCCAAAAATTCGCCGTGTTCTCGCGGGCATAGAAAGGCGCGCCAGGAGCGTCGTACGCCGCTGTACCGACCGGGGGGACGGACGCTGAAAAGAAGCGGGGTCCCGATTGCCGAAGGCCGGAACCGCATGCTACGAGGTGGCGCTCGCGTCTCAGCCGGTTGGCCCGGCCGACCTCAGTGCCTCATCGGGCACGGGGGGAGGCAGGGGGCACGGTGCCCCAAGCGGATCGACCTCAGCCCTGGACGCGACCTCGGTCGATGATTTTCGATTGGCTATACGGCCTGTTCTCCAACGACCTAGCCGTCGATCTCGGCACGGCGACGACCCTCATCTACGTGAAGGGCAAAGGCATCGTCAGCTGCGAGCCGTCCGTGGTCGCCGTGCAGCGCGACGCGCGCGGCGAGCAGAACGTCCTCGCCGTCGGCCGTGAAGCCAAGGACATGCTCGGTCGAACGCCGGGCAACATCGTCGCCATCCGGCCGCTGCGCGACGGCGTCATCGCCGACTTCGAAATCACCGAAGCCATGCTGCGTTACTTCATCACGCGGGCGCCGAGCCGGCGCACCCTGGTGAAGCCGCGCATCCTCATCTGCGTCCCGTTCGGCATCACCGAGGTCGAGAAGCGCGCCGTTCGCGAGAGCGCGGAGAGCGCCGGCGCGCGCGAAGTCTACCTGATCGAAGAGCCCATGGCGGCCGCCATCGGCGCCGGGCTGCCGATCACCGAGCCGAGCGGCAACATGGTGGTCGACATCGGCGGCGGCACGACCGAGGTCGCGGTCATCTCGCTCGCCGGCATCGTCTACTCGCAGTCGGTCCGCGTCGGCGGCGACAAGATGGACGACGCGATCCAGGCGTACCTGAAGCGCAAATACAACCTCGCCATCGGCGAGCAGACG
>DATJXW010000232.1:0-8852 GCA_035499895.1 Polyangiaceae bacterium | reverse complement strand
GGGCGCTGCGAGCGCGGGGGCGCGCCGGGGACGACTCGGCGGCCGAGCGCTCGCGACCGTCCGCGCCGGTGCCCGCCGCCGTCGGCGAGTAAGCCCGCGAAACGGGCGCGTGACACGCGGCGCGACACGTCACTCGTCAAGTCGGCCACGGACCGCGTAGCATCGCCGGCCGAATGCGCCGGGTGACCGCGTGACCGCCAAGGTCGGGATCGGACGCGCGCGCGAGCTCCCGCGCGAGACACTCGCCGAAACGCTCGCGCGCCTCGACGCGTCCGAGGCGGGCCTCTCGAGCGACGCCGCCGAAGCGCGCTTGCGCTCGAACGGGCCGAACACGTTCGGCGCCCCGCCGCTCCACAGCAAGGTGGCCGACCTCCTGCGCTCGGTGCTCGACCCGCTCGTCGTGATCCTGCTCGTCGCGGGGGCGGCGTCGGCCTTCCTCGGGCAGGTCGGCGACGCCGTCATCGTCGGCGCCATCGTCCTTTTGAGCTCGGCGCTGAATTTTTGGCAGACGTTTCGCTCCGCGCGTGCCGTGAAGCGCTTGCAGGCGCAGGTCGCGCCGACCGCGACGCTGTGGCGAGACGGCGCCACGAAGGAAGTCGCGCGGCGCGAGATCGTCGTCGGCGACGTAGTCGAACTCCGCGCCGGCGATCTCGTCCCGGCCGACGCCCGCTTGCTTCGGGCCACGGATTTGCACGTGCAGCAGGCCGCGCTCACGGGCGAGTCGCTGCCGGCGGAAAAATGCGTTTCCGCGGGGCCGCTCACGGAGGCCGGTCCGGACTGCGCGGACCTCGTCTACCTCGGCACCTCGGTCGTGAGCGGCACCGGCAAAGCCGTGGTCTTCGCGACGGGCGACGCGACCTCCTTCGGCGGCATCGTCGAGCGGCTCGCGGCGCGCCCGGACGAGACCGAGTTCGAGCGCGGCACGCGGCGCTTCGGGCTGCTCATCATGCGCACCGTGTTCGCGCTCGTCGTCGTGATCCTGGCGGTGAACCTCGCGCTCGGTCGCAACGCGATGGAGGCGCTGCTCTTCTCGGTGGCGCTCGCGGTCGGACTCACGCCCGAGTTTTTGCCGATGATCACGACCGTCACCCTCGCTCAGGGCGCCGTGCACATGGCGCGCGAGAAGGTGATCGTGAAGCACCTCTCGGCCATTCAGAATCTCGGCAGCATCGACGTCCTGTGCAGCGACAAGACGGGCACGCTGACGGCCGGCACGATGACGCTCGACGCGTCGCTCGGCCCCGACGGAGAAGCATCACCCGAACCGCTCGCGCTCGGCCGACTGAACAGCCGTTTTCAAAGCGGTCTCAAGAGTCCCCTCGACGGCGCGATCCTCGACGGCGCGAGCGAAGCGGCGGACGGCTATTGCAAGACCGACGAGATCCCCTTCGACTTCGAACGGCGCCGGCTCTCGGTCGTCCTCGAGAAGGACGGCGAGTACCTGCTCGTCACCAAGGGCGCGCCCGAGGGAGTGCTCGCCGCCTGCACGACGTTCACGACGAACGGGCGCGTCGAGCCGCTCGACGCCGCGGCCAGGGAGCGCGCCCATGACTGCTTTCGGGCGCTCAGCGAGCGCGGCTTTCGCGTCGTCGCGGTGGCGTCGAAGCGCGTGCCGAGCCCGAGCGGCTTCGGCGCCAAGGACGAGTGCGAGCTCGCGTTCGCAGGCTTTTTGACCTTCGCCGATCACGTGCTCGCGGGCGTCGCCGCCACGCTCGAACGCCTGCGCGCCGACGGCGTGGAGGTGAAGATCCTCACGGGCGACAACGAGCTCGTCACCCGTCACCTCTGCGAGCAAGTCGGCATTCCCGCCGATCGGCTCGTGCTCGGGAGCGAGCTCGAAGTGGCCGACCCTGCCGCGCTGCCCCCGCTCGTCGAGCAAGCCACGGTGTTCGCCCGCGTCTCGCCCGCGCAGAAGCATCGCATCATCCGAGCGCTCAAGCAGGGCGGTCACGTCGTCGGCTTCATGGGCGACGGCATCAACGACGCGCCCTCGCTCCACGCCGCCGACGTCGGCATTTCGGTGGCCGGCGCGGCCGACGTCGCGCGCGAGGCGTCCGACATCGTGCTGCTCGAAGAGCGGCTCGAGGTGCTCCACGCCGGCATCCTCGCCGGGCGGCGTTCGTTCGCGAACGTCTTGAAGTACCTCCTCATGGGCACGAGCTCGAACTTCGGCAACATGTTCAGCATGGCGGGCGCGGCCTTGTTCCTGCCGTTTTTGCCGATGCTGCCGACGCAAATCCTGCTCAACAATTTCCTCTACGACCTCGCGCAGATCACGATTCCGACGGACAACGTCGACCCCGAGTCGGTGAAGAGGCCCGAACGCTGGGACATCGGCGTCATCCGCAATTTCATGCTGGTCATCGGCCCGCTGAGCTCGCTCTACGACTTTCTCACCTTCTTCGTCCTCTTGCGGGTCTTCCACTTCGACGAGCGCGCGTTCCACACGGGCTGGTTTCTCGAATCGCTCGCGACACAAACCCTGGTCGTGTTCGTGATCCGCACGGCGCGCCGCGCCTGGCAGAATCTGCCGAGCGCGCCGCTCGCGCTCACCGTTCACCTCGTCATCGTCGTCGGGCTCGCGCTGCCGTTCACGCCGCTCGCGGCGCCGCTCGGGCTCACGCCGCTGCCCTTCCGCTATTTCCTGTTTCTGTTCGGCGCCGTGACGACCTATCTCGCCCTCGTCGAGATCGTAAAACCGCGCCTGTTTCGCGCTCTGCTGCACCCGCGCGGGCGGCGAGTATAAAGATTTCGTCAAAAGGCCCCACGCCGTTTGCAGAGCCGGAAAGGTGGCGGCTAGTCTCGCGCGCGTCTCCGGGAGCATGCATGAGTGAACTCACAGCCGGCAGCCGTCTCGATCACTACGAGCTCGAAGAGTTGCTCGCGCGAAGCGGCATGGCGTCGATCTTCAAGGCCGTCGACGTCGACACGGGACGCCCGGTCGCACTCAAGGTTCCCCACCTGCATCTCGAGGGCGACATCGTGTTCTCCGAGCGTTTCCGGCGCGAGGAGCAGATCGGACAACGGCTCGATCACCCGGGCATCATCAAGGTCTTCGCGCCGAAGGGTAAACGCAGTCGAACGTACATCGCGATGGAGCTCGTCGAGGGGCGCTCGCTCCGCGCGCTGCTCGGGAAAAAGCCGCTTCCGCCCGAGCGCGCCGTCGAGCTCACGCTCGAGCTCGGCGAGGCGCTCGCTTATCTGCACTCGAACGGCGTCGTGCACCGCGACCTCAAGCCCGAAAACGTGCTCATCACGCCGGAGGGGCACGCGAAGCTCCTCGACTTCGGCATCGCCTTGGACGAGAGCGCGCGGCGTCTGACCTGGACGGGCCTGTCGTCCACCGTCGGCACCCCGGACTACATGGCTCCGGAGCAGGCCAAAGGCCGGCGCGGCGACGTGCGCACCGACATCTACGCGCTCGGCACGCTGCTCTACGAGATGCTCACCGGCGAGCTGCCGTTCGTGGGCGGCTCCGCCGAAGCCATCCTGCGCGCCAAAGGCAGCGAAGATCCGCGGCCGCCGCGCGGCATCGTGCCCGAGCTCGACCCCATGCTCGAGGAAATCGCGCTTCACGCGCTCGAGCGCGAGCCGCGCGACCGCTATCAGCGCATGGCCGATCTGCTCGACGATCTCAAGCACCCCGACCAGGTCGTGCCGCGTGATCGCTCCGAGATCCTCGCGCGGCGCCGTCGCTTCTTCGGCATCCCGCGGGAGCGGCTCTTGCCGGTGTTTCTGGGCGTGATCGTGATCCTGCTCGGCTCGCTCACCTGGCTCAGCCACCGGCGCTCCGGCGCTCCGGCGGGGAGCTCGCTCTCGCCCGCGAGCGGCCACGGCAACGAGCTCAGATGACCGATCCGAACCTCGCTCCGCTCGCCCAGGCGCTCGACCTCGTCTGGCTGCTCGCGATGGGGTTCATCGTGATGTTCATGCAGGTCGGTTTCGCCATGCTCGAAACCGGCTTCACGCGCGCGCGCAACGCCGTCCACACGATGGCGATGAACCTCATGATCTATCCGGTCGGCGTGCTCGGGTATTTCCTGGTCGGGTTCGGCGTCATGTACGGCGGCTCGCCGAGCGTGCCGTCGCTCGGCGTCGAGCCCGCGCCCGTGCACGAGGTCGCAATTCACGTCGCGGGCGCCCATTTCGGCCTTTTCGGCGCCACCAAGTTCGCGCTCGTCGAGGTAGCGCACGACCCGCGCCAGCTCGCGCTCTTCTTGTTCGCGGCGGTGTTCATGGACACCGCCGGGACCATCCCGACGGGCGCCATGGCCGAGCGCTGGAAGCTCTCCGCATTCCTGATTTACGCGCTCTTCATGTCGATGCTGCTCTACCCGCTCTACGGTAATTGGGTTTGGGGCGGCGGCTTTCTCGCCGAGCTCGGCACCGCTTTCGGTTGGGGCCACGGACACGTCGACTTCGCGGGCTCGTCCGTCGTGCACATGACGGGCGGCGTGACGGCGCTCGCCGGCTCGCTCGTCGTGGGTCCGCGCCTCGGCAAGTTTCGGCGCGACGGCACCATCGGCATCATGCCCGGCCACAACCTGCCGATGGCCGCGATCGGCACCGGCATTCTCGCGTTCGGTTGGTTCGGGTTCAACGCCGGCTCCACGCTGACGGGCCGCGATCCCCGCATCGCGCTCATCGCCGTGAACACCCTGCTCGCCTCCGCGACCGGCGCCGTGACGGCGCTGCTCTACGTCTGGAATCGGCACAAAAAGCCCGATATCGGCATGTTCTGCAACGGGCTCCTCGGCGGGCTCGTCGCGATCACGGCGCCGTGCGCCTTCGTGAGCCCCGCGGCCGCGGCGCTGATCGGACTGATGGCGGCGTTCGTCGTCGTCTGGCTCGTGCCCTTCGTCGAGCAGCGCCTGCGCGTCGACGATCCGGTCGGCGCGATCGCGGTGCACGGCGGGTGCGGAGCGTGGGGCGCGCTCGCCGTCGGTCTGTTCGCGGACGGCAGCTCCGGCGACGGCTGGAACGGCGTGCGCGGACCGGTGCGCGGACTCCTGTTCGGTGACGGCGGGCAGCTCGTCGCGCAACTCGCCGGCGTCGTCGTGAACGCGGTCGTCGTGTTCGCGCTGGCGTTCGGCTTCTTCCACGCACTCGAGCGCCTGCTCGGCAACCGCGTCTCGGCCGAGACGGAGCTCAGCGGACTCGACGCGCTAGAGATGGGCTCCGACGCGTACCCCCCGGGCTGACTACCGCTCTGTACACATCCTGCATTGTCTCGAGTGGACATAAGGATTGTGTGAGGAATGCGTAAAGGTTGTAGGAAGGACCGTCCCGACTTCGATCGCGAAATGGAAGTGAAACAGAGGCCCGTTATCGATCACCTGCGTACACCGGCGCACACCCACCTTCGGCGCCGGGCCGAGGAGACCGAAACGCATGGCCAACGCGACCACAGCAGTAACCACCGGCGACTCCGCCGCTCCCGTCTCGACGCGACCCACGTTGGGGCTCACGGGCTTGACCATCAACGCGATGGCGCTGATCGCGCCCGGAGCCTTCCTTTGGCTCACGTTCCAAATCCAAGCGCTCTACGGCGCGCCGATGGCCGGCAGCGCCATGTGGTTCGGCATCGTGGCGGCGCTCGCGCTCTGCTTCGCGACGGCGATCAGTTACGCCGAGCTTTCGAAGCTCTACCCCGGCGCCGGCTCGTCTTACTTCTTCGCGGAACAGGCGTTCTTGAGCAAGACGAAGGCGTTTCGATTCGCCCGCATCATGAAGTTCATGACCGGGTGGGCGAGTCATCTCTACTACTGGGTTTATCCCGGTTGCATGGTCGGGGTGACCGCCCTCCTCGCGAACTTCTTGATGAGCCAGTTCTTCCCGGACACGTTCAGCGGGGCCGTCAACAGCCCGATCTTCATGTTCCTCTTCTGCATCGTGTTCGCGCTCGGCGTCGCGTACATCGCGTTCCGCGGCGTGACGGGCACCACGGCCGTCAACATGGCCATCAACATCGTGCAGATCACGGCGCTCGTCGTGTTCTCGGTCATGGCCATCGCGTACCGCGCGGGTCACCCCCAGGGCTCGCAGGGCTACCAGCTCGTGAACGGCGCGCCCGTGGACTACGTCGTCGCGCAAGAGCCGGTGATGGAGAACGGCGCGGTCAAGAAGGACCCGACCGGGGCCGACATGACGCAGCCGAAGCTCGACAAGGACGGTAACCCCGTCGCCGAGATGAAGGACGGCAAACCCGTCCCCTTCCTGCTCGATTACTCGCCCGAGGCCGCCGTCACGCAGGAGCCCGCCGACGCCGACCACCCGAAGGACCTCACCCCGCACTTCAAGCTCCACCCGAGCGCGGGCTCCGTCGTCGCGCCGCACGGCTTCTCGTTCATGTTCATTCAGGCCTGCATCGCGATTCTCATCCTCGTCGGCTTCGAGTCCGTCACGTCGATGGGCGAAGAGGCGAAGAACGCGAAGCGCGACATCCCGCGCGCCGTGCTGCTCTCGCTCGGCATTCAGGGCATCCTCTGCTACCTCGTCGAGTACTTCGCCGCGAACTACTTCCTGAATTCGGGGTACACGCTCTCGGCTGCGGCCGCTTCCGGCGCGCCCATCGGCGACATGATGGTCATCGTCGGCACGGCGCTCTTCGGCAGCGCTTCAGCCGGCCGGGCGTTCATGCTGGTCGAAGCGTTCACCGTGTTCCTCGCGCTCATCGGCACGACGCTCGCTTGTCTCAGCACCGGCGCGCGCGTCACCTACGCGATGGGTCGCGACGAAGAGGTGCCGGAACACTTCGGCATGCTCCACGGCGAGAAGCTCACGCCGCACCGCTCGATCTGGACGCTCGCCGTGATCTCCGCCGTGCTCGGCATGGTCACGGTGTCGATCTACCTCGGCGGCACGACCCCGGCGCCGCTCGATCCGAAGTATCACAACTTCTGGTACAGCATCGGCATGATCGCGCCGGAGACGATGGCGAAGCTCCCGAACACGCTCGTCGTCATCACGCTGATCAGTAACTTCGGTACCTTCATGCTGTACATGATCACGTGCATCATCGCGATGGTCGCGTTCAATCAGCACGACCAGTTCCACGGCTTCAAGCACGTGTTCATTCCGCTCTTTGGCCTCGTCGCGAACCTGCTCTGCATGCTCTTTTATCTGATCGGGCCCTTCACGGTGTCCGGCATGAGCGTGAAAGAGCCCTACATAGCTCTCGGTGTGTGTGCGCTATGGGGCGCGTACGGGGCCTTTTATTTCGTGAGCGCGAGCAAGCGCAAAGGCCGCTCGATCATGGTGACCGAGCCCGTTCGTTCCTGAACGATACGGAAACCACGTCGTGAGGTGCTCGCGCGACGGCGCGGGCACCTCGCGGCGTTTCGAACGCGCCCATGTCACCGCACGATTCGCTCGCCGCTTCCGGCCCGGCCGTGGAGATCAGCGCGCTCACGCACGCCGGGACGGAGCGCGCCCGCAACGAGGATCACTGCGCCGCGCTCATCGACGCGCAAGGCACCGCGCTCGGGATCGTCGCCGACGGTGTGTCCGGCCAAAATGCGGCGGAGCAAGCGAGCCGCCTCGCCGTCGAGGCCGCGTTGCGCTCGTACGCCGAGCAGCCCTGGCGCACGGCCGCGGGCAAACGACTCTACCGCGCCGCGCAGAGCGCGAACATCGCGGTGCACGATCTCGCGCTCACCGTGCCCGAGCTCCGCGGCATGGCGACGACGTTCACCGCCGTGGCCGTGGCCGGGGGCGAGCTCGCGGCGGTCCACGTGGGCGACACGCGCCTCTACCTCGTGCACGACGGTCGCATCCGGCAGCTCACGAAGGATCACACGGTCGCGGCCGAGCGGCACCGGCTCGGTCTCGTGCGTCGCGACAAGCTGCGCACGCACCCGCAGCGTTCGACGCTCACGCGGAGTCTCGGCCGGGAGCTCATCGCCGCCGTCGACCGCATCACCGCGCCGGTCGTGGCAGGTGACGTCGTCCTCGTGTGCAGCGACGGGCTCTACAACGTGCTCGAGGACGACGAGATCGTGCCGCTCGTCACGACGAGCGCCGAGCGCGCTTGCCGCGCCCTCATCGACACCGCGAACGCGCGCGGCACGCCCGACAACCTCACGGTGGCCGTCGTGCGCGTCGTGCGCTCCGTCGAGCACGCGGCGCGGCGGCCGAGCCTGTTCGAGCTCTTGCGTCGCGTCCGCGGCGGCTAGACCGCGTTTCAATCGCGCGCCGGCAATCGGCACGCTAGGGCGTGCGGGCGGCCCCGAGCTGGATCACGAGGGACCCACTCAGCACCAGCAAGAGCCCGACCAGCAGGCTCGGCGAAAAACGACCGCCGAAGAACAGTCGCCCCGCGAGCACGCTGACGAGCGCGAACCACCCGACGTAGGCGCCGAGCAGGCGGGAAAAATCGAGATTCACGAGGTTTACGACGACTCCATACGAGCCGAGAACCAAGAACCCGACGACGATGGTCCCGAAGGTCCCCCGCGTGAGCCCGTGCCGGATGAGCGCGTCGCCCGCCACCTCGAAGACCGCGGCGACGAGCATCAGCGCGAGAGCATAAACCGATGACATTCCTTATTAATACCGTCGCTGGGCGGAGGTGAGCAGCCGCCGTATCAAGATTTCATCAAGCTTTGCCCCGGCACCCTGAAAGCCGAAGCCCGACGGGTACGCTCGACCCCGATGCGAGTGCGCGCCGTCGTGGGCCCCGCGCTTGCGGTCGAGCCTGACCGCGCGGCGGTGTTCGGCTCGGCCCGGGCCGCCGCGAGCCGGTGGCGCGGCAGCGTCGGGTACTTGTGCGGCGCACTCGCGGCGGCGACGAGCACCGAAATCGGGTTCCTCGCACGGAATGAGCTGCAGCTCGCCGACGTCATCATGATCTA
>DATJXW010000231.1:0-3249 GCA_035499895.1 Polyangiaceae bacterium | reverse complement strand
AGCATGTTGGTGCTCGTGATCGAGCGGGCGTCGGCGCTACGGGCGGCGACGGGGGTGCCGGCGCGAACGGTGCGGCGCTGGCGGGCGTTTTGGCGGACCGCGTTCCCAGAGACGGAGGTCTTCCTCGCGGCGGCAGCGCGCCTCGTGGGCTTCGACGTCGAGCGGCTCCCGACGTCGATCGTGGAGCGGATGTCTGGCGGCGCGTCGGAGCGGATGGCGAGGACGCTCGCGCTGCTGGCGCCGCTAACGACGACATCGGTCGCCGACGGAGCACGTTTTCTGAGGGGCTGAGCCCGATGGCGGACGTCGCGCAGAGGATGGCATTACCGCTTCAAAAGCCGGGCGAAGTAGATGCCGAGCACGCGGTCGCGACGCCTTCGCGAGCCGCAGAAGGATCCCGTGAGCGACGAGCCGCCGACGCCCGCGCGCCTCCGCTGGGCGCGCCTGCGCTACTCCATCATCAGCCAGTTGCTCGAGTCGCCGCCCGAGCCGGGCGAGCTCGCGGGTCGGATCGCCGAGCTTGCGGCGCGTCGCTGGCGGCACCCGACGAGCGGCGAGATGCTGCGCCTGTCGGCGAAGACGATCGAGCGGATGTACTACGCGGCGCGCAACGCCGCCGATCCCATCGGCGCGCTCGAGCGCAAGGTGCCGAAGCACGCGGGGACGCACCCGGCGATCTCGCCCGCGGTGGCGGCGGCGCTCGCAAAGCAGCACAAGGAGCACCCGCGGTGGAGCTACCAGCTCCATCACGACAACCTCGTCGCGCTCGCGAAAGAGGACGCTTCGATCGGGGCCGCGCCGGGCTACGCGACGGTGCGTCGCCACATGCAGGACACGGGGCTCTTGCGGCAGCGTCATCGTCGTCGAGGCAAGCGCGAGGGCGAGCCGATCGCGCCGCGCGAGACGCGCTCGTACGAGGTCGGGCACGTGCACGCGCTCTGGCACAGCGACTTCCACGAGGCGCGGCGGAGCGTGGTCACGGCGTCGGGCGAGCGACGAAACCCCGTGCTCTTCGGGTGCCTCGACGACCGCTCGCGGCTCTGTTGCCACGCGCAGTGGTACCTGGAAGAGAATACCGAGAACTTCATTCACGGCCTGATCCAAGGAATTCTGAAGCGCGGCGTACCGCGCGCGCTGCTCACCGACGGCGGCGGCGCAATGGACGCGGCCGAGAGCCGCGAGGGGCTCGAGCGACTCGGCATTCACCACTACGTGACGCTGCCGTATTCGCCCGAGCAGAACGGCAAGCAGGAGAACTTCTGGGCCCACGTCGAGGGCCGGCTCATGGCGATGCTCGAGGGGGAGCCGGAGCTTTCACTCGAGCTGCTCAACACGGCGACGCAGGCGTGGGTCGAGCAGGAGTACCACCGCAAGGTCCACACCGAGATCGGCGAGACGCCGCTCGCGCGCCTTCTTTCCGGCCCGCACGTCGGACGGCCGAGCCCCGAGGCGGCCGCGCTTCGCCGCGCCTTCCGGATGGAGGTCACGCGCAAGCAGCGGCTGAGCGATGGCACCGTCACCGTCGAAGGCGTCCGCTTCGAGGTGCCTTCGGCCTACGGCGCGCTCGTCCGTTTGCGGCTCCGCGTCGCGCGCTGGGATCTGTCGAGCGTCGAGCTCGTCGACCCGCGCAAGGGCACGTACCTCGCGACGCTCTATCCGATCGACAAGACCAAGAACGCCGACCGGATGCGCCGCGTGACGGCGCCGAGCGAGCCGGGCGCGCCGCCGCCGGCACCGCCCGGGATCGCGCCGCTCTTGCGCGAGCTCATGGCCGAGTACGCCGCGACGGGATTGCCGCCCGGATATCTGACGAAGCGCGAAGAGCCCGACGAGGGCGAGGAGGACAGTCGATGACCACGAAGCTCTTGTCACTCTATGGACTGAAGTTTCATCCATTCCGGCCCGACGTCCCGCTCGAGGCGCTGCACATGACGCCGGCCGTCGATTCCTTTCTGCGCCGCGTCCAGCTCGGCGTCACCGACGGCGGCTTCGCAATGGTCACCGGCGATCCCGGCACCGGAAAGAGCGTCGCGCTCCGGCTCATCGCCGAGCGGCTGCGCGCCCTACCGAACATCGTCGTCGGCACCATCGAACACCCGCAGAGCCGCACCTCCGACTTCTACCGCGAGCTCGGAGACGTCTTCGGCATCGCGCTCGCGGCACACAACCGCTTCGCAGGCTTCAAGGCGCTGCGCACGAGGTGGAGCGAGCACATCGCGTCGACCTTGATGCGCCCGGTGCTCATCATGGACGAGGCCCAAGAGACGCTCACCACCGTCTTCGGCGAGCTGCGGATCCTCGCGAGCAAGGAGCTCGACTCGAAGCAGCTGCTCTGCGTCATCCTCGCCGGCGACGCGCGCTTGCCCGATCGCCTCCGCTCGACCGAGCTCTTGCCGCTCGGCTCGCGGATCCGCCGCCGGCTCGTCCTCGAGTATGCGCCCCGCGACGAGCTCCTCGCGTGCCTCGATCATCTTCTCGAGGCTGCTGGAAACCCGGCGCTCATGACCACCGAGCTCAAGGCGACGCTCGCTGACCACGCCGCCGGCAACTACCGCGTCCTCATGAACCTCTGCGACGAGCTCCTGTCCTTCGCCGTCGACCGCGAGCTCGCTCGGCTCGACGAGAAGCTCTACATGGACGTCTTCGCCCAGGCGCCGCGCCCGAAGGCCGCGGCGCGCAAGCGCTGACGCGGCGCGGAACCACGAACATGACCGCCCGCCCGATCCGCTCGACGCGCCCAGCACGACTTGCCTGGCCCGACGTCGCCGAAGCGCCCCAGCTCGGCGCCCTCGCCGCCGCCGATGCCGTCCTCGACCTCACCATCACGGCGCTGCTCGCAGCCCACCCCGAGATCGAACGCGGCGACCACGAAAACCTCGACCGCGCCGCCGCCTCGCTCTGGCTCGCCGCCGTCGTCGTCGACGCCGCCGCCAACCTCCGCGTCTATCTCGGCCGCTACGAAGTCGCCCTCCGCAAGGAGAAGCACTTGACCGACGCCGACCTCGACGGGTGAGCCGCCGGCCCCGGCCCATCATCGAGGCGGATCGAACCGGCGATCGTCCCTCAAGCTTCGCGATCGCGGCCCCTCAAATCACGAGGCCATGCTCATCGAGAAGGCGATCGCCTATACCGCCAAGCGGTGGTCGAAGCTGACCCGCTTCCTCGACGACCCGCGCGTGCCCCTCGACAACAACGCCGCCGAGCGCGCGCTCCGTGGCCCCGTCATCGGCCGCAAGAACCACTACGGCT
>DATJXW010000230.1:0-16158 GCA_035499895.1 Polyangiaceae bacterium | reverse complement strand
CGATCGTCCGCCGGGCCGCGGCGGCTGGAAGCGCCGCTGAGCTCGCGCCTTCGTGCGCTCAGAGCGACGCGTCCGGGGACGGATGCGCGGCGCCGCAGATTTCGTTGATTTTGGCGACCAGCGGCACCTCGCCGTGCGCCTCGCGATCGAGCTCGATGCGCTTTTGGCGCGCGGTATCGAAGTCACCGCGCGCGAGCGCGGCCGCGACGGCGCGGAGCGAGGCCGCCGAATGCTCCGCGAGCGCCCGGTAGCGCGTGACTTCGGCGGAGAGCTCGCTCGACTCGACCTTCAGGTTCTCGAGGTCGGCCGCGAGCTTCTCGTAGCGCACGGCCGTCGCGAGCTCCGCTTTGACGGTCTCTTCGGGCGTCGCGTTCGGCTGCGGTCGTTCACTCGCGCTCTCGGCGATGAACGCGTTCGCGGTCGCCGTGACGGCGCGGCAGTCGCGATCGAGCCGGCCGCAACCCGTCGCGACGAGCAGGCACGCAACGGGGACGCCGGCTCGGCCGACCATCGGCAGACTGTAGTCGAAACCCCCTGAAAAAGCTCGCTGTCGACCGCGCGCTTGGGCGGCAGTGCGCCGTCGCCGTCAGGACGGCCACGCGATCCCGAGCGCCAGGGTCGCGAGCGACAGTGGACCGAGCCAGAACGCGAACCAAGCGAGGCGGCGCCGCACGACGAGGCCCCTCAGCGCGTGGAGAGCCAGCATGCCGGTGGCGAGCGCGGCGAGGCCGCCCACGAGTGCGCTCGAAAGCTCGCCGGAAACCGGAACGCCCCAGAGCGAACGCGCGTCGAGGACGCTGCTGCCGACGAGCGCGGGGAGCGAGATGAGCAGCGAGAGCTCGAAGGCGCGCAGCGGGCGGAGACCCAAGAGCAGCGCGACCGCGAGCGTCGAGCCGCTGCGCGAGAGGCCCGGCATCGCCGAGAGCCCCTGTGCCACGCCGAGCAACAGAGCGCCGCGAAGCGTCGGCTGATCGCGGTCACCGCGGCCGGCGAAGTGCGCGAGCACGAGCGCCGTCGCCGTCCCCAGAAAACCGAGACCCACGGCGAGGGGCGTCGCGGGCGTCCGGCCGAGCTCGGCGTGCAAAAAGGAGCCGAGCACGGCCGTCGGAATGCTCGCGAGCAGCACGGTGAGTGCGTCGCGGCCGCCCGGCGTCGAGCGAAACCGCGACGGGTGGACGAGCGCGCGCAGACCTTCGCGCGTGGCGTTCGCGATTTCCGGCCACAGCACGACGAGCGTCGCCAAGAGCCCCGCGAGTCGCAGCGCCAAGCCGAGCACCGGGTTCCCCTCGAGCTTCCACAGGATCGCCGCGAGTGCGAGGTGGCCGCCGCTCGAGAGGGGAAGAAACTCGGTCGCGCCGTGGACGATTCCGAGGAGCGCCGCCTCGCCGAAAGGGCCGACCATGATCTCGGATAGTAGACACCAGTCGCTCGCGCGCCGGAAAGCTCCGCTCGGTCGCGTCCTCTACGCGCTCCTCACGCTCCTCTTCGCGGGTTGTCGGACGGTCCGCCCGCTGGCCGATGACGCGGCGCGGCCGGGCGATCCCCGCGCGATTTCGAGCGAGCCGAAGGCACCCTCCGACGCCGAACCAGGGACGGCGAGCGGAGACACCGGCGCGAACCCGGCCGACGACGGCGCCGGCGGCGGCTCGGAGAACACGGGCGGCCGCGGCAGCGCCGACGAAACGGGGGCCAGAGCCGCTCGGTCCGGAGCGGGAACGCGACTGCCCGCGTTGACGAGCGTCGCGTGTGCCGCCGGACGGGCGGCGACCGAGTGCGAAGTCAGCGGCACGGGGCCGAACCTCGTGCTCGGCGGCGACGTGCTCACGCCCGGCGCCGTGTACGAGGGCGGAGAGGTGCGTCTCGATGCGAGCGGGGTGATTCGCTGCGCGGGTTGCGCCTGCGACGAATCCGACGCGAGAGTCGTCCGCTGTCCGAGCGCCGTGGTCGCGCCCGGCTTCGTCAATCCCCACGACCACATCGCGTACGACGCGCTCGGCCCGCAGCCGCTCGGCGACGAGCGCTACGACCACCGGCACGACTGGCGCCTCGGACTGCGGGGCCACGACGCGCTCGCCTACCAAGGCGGCGCACCCGACGTGGCGCGCGCCGCGCAAGAGCTCCGGATGTTGCTCGGCGGGGTCACCACCATCGCGGGAGCGGCCGGGTATCGCGGGCTCGTGCGTAACGCCGACATGCCCGACCTCGGCGAAGGCCTGCCGACCGCGCCCGCCGACTCCGAGACGTTCCCGCTCGACGATGCGGACGGCCTCTTGCTCGCGAGCGGCTGCAATTACGGCTCGAAACATGCCACCTCCGACGACGTGACGGCTGCCGGCGAGTTCCTCGCGCACCTCGGCGAAGGCGTCGACGCGGACGCCGAGAACGAGCTCACGTGCGCGCTCACGCCGCCCTTCGGGCTCATCGGCTCGACCACGGGCGTCGTGCACGCCGTCGCCGCGGACGCGCTGCTCGCCGCGGAGCTCGGCGCGCGTTCGGCGCTCGTCGTGTGGTCGCCGCGCTCGAACGTCGCGCTCTACGGGAACACGGCGCCGATCCCGCTCCTCCTGCGCTCGGGCGTCGACGTGGCGCTCGGCACGGACTGGCTGCTCACGGGCTCGATGAATCTCGAACGGGAGCTCGCCTGCGCGAAGAGCTTTTCCGACACGTACTTCGACGGCGCGCTCGACGACCACGCGCTCTTTTCGATGGTGACCGCCGCGGCCGCTCGCGCGGTCGGTGCCGGCGACGGACTCGGACGCTTGTCCGCGGGCGCGCTCGGCGACGTGATGCTGATCGATCGGCGCGGGCGCGCGCCGTACGAGGCCGCGGTCAGCGCCGATCCGCAGGACTTTTTGCTGATTTTGCGCGGCGGCACGCCGCTCTACGGGCGCGCCGCGCTGCTCGAAGCGCTCGGCGCCGGCGACTGCGACGCGCTCGACGTCTGCGGCGCCGCGCAGCGCGTGTGCACGAGCGACTCCGGCTTCACGCTCGCCGAGCTCGAAGACGCCGCGGCCGCGACGTACCCGCTCTTCAGCTGCGACGCGCCGCCCGACGAACCGACCTGCGTTCCGGCGCGCCCCGGCGAGTACGACGGCACGCCGACCGACACGGATCACGACGGCGACGGCATCGCCGACGCGGACGACCTCTGCCCGCGCGTGTTCGATCCGCCACGGCCCCTCGACGGCGGCGCGCAAGCCGACACGGACGGCGACGGGCTCGGCGACGCCTGCGACCCCTGCCCGCTCGACCCGACGTTCGGCTGCGATCTCGCGCTCCTCGGCGACCGCGACGGCGACGGCGTGCCGGACGGCGCCGATCGCTGCCCCGACACGCCCGACCCCGACCAAGCCGACGCGGACGGCGACGGCCGCGGGGACGCCTGCGACTTCTGCGCCAGCGAAAACCCGGGGATTTCGCCCTGTCCGTTGCCGATCGCCGCCGTGCGGGACCACGGCTCGTCCGCCCATCCACCGCGGCACGCCCTCGTCGAAATCGACGGCGCCGTCGTCACGGCGCTCCGGCCGAACACGGGGAAGTCGCGCGGCTTCTACGTCGAAGACGACGAGAGCGCCCATGCGGGACTCTTCGTGTTCACGAGCGACAGCCCGCCCGGCGTCGAGGTCGGCGATCGTGTCTCCTTCCGCGGACGCTACGAGCTCTACGACGGCGAGGACGAGCTCGACGGCGCGATCTTGCTCGAGCGCGAGCCCGGGGACGCACCGAGGCCGCTGACGTTCCACGCGTCGGACCTCGGCGACGACGGCGCGCTCGGCGCCGAATACGACTCGATGCTCGTCACGATCACGGACGGCGTCGTTGCGGACACGAACCCGGACGCGCCGTCCGATTACGACGAAACGGGACTCGAGGGCGCGCTCCGCTTGGACGATCTGCTCGATCCGGAGCTCGACAACGGCTACGCGCCGGGCACCGCGTTCGCGTCGCTCAGCGGAATTTTGGCCTTTTCGTTCGGGCACCGCAAGCTCGAGCCGCGCACGGCCGACGACATCGTCGAGTGACGAGCGGGCGCGCGTTTCAGCGCAACGCCGCTTCGGCGAGGGCGCTGAGCTCGTTCTCGGGCACGGTGCCGGTGCGCATGGCGACGACTTTGCCCTTCTTGTCCAACACCACGAGCGTCGGCAAACCTTGCACGCCGAAGGCATGACCGGCCACGCTCTGATCGTCGATCACGCTGCCGTAGCTCACGGGGTGCTCGGCGAGGAACTCCGCCGCGTCTTCGGGCAAGTCGCCGGACAACACGCCGAGCGCGACGAGCCCGCGCGCGCGCTGCGCCTTCGCCACGCGATCGATCACGGGCATTTCGGCGCGGCACGGCATGCACCAGCTCGCCCAAAAATCCAAAATGACCGCTTTGCCTTCGAGATCGGACAAGCGCACCTTGTCGGGCGAGACGGCGCCGCTCGGTCCGAGCTTCGCCAGCAGGAAATCCGGCGCCGGCTTGCCGATGAACGGATCGGGCGCGAGGCGCGGTAACACGAGCCAGCCGAAGAGGCCCGCCGCGAACAGCACGAGCCCGGCGGTAAACCAGGGCGTTTCGGGGGGCCTCGGAGACGGCATCGGTTCAGCTTAGCGCGGGCAAGCGCACGCGCAGTCGGGCGCCCCCGAGCGGGCTCGACTCGGCCGAGATCGTGCCGTGGTGCTCGACCACGATCTTTTTCACGATGGCGAGCCCGAGACCGGTGCCGTCCGTCTTGGTCGTCACGTAAGGGTCGAAGATGGCCTCGCGCAGGTTCGCGGGGATGCCGGGTCCGTCGTCGTCCACGTCGAGGTAGAGGGTCGGCCCCTGGCGGCTCAAGCTCACGAGCACGCGCCCCGCGCGCTTCACCTCGGACAGCGCCTGCGCGGCGTTGCGCACGAGGTTGATGACGACGCGCCGCAGCATCTGGCGATCGATGGCCGCACGGAGGGGCTCCTTCGGCAGCTCGAAGGCGATGTCGAGCCCGGCGCTCGGCGGCGCGTGATCGCTCCGGCGCTCGTCGTCCGCGAGGAGCGGGCGCTCCGCGAGCTCGCGCAGGAACTCGGCAACGTCCGCGGGCTCGAGCTCGGCCTGCGGCAAGCGCGCGAAGTCGGAGAACTCTCCGACCAGGCGCCGGAGCGTTCCGACCTCGTCCTCGACGACCTCGAGCGTCGTGTCGAGGAGCTTCTGGAACTCGGGGTTTTTGCCTTCGTAGCGGCGGTGGATGTCCTGCACGGCGAGCTGGATCGGCGTGAGCGGATTCTTGATTTCGTGCGCGAGCCTCCGCGCCATTTCCTGCCACGCGCTGATGCGCTGGAGGTACTCGATGCGCGCGCGGCTCGTTTCGACCTCGGCGAGCATGCGATTGAACTCGCGGGCGAGCGTGCCGAGCTCGTCGTCGCTCGAAGCGGGCACGCGCACGCTGAGATCGCCCGCCGCGACGCGCGAGGTCGCGTGAGCGAGCTCGACGACCCGCCGGGCCACGTCGCGAGCCACGAAGGTACCGACCCCAACGGCGAGCAAGATGGTGAGACCGAGCAGGGCCGCGAAGGCGAGCACGTAACCACGCTCGTCCGCGACGCGCCTCCCCTCGACCCGGCGGTAGCTCTCGACGAACTGGCTCGCGTCGGCGAGCTCGTCGAAGCGCGCCTTGTCCGCCGCGAAGACGGCCACGAGCTCCGGACCCGCGGCGGGCTCGTCGTCTTCGACGGGCGGCGCGTCCGGTCGATCCTCGGATTCCGCCGCGCTCGCGCCGGGACTCGCTGCGCCGGGAGTCGGCGCGGCGGGCGCTCGGGCGGCCGGCGCGAAACGCCCGCCGGGCTCCCCGAGCGGGCGCACGACCTCGAAGCGGTTTTCGGTGCGCAAATCCAGCGGGCGGCCGCGGTTCACCTCGGCCATGACCCCGTCGTCGGTGCGCACGCTGAGCGAGACGAGGGTCGCGTGCCCGCCGAACAGGCGATGGAGCTCGCGTGCGACGCCCGCGCGTTCACGCAGCCCCGCGGCGCGCCGGAGCGGCCAGTCGGCGGCGATGGCTGCGGCCTCGCTCCGCATCTCGGCCTTCACGGCGTGCGCGAGCTCCTGATAGAGCTCGAGCGAGCGGTCGAGGTGCGCGCCGACTTCGGGCACGAAGAAGCGCGCGGCCGTCTGACGCACGGTGGTCTGCGCGAGCCAGACGGCGACGAGCACCGGGATGAGCGCGGTGACCAAAATCGCCGTGGTGAGACGGCGGCGGATCCCGAAGCTTAGCGCCAACGCTCGTCGCCTCAGCGTCCCCTGAAGAGCTTGAGCAAGAGGTCCCAGGGATCGAAACCGAGAAACTCGCGCACGTCGTCGCCGAGAAAGCTCGGCCGTTCGAGACCCATGAACGCTTGCGCGAGCGGGCCCTCGCGCGAAAGGAAGTGTCCCGCGCCGAAGCGGCTCGCGAGCTCGTAAATTTCGCGAAAAGCCGCGCGCCCTGCGTCCAGGCCGAGCGGCAGCGCGACGGCCGGCATCCAGGGGGAAATCACGATGTCCTGCGCCGCGACGGCGCGCGCCCACGCGCCCGGCTCGTGCACGCCGGCGAGCTCGCGGAACGTGCGGAGCTCGCCGTAGCAACCGACGGCGATTTTGCCGACGCGTCGTTCGATCGCCGCCGCGAGGTGACGCTGATCGCGACGAAAGTCACCGGACAAGAGTCCGAGCTCGCGTGCGAGCTCGTCGGGACCGACCAAGCGATCGAACCCGCCGCCGCGGCGCCGCGCGACGAGGCACGTCGCGAGCGCGCCGCCGTCGAACACGCCGAGGACGAGTGATTTGTCGCTCGGACACAAGAGGTCGAGGGCGCGCCCGACCGCGCGCTCGCTCGGCACCGGCCAGTCGGCGATGCGCCACGGATAGAGCGTGATGAGACGCTCGGCCTCGAGCTCGCGCGCGATCGCGAGCCACTCGAGAAACTGAGCGAGGTAGTCCTGCCCCGGCGTGAGGCGCTCGCCGAAGCGATCCATGAGCTCGTCGAGCGCGCCGGTCGAGACCTCGGCGGCCCAGCGCGCGCCGTGCCGCGCGGCCAGCGACTCGAGCGATTCGGGCCACGGCTGCTCGCGCACGTCGATGCGCCCGAAGCGCGTGCTCACTACCTTGCGGAGCGTCGTTCCGGTAGTGACGACGACGACACCCCCGTCCGGCCCCTCCGCGTCGCGGGCCCGCGTGTGGTCGGGGCGGTCGAGGGGCCTGAATACGTCGCCGAGACGCGCCCATTGCTCGTGGGTGAAGCCTTCGAGGGAGACGTCGCGAGTGAACACGGCCGCGGAGTATAGTCGCCTCACATGCCCGCCGCCGATAGCGCCGAGCTCCGAGATTTCATGGCGTTTCTCGACGCGTCGCCGACGCCGTACCACGCGGTGCGCTCGGTGCGCGAAAGGCTCGGCCAGGCCGGGTTCACGCCGTTCGCCGAAGGCGACGCCTGGCAACTCGAGCCGGGCACGCGCGGCTTCGTCCAGCGCGGCGGCTCGCTGCTCGCGTTCGTCGCCGGCAGCGCCGCGCCGTGCGACGCCGGGTTCATCGTGCTCGGCGCGCACACCGATTCGCCGAACCTGCGCCTCAAGCCGAGCCCCGAGCTTTCACACGCCGGCTACCGGCAAGCCGCCGTCGAGATCTACGGCGGCGTCCTCCTCTCGACGTGGCTCGATCGCGATCTCGGTCTCGCGGGCCGGGTGGCGCTCGCGGGCGGCCGTCACGAGCTCGTGCGGCTCGCGGGCGCCCCGTTTCGCATCCCGAACCTGGCGATTCACCTGAACCGCGACGTCAACAAGGAGGGGCTCGTCGTGAACCCCCAGCATCACCTCGCGCCCGTCTGGGGACTCGAGAGCTCGGGCGCGCGCACTCTGTTCGATCTGGTCGTCGCGGCGCTCGCAGCGACGCCGTCGGCCGGCGCGACCGCGGCGGACATCGTGGGCTTCGATCTCTGCTTCTTCGACGCGCAGGGCGCGAGTCTCGGCGGCGCGCAGAACGAGCTCGTCTCGTCGGCGCGGCTCGACAACCTCGGCTCCTGCCATCCCATCGTGTCGGCGCTCATCGACGCCGGAGCGCCGATTCCCGCGACGCGCGTGATCGCGCTCCACGATCACGAAGAGGTCGGGAGCCAGAGCGCGGCCGGCGCCCGTTCGCCGCTGCTCGAGAGCCTGCTCGAGCGACTCGCACTCGGCCATCACGGGGCGCCCGCCGACGCGTTCCATCGCGCGGTCGCGCGCTCGCTCTTCGTTTCCGCCGACATGGCGCACGCGGTGCACCCGAACTACGCCGACAAGCACGACAAGCTGCATCGACCGCTGCTCGGCGGCGGCCCGGTCGTGAAAGTGAACGCGAGCCAATCCTACGCGACCGACGCCGTCGCGCAGGGCGCGTTCGTCGAAGCGTGCCGCGCGGAAGGCGTCACGCCGCAGTTCTTCGTCTCGCGCAACGATCAGCCGTGCGGCTCGACCATCGGCCCGATCACCGCCGCGCGCCTCGGCATGCGTTCGCTCGACATCGGCAATCCGATGCTCGCGATGCACTCGTGCCGCGAAACGGCCGGCAGCGCCGACGAAGCCGTGCTGCGCCGCGTGCTGCGACGCCTGTTGCTCGAGCCGCCGGCGCGCGACTCCGCAGCCTGAAATCCGAGGATTTTTTGGAGGCGACCGCCGTCGCGCTCCGTGTGAACGCCGGCGTCGCGCGCCGTTCCACTCACTCGATCCGCAAGACGCCGATCAGCGCCACCACCAAGAACCCGAGCGCCACGGCGAGCAGCGCGACGATGATCGCGGGCGAGCGTTTCGGCGCGAGCCTCCGCGCCTCGTCCGCCGTCACGCCCGCGTCGGCGAGGTGCGCGTCGAGCTCGCGGTCGCTCCGCCGGGTGAATGCGACCAAGAGCAAGAGCTCGATCGCGAGCGCCGCGGCCGAGAACGCGCCGATGACCCAGCGCACGCGCGCTCGACGGCGTGCCTCGCGCAAGAGCGCGCGCGGCCTGCCGTCGAGCAGGAGCGCCTCGACGGCGTCGAAGGTTCGTTGCGGCTCGCCGTCCGCCTCCGGCTCGAGCGGCCAGCCCACCGCCGCCGTGCTCCGGAGATCCGGCTCGCTCGCGACGACGGCGTACTCTTCGGCGACGCCGGGCGGCGGCGACGGCAACGGCACACGCGCGACGCTGCGCCCGCGCGCGTCCGGCACGAGCGTCACGCGCCCGCCGAACAGCCGCTCTTCGGGCGTGACGAGCGCGAAGTAGGCGACGTCGCGCGGCACCGGCGACTCGATGAGCAGCATGGAGCCCTGCTTTTTGGCGCGCATCGCGCCCGGGACGACGGGCAACGCGAACGACGCGCGCGCCTCGCCGCTCGCGCCCGCGAGCTCGAACGTCACGTTCACGGCGTGCTCTTCGGGCGCGATCGCGAAGCTCGCACGGCCGCGCGCGTCGGTCACGGCGTCGGTGGGGCGCAGCCGGGCCCCGGCGCCGCTCGCGTGGACACGGAGATCCGAGACGGCGTCGCCGCCGCGCGTCACGCCGAACTCGAGCCGCTCCTCGAACGGCACGGCGAGAGCGCCGCGTTCGGGGGCGACGCGCACCTCGAAGTCCCCGGCGCGGGCGACGGCCCAGCCGCCGCGCCTGCGCGCCGCACGATCCCACGGCGCCGCCGCGAGCTCGACGCGACCCCGGGCGACGTCGCGACCCGCCTGAGTCACCGCGAGCTCGAGCGGACGCGCGGCGAGCGGCGGCTCGAAGCTCACCTCGGCGCCGCCGTCCGGGTCGAGCGCCGCCCGGCGCACGGCTTCGAACCCGGGCGCGCGGAGGGCGAGCGCAACCTCGCCGGTCGTCACCGGCGTCTCGTGCACCGCGCCGCGATCCTCGAGCAGGTCGAAGACCTCGGCGCGCAGGCTCACGCGCTCGGCCGTCGTCGGGCCGCCCCAAACGCGCGCGACGCGCACCGGCCGCGCCGCACCCCCCGTCACGAGGGCGAGCGCGACCACCGCCACCGTTGCAACGGGCAGTGCGTAGAGCGCCGGGCGAACCGAAACCATGCAAAGCCCCGCCAAAGAGTGCCACGAAGTGCCTGCTTCGCGCACAGGCCGGGGGCTTTTTCCGAGCTTCCTGGATCGTGGTATTGACTCGGCCCGCCATGGCCGAGGTTCAGGGTTCCAAGAAGAAGAAAAAGAAGTCCTCGAAGCGCACGCGCAAGGAACACCGCTACGTCGGTGAGCAGACTTACGCGTCCAAGGTCGCCGTGGGGGTCGGCGCGCTCGGGGCCGCGCTGCTCGGCGCAGGCGCCTACGACCGCTGGATCTTCGACAACCCGCACGCCTATGCCGTCTACCTGGTCGGCATCGGCGCCTGCGCGCTCGTCGGCGCCGTCTCGCTCGGCGACCTCGGCACGCTGCCCGTGCGCGTCGGCGATTTGGGCATCGCCATCGAACGCGGCAGCGAGCTCGAGCGCATCGGTTGGTGCGACCTCAAACGCGTCTACGCCGACAAGGGCAAGCTCTTCTTGGAGGGCAAGGAGAGCACGAGCTCGATCACGATTGCCGCGCACCCGAAGGCGGTCGCGCGCATCCTCGCCGAAGGCACGCGCCGGGTCCCCGAGGCGATGGACGTGAAACGCGGCGCCATCGAAGGCCTGCCCTCGCCCCGCGAAGACGACGGCGAGGTGCTCACGGTGGAGGCGCCGCAAGTCGCCGGCCGGAGCTGCGCGGCGAGCGGCAAGACCATCGCTTTCGAGCGCGACGCGCGGCTTTGCCCCCAGTGCGGCGAGGTCTACTTGAAGGACCGCGTGCCGAAGAAGTGTCTGACGTGCGGCACCGATCTCGGCGAGCGCGCGCTCGAAACCTGAGCGCCGCCCTCAGTCGGCTTCGAGCACGAGGATCTCGATCACCGCACGCGTGCCCGAAAGCTCCTCGACCTTGCGGCGCACCGCGCGGCGCACGAACTCCTCGAGCGAAAGCCCCCGACCCTCGCGGTACACGTCGAGCGCGCGCGCCGTTTCACGCTCGAGCGCGCGGAGCGCCGCCGTGTTCAACGCCGGCACGCCGCGAGCGGCGGCGCGCGGCGGCGAGACGCTCTCGCGATCGCGATCGAGCGTGAGCGCGACGACCACGACGCCGCTCCGCGCGAGCTCGGCGCGCTCCCGGAGCGTCGCCTCGTCGAGCGGCTCGCCGCCCATGGCGACCGCGATGCGCCTCTGCTGCACGCGCGCTTCGGTGCCGAGCGTGCCCCCGTCACAGAGCACGGGCACGCCGTCCTCCACGACCTTGACCTGAGACACGCCGAGCTCCTCCGCGAGCGCCGCGTGCCGGCGCAGGTGCGCCAGCGTGCCGTGCACCGGCAAGAAGCAACGCGGCCTGACGAGCTCGAGCATGCGTTTCTGCTCGCTCCGGCCGGCGTGTCCGCTCGTGTGCACTCCCGGATCGGTGACGCGATTTTTGAGCAGCACGCCGAGCCGCAAGAGGTCGTTCTGCATCTCGAACACCGCCCGCTCGTTGCCGGGGATGACGCGGCTCGAGAGGATCACGGTGTCGCCCGGGGCGAGCGCGAACGCCGGGTGCTGACCGAGCGACAGCCGGCGCATGGCCGAATTCGGCTCGGCCTGCGTGCCGCCCGCGAGCACGAGCAGCCGCTCGCGCGGGTAGCTGCGCGCCCGCTCGGCGTCGAGCAAGAGGTCGCTCGGCCAGCGCAGCCGCCGCAGCTCGGTCGCAATCTGCACCTGACTCTCGAGGCTTCGGCCGAGCACGAGCACCTTGCGCCCGAGTTTGTGCGCGAGCGCCCCGAACGTGATGAGCCGCTGCACGTTGCTCGCGAACATGGCGACGAGCACCGCGCTCGGCGCGGCGGCGACGAGCGCCTCGACGGCCTCGGCGACGCTGCGTTCGGAGCCGAAGCGCTCGGGAACCTCGCTGTTCGTGCTGTCGCTCAGCATGAGCGCGACGCCCTCGTCGCCGATGCGCGCGAGGCGTGCTTCGTCCGTCGGTTCGCCGTCGGGCGGATCCGGATCGAGATTGAAGTCGCCGGTGTGCAAGAGCGTGCCGGAAGCGGTCGCGATCCGCAGCGCCGACGCTTCCACGATCGAGTGCGTGACGCGCACGGGCTCGACCTCGAACGCACCGACCCGATGCGAGCGGCCGACTTCGGCGACGCGAAGGTCGAGCTCGTCGGGGCCGTAGTCGTGCTCGAGCAGGCGCTTTCTCGCGACGGCGAGCGCGTGAGGCGGTCCCCAAATGGGCACGTCGAGCTCCTCGAGCAAGTAAGGCAGCGCGCCGACGTGGTCCTCGTGCCCGTGCGTCAGAAAGACGCCGCGCACGCGCTCCGCGCGCTCCACGAGCCACGTGAAGTCCGGGTGGAGCACGTCGATCCCGAGGCTGTCCTCCGGAAAGCCGATACCGCAGTCGACGACGAGAATGCCGTCGGCCTGCTCGACCGCGAGGCAGTTCATCCCGATGCGGCCGAGGCCGCCGAGCGGGACGAGCCGCACCGTTCCGGGCGAAAGGTCACTCACTCGGGTGAACATCGCATTTTCCCGCGCTGGGTGAGGGTTTTGCTTAGGCCGGCTGTTCGACCTTGGTTGCTCGAGCGCGGCAGCGTGATTAGCTTCCCACTTCCCACATGGCCAAAGCGGTGACGCCCGAAGAAGCGCAAGCATTGATGGCGGAGGGTCACACGTACGTCGATGTGCGCTCCGAGCCCGAGTTCGAGGCCGGCCACCCCGCGGGCGCGGTGAACGTACCGCTCTCCAACATGGGCCCAGGTGGTCTCGAACCGAACGCCGATTTCATGACGGTGATGGAGCGGGCGTTTCCCAAGGATGCAAAGCTCGTCATCGGCTGCAAAACGGGCGCTCGGTCGCGCCGCGCCGCCGCGATGCTCGAGGCGGCGGGCTACACGTCGATTGCCGACATGGTCGCCGGCTTCGCGGGTGCCCGCGACGCCTTCGGACGACCGAATCCGGGTTGGACGCAGAAGGCGCTGCCCGTCGACACGGGCGCACCCGCCGGCAAGAGCTACGCGGACGTGAAGAAGCGCTGAGCGACCCGTCGACGAACCCGAGGCAGCGTATGCTTCGGTCATGAGTCTTGAGCCCCGGCCCGCACGCAAGCACGCGCGGGCGGACGCCGCTCGGAACGCCGGGCCACGCATCGCTTTTCTCGCGGCGTACATGAACAATGCTTACGAGTGGGACATCTGGCGCGGCGTGCGCGCCGCCGTCGAGGAGCGCGGCGGTTCGGTCGTGTGCTTCGCCGGCTCCGGACTCGGCGATCCCGACCCCGAGCACCGCGCGCGCGCGACGCTCTTCGATCTCGTCCATCCCTCGAACGCGGACGCAATCCTGTGCCTCACGAGCGTCGTCAGTCCCTTCGCGGGCGTGAGCGGCACGGAGGATTGGGCGCTCGCGCGCGGCTTACCGGTGTGCAGCATCGGTCCGGCGGAGCGCGTGCCGAGCGTCAGCATCGACGACGCGGCCGGCATCACGCAGCTCATGGTGCATCTCATCGATCACCACGGGCATCGTCGCATCGCGTTCATCAAGGGCGCGGAGCTCAATCAAGAGGCTCAGCAGCGCCTCGTCTCCTACGAGCGCACGCTCGCGAAGTACGGCATCGCGCTCGACCCGCGCCTCGTGCTCGACGGCGACTTCACGACCGAAAGCGGCGCGCGCGCGATCCGCGAGCTCTTCGATCGGCGCCAGGTCCCGATCGGGGAGATCGACGCGGTCGTCGCCTGCAACGACTACATGGCGTTCGGCGCGGTCGACGAGCTCGTGCGCCGGCGCATTTCGGTGCCGGATCAGGTGGCGGTGGTCGGCTTCGACGACATCACGCCGGCGCGCGTGCACAGTCCCCCGCTCACGACCGTGCGCCAGCCGCTCGAGGAGCTCGGGCGCGCCGGCGCGGAGCTCTTGCTCGACGTGCTCGCGGGCAAGAGCGTGAACCACGCGACGACCCTCGAGACGGAGCTCGTGCTCCGGCGCTCCTGCGGCTGCGTGCCGACGAGCCGCTTCGTCCTGCCGGAGGAGTCGGTGGATCGCTCGGGCGCGGGCGACGCGTCCACGCGCGCGGTGCTGCGCAGCGCGCTCGAGGCCGAGCTCCACGGCGAGCCGGGCACCTTCGCTTTCGCGCTCGAGCCGATCCTGCGCGACGTGGCCGCGTCGGGCTCGACCGAGTTCGACGCGGGACGCCGCTTCGCCGACGAATTTTGCACGCGCATGCGGCTCGTCGGAAAAGAAGTCGTGTACGAGCGGCTCACGCGCCTCGCGCGCGTCCTGCACACCAAGATGTTCGGTCCGCAAGCGTACCTTTCGACGGCGCTCGCCGAGCACCTGCCGAGCTTCGAGATTCACGAGTGCGCCGTCTCCGAGCTCGTGCTCACGCCCGGAGCGAGTTCGCCGCTGAGTCAGCTCAAGCTCGCCTTCGGGTTCGACGCGACGACGCTGCAGCCGCAGATGGTCGCGTTCGACGGGCACGCGCTCGTCCCGCCGCACTTCGAAAATCTGCGGCACCGCTCCGTGTTCGTGATGCCGCTCACCTGCGGCCCGCAGCCGCTCGGAATCACGGTGTTGCCCGCCGGCTCGCAAGACGGCGGCTTCTACGAGACGCTCGCCGAGCTCTTCGCGACGGTGCTCAAGGTGCTCGAGGTTCGCCGCGGCCCGGCGCGCGCCTGAGCTCGACTCACTCGCCCGCGGCGCGCGCGCGCTCGTAGTCGGCCGCGGCCCGCTCGATCAGCGCGCAGTCGCGCGCGGCGCGCTCGGCCTCGGCCTCGAGCACGGCCGTGAACAGCGTGAGTCCCCAAATGCCGTTTTCCGGGCGCCGCCGAAACGGGTAGCGCGTGCCGCGCGCCGTCTCGACCGTGGCGCGCTCGCCGTGGATTTCGACGCGCGCGACGCCCGAGAGATCCTTGCGCAGCCGATCCACGAAGCCGAGCCGCTTGGCGTAGAGCGCGAAGACGTCGGAGCCGTCCGCCGCCGTCGCTTCCTCGACGTGTTTTTGGGCGAGCTCGCTGCGCTCGGGCTCGGGGTACGCCGCGAGAACGCGCTCGCGCGCGCGACGCCGGTAGTCGCGGATCGTGTAACAGGCGTGCTCGGCCGGCGTCTCGAGGTAGGCGAAAAAGCGCGCCGGCTCGCCGCGGTTCACGGCGATGACGACGCGGTAATAGGCGCCCTCCGGCGTGCGATCACTCGGGTAGAGCACGTGGGCGCCGACCACCGACAGCACCCCGAGCGCTCCCAAGCCGCCGAGAAGCGTGAGCGTCACGCGTCTCCGCGTCCAAGGGCCCGAGAGCATCGACATGGCTCCGACTATACCGCGTCGCCCGCGCACGGAGGCGGGCGGCGCGGCAGTCGGAACCCCCGCGGCCGACTCAATGCGTCACGTTCGTCGGGCTGGTCGCCTTCTTCCCGATGGGAATGGAGCGAGCCTTGGACGCTTGCTGGGGCGGCACCGGCATCGTCACTTCGAGCACGCCTTGCTCGAACGACGCCTGGATGCTGTCGGGGTTCACGCCTTCGGGCAGCGCGACGCGCCGGTTGAACGAGCCGTACTCGCGCTCACAGCGGTAGACGCCGTCTTTCTCGTGCTCGTGTTGGTGCGTCCGCTCACCCGCGATGGTGAGCATGCTCTCCTCGAGCGTCACCTTCACGTCCTCCTGCTTCATCCCGGGCAAATCGGCGTGGACGGTGAGCTTACCGTCCCGTTCGAACACGTCGACCTTCGGCGTGAAATTCGCGCCGGAGCTCGTCCGTTCCATGTCGCGCGGCCAGAAGGCGCGACCGGAGCCGAAATCGTCGAAGAGGCGGTCCATGTCCCGCATCATTCGGTTCATGAGCGAGAGCGGCGACGCTTGCGTCGGGCGCTGAACCTCGCTCGTCGTCGGCTGGGTGATGTTCTGATTGCGTGAATCGGCCATGATGTTTTCTCCTCGCTCGCTCCATGCGCTGGAGCGATGGCGTGACTCAGCGGCTCGTACGAGCCGCGGCGCGGCGGCGGGTCCCGGCGCTCTTGGCCTGCCGGGACAACGCGGCCCGCGAAACCGTTCTCTTCGGCTCTTTCGCGAGCGCCCGCTTGGTCGCTCGACTCCGGCGCGGCGAGGGTTCGTGCTCGCCGCCGTCCGCTTGCCCCGCCTCGTACGCTCGCTCGGCGGACTCGCGCGCCCTCGCGCTCGTCTTGCCGGGCGCCGGAGGGGCGAGCGGTACGCC
>DATJXW010000229.1:0-39827 GCA_035499895.1 Polyangiaceae bacterium | reverse complement strand
GGCTTGTAAGGCCAGCGCTCTACCGCTGAGCTACCCGCCCGGGGCAGCGCGGCGAGCGTAGCAGAAGTCGTGCTCGGTGGCGGTCGCGTCGGCCCGTCGACCGATGGGATCGGTTTGTACTGCTGCCCCGGCCGGTGGGGTGCGCCTCTGGCCGCGCGGGGTGGCAAGCCTTATGTTTTCTCGCGTGAAGCTCAGGCGGCACGTGGTCGTGGTCGGCGGCGGGTTCGGCGGGCTTGCCGTGACCAGGGCGCTGAAGCACGCCGACGTGCACGTGACGCTGGTCGACCGCTCGAATCATTTTCTGTTCACGCCGCTGCTCTATCAAGTCGCGATGGCGGGCCTCGCGCCGGCTGAAATTGCGTCGCCGACGCGCAGTCTGCTCCGCAAGCAAACGAACGCGCGCGTGCTCCTCGCCGAGGTGACTCGCGTCGATCTGGCCGCGCGGCGCGTGTACACGCGGGAAACGCCGCCGCTCGATTACGAGTTTCTCGTGCTCGCGACCGGCTCGCAAAACGGCTATTTCGGCCATGACGAGTGGGCGAAGGTCGCGCCCGGCTTGAAGGATCTGGACGACGCGGTCGAGATCCGGCGGCGCGTGCTGCTCGCCTTCGAGGCCGCCGAGCGCGAAGGGGACGAGGTGGAACGCCGGCGGCACCTCACGTTCGTCGTGATCGGCGGCGGGCCGACGGGCGTCGAGCTCGCGGGGGCGATCGCCGAGCTCGCGACGTTCGTGCTGGCGCGTGATTTTCGCAGCATTCGGCCCGACTCGACGCGCGTCGTCTTGGTCGAGGGCTCGGAGCGCGTGCTCGCGGCGTTCGATCCCGAGCTCTCCGAGCGCGCGGCGCGCAGTCTGCGTGCCATGGGCGTCGAGCTCCGCACGAAAACGCGCGTGACGAACATCGACGCGCGCGGCGTCGACGCGGGCGGCGAGCGCATCGAAGCGTCGACCGTGCTCTGGGCGGCGGGTGTGCGCGCGTCGCCGCTCGGGGCGACGCTCGGCGTGCCGGTGGATCGGCAGGGACGCGTGGTCGTCGAGCAAGATTGCAGCCTGCCCGGCCATCCCGAAGTTTTTTGCATCGGCGACGTGTCGGCGTTCAAGCCCGCGGGGGAAGCTCACGAGCTTCCCGGCGTGAGCCCCGTGGCGATGCAGCAGGGGCGCTTCGTCGCGAAGAAGATCGCCGCGACCGTGAGTCACACGCCCACGACGGAAGCGTTCGAGTACGTGGACAAGGGCATCATGGCGACGATCGGGCGGAGCCGAGCAGTCGCGCGCATGGGCAAGCTTCGCTTGTCGGGCTTCGCGGCGTGGATTGCGTGGCTCCTTTTGCACATCGTCTACTTGATGGATTTTCGGAACCGCGTGCTCGTGCTGATCGACTGGGCGTGGTCGTACTTCACCTACCAGCGCGGCTCGCGCCTCATCACCGGGCATAGGCTCGAAGCGGGCACGCCCGAAAGCGTGAGGCCGGCCGAGAACCGAGCGCGAACGGCCTGAGGTTCGGAGTCGGGGTTCGGGCTTCGCATGGGCGCGTGCGGCCGAAAAAAGCTCGCGCGCACGCGCGGCCGGGGTCGTATGCTCGTCGTCGCATGAGCGAGCGCGCGTTCCTCGAGCCGGCCGCCAAGAAGCGGGCAGCGGACACCGTGCGCGCGGTCGAAGCGCAGACGGCGGTCGAGCTCGTCATCGCAGTGCGGCGTCGCGCCGAGCGTCACTACGCGACGTGCGCGGGGTTCGGCTTGCTTTGCGGCGCCGCCGGCCTCGCCGTCATGTGGTTCAGTCCTCGCGTTTACGACGTGCGCACGATGCCGCTCGACGTGCTTCTCGCCGTCGTGCTCGGCGCCTGCGTGTGCGCCGCGGTGCCGAGCCTCGAGCGCGCCCTCACGCCGAAGCGCAGTCGCGAGCGCGCCGCGGAACGCGCCGCCCGCGCGGCGTTCGGCGCCCTCGGCATCGAAAAGACGCGCGATCGCAGCGGTATCCTCGCGTACATCGCGCTGTTTGAGCGCACGGCGGTGCTCGTGCCGGACAGCGGCGTTCCGGCGTCCGCCGTCTCGGGGCCGCTCGCGGCGATCCAGAGCGCGCTCGCGGCCGCCGTGGCCGAGCTCGATTTCGAGGCTTTTCTGACCGCCCTGAACCGGCTCGGCCCCGCGTGCGGCGCCGTGTTGCCGCGCCGTCCCGACGACGAGAACGAGCTGTGCGACGACGTCGCTTGAATCGCGTTCGCGCGTGCGCGCTCCTCGCGGCGGTGTTCGTCGCCCTCGCGGCGAACACCGCCGCGCGCCCAGGCGGCGGCGAGTCGTACCGCGGCAGCAGCAGCCATTCGAGCGGGAGCAGCACCCACTACTACTCGCCGAGCTCCGGCCCGAGCGGGGGCGGCGGCGGCAACGTCGACTCGGGGCTCGTGCTCGAGCTCGTGTTGCTCTGCTTTCGGTACCCGCCGCTCGGCCTCGTGGTCGTGGCCGGCATCGTCGGCTGGGCCGTGGTCAACAATCGCCGCCGGAGCAGCGCCCCCGATTGGTCGATCGGCGGCGCTCCGGCGCGCGTCGAAGCGCCGACCCGCGCGCAATCGGCGCGGCGCGAGCTCACGCAGCTGGTCGAGGCCGACCCCGGCTTCTCGCTCGTCTTGTTCGAGGACTTCGTCTACGCGCTCTACGCCGAAATCCAGGTGAGCCGCGCGCGCGGCGGCGTCGGTCGTTTGGCGGCGTTCCTGAATCCCGCGGTCCTGCAACAGCTCTACGATCCCGCGCTCGAGCGCGTCGAAGGCGTCGTCATCGGCGCCATGCGCTACCTCGACGTCGAGCTCGGCCCCGAGCGCACGTTCGTCACGCTCGAGCTCGAAGCGAACCTCACCGAAGTGCGGGGTCAGACGGCGCAGCGTTACTACGTCTGCGATCGCTTCGTGGTCAGTCGCGCGCGGACGGCGCGTTCGCGGCCGCCGGGACGCACGCGCAAGCTCGATTGCCCGAACTGCGGCGCTCCGCTCGAGGGTATGCGGGGCACCACGTGCGCCTATTGCCACCAAGAGGTCGGCGGAGGCCGGCTCGATTGGCTCGTCGAGCGCATCGAGCGCGTCACGACGGAAAACCAGCCGCCCGCGGTGACGACCGACGTGCCCGAAAGCGGCAATGCGCTCCCGACGCTCGTCGCGCCGGGCGTCGACGCGCGCATGGCCGAGCTCACCGCGCGCGATCCGGCGACCGATCCGGGTGCGCTCACCGCTCGCGTCGGCCTCGTCTTCAACGAGCTCCAGCTCGGCTGGTCGAACCTCGATCTCGCGCGCGTGCGTCCCTTCGTCACGGACAATCTATTTCAATACTTCGGTTATTGGATTGACGTGTACGTCGCGTCCCACGCGCGGAACGTCACCGAAAACGCGCGCATCCTGAACATCGAGCTCGTCGACGTGATGGCGGACGCCGTCTACGACGCCGTCACGCTACGCGTGTTCGCGACGGGCCTCGATTACACGGTGTCCGACGACGGGCGCCTGCTTCGCGGCAGCAAGAGTCGCGAGCGCCCGTACAGCGAATACTGGACGCTCGTGCGCGGCCACGGCGTGCGCGGCCGTCCGCGCGCGGAACCCGCGTGCCCGTCGTGCGGCGCGCCGCTCCGCATCGCCATGGCCGGCAACTGCGAGTATTGCCACGCCCGCGTCGTGAGCGGCGAATTCGACTGGGTGCTCTCGCGCATCGAGCAAGACGAAGCGTACGGCGGCTAGCGGGTGGCCCTGATTTTGCGAGCCCGGGAGACGCCGGCGGTGAGCGTTTCCGCCTTCGTCGCGGTCCGGAATCGTGCTGAGCTTCGGGCATGAAACCGACTCCGCCCGGCTGGCCTCGCGCGTCCTCGTCCCTCTTTTACGAGCGCGCGTCGGAGGCGATCGATTGGCTTTGCAAAGCGTTCGGCTTCGAGGTGCGCCTGCGCGTCGACGGCAAGGACGGCAAAATCATGCACTCCGAGCTCGTCTTCGGTGACGCCGTGTTCATGGTGAGCGACGCGCCGCGCGCCGATCGCCCGAACACGCACGCGCCGACCGAGCTCGGCGGCGCGAACACGCAGAAAGTCTTCGTCTACGTCGACGACATCGACGCGCACTGCGCGCGAGCCCGCGCGGCCGGCGCGACCATCGTGAGCGACGTGAGCACGCACGATTACGGCGAGGAATATTGGACCGATCGCGCCTACGGTTGCACCGACATCGGCCGGCACGAGTGGTACTTCGCCGAACGCGTGCGCACGGGAAGCGCGAAAAAGTAGGGTTGGTTCCAGGTCACGGCCCCGCGCGGCGCGTGCTGCCAGCGGGTCCGTCCGTGCGCACCGCCGCTCAGCGCGCCGTCACGTAGAAGAAGTCGCGCGTCGAAGAGTGCCCGAGGTACTCGTCGGGCTCGTAGAGCAAACCCTTCACCGCGCCGAGCGCCGTGAGCTTGCCGTTCGTCGCCTCTTCGTACACGAGAAAACGCGGGAACGAGAAGTTCACGTCGAGCTGCGCGACGTTCGTCGCGCCCGCCTGCTTCATGCCGAGCGCCATGGCGCGCGCGGTCGTCGAATTGCTGATGCCGACGAAGAGCGTCTTGCCGTCCGGCCCGAGCCCGACCGCGGAGCGCCGAATCACGGTGTTGCCGTCGATGGTCGCGCCCCAGTTCTTCGTGTCGGGCGAGCGCAACCCGGGGTGCAGCACGCCATTTTCGAGCATGCAGCCGGGCGTCTGGCGCCACCACGAAAACTGATCGGCGCCGTCCTTGAGCTCGTTCCAGGGCGCGATCGTGAGCGCGCCGTCCGAGGTCGACGCGATGGTGCACGAGAGCGGCTTCGGCGCGAGGAGCTCGCGACCGTCGACCATCATCCCGAATTGGCCGTGCTCGGCCTTGAAACCGCCGTTGAACGCCGCGACGAGCGTGCCGCGCTCGTTTTCGGGCACGACGCCGGGCCGCCCGCTCGTCTCCGCGCCGTCGGGGTTCTTCGGTTCGATGCTGCCGGCTTCGGCGTGCACCTCGAGCCGCGACAGATCGAGCGCGAACACGAAGAGCTCGGCGTACGAGCGGTCGGCGTCCGGGTGGAGCATCGTGCGGAACACCGCGGGCGTGCCGCCGGCGCGCGTGGGCACGGGTGTCCAGCTGCCGTCACCTTCGGCCGCGACGCCGGCATAGGGCGCGGTCACGTCGGCCGGACGGTGCTCGAGCGCGAGCGTCGCGGCGGCTTCGGGCTGCGCGACGAGGAGCGCCGCGGGTGTCGCGTCGTTCAGGCTCCGCGCCTTGCCGTCGGTCGTCACCTTTTCGACGTGATCCTCGACGTCGGCCACCGCTTCCTCGAGCTCCGTCACACGCTCGCCGCCGACGACCGAGCGCAAGCTGTCCGCCACGAACGGCCCGAACCAGGGCACCGTGCGCACCGCGAACCAAGACCCGAGGGCGCCCGTCAGCGCGAGCGCCGCGGCGCCGGCGACCCAGCGCGGCCGCTTGCGCGCGACGGGTGCGGACGACGTGGTCCAGCCGCTCGGGGGCGGGCTCGGGGTGCGGAGACCGAAGGGGGTGAAGCCGAAGCGTAGCGAGGACATGCGTGGCGACCGTGGCCGTACCTTTCTGCACCACGCGTGCCACCCCCAAAAACTCCGTTCTTGTCGCACTGAAGTTGGCCCATGCCCCGGAAATCAGCATCTTTTCGGCCCGTTCACGGCGAGCGAGCGCCGTCGGTCGCCGCTCCGGCGTTGTTACGCGGGCGTTCGCTGTGGCGTCACACCCACGAGGGTGTTTCGAGCCGGACACGCGCTTGCCGGCGTTCGTCCCGGTTCGTCGACGCACTCGGACTGCAAACCGCCGTACGCGGAAAAGCGCGTAGCGTGTAGGTGCGTTGCGTACACCGCCTCGCGGCGCGGCGAGTGGCTAGCCTTGCTCTTCGAGGGCGATGGGGAGCACGGCCGCGCGCGTCTGCGCGACGAGCTCACCGCTCACCGCGGAGCCGTCACGCCGCTGGATGACGATGCGCTCGACGAGGCCGCGGCCGAGGGCGCGCACCTGATACGTCGAAACGACGATCCCGAGTGCGAAGAGCACGCGGTGGAGCTTCCCGATGAAAGGCGAGCGCCCCCTATGGCCGATCTCGACGGCCGTGAGCTCGCTTCCGTTCTCGACGAAATGGACCTGGGTCTCGTTGTCCACGGCACGCCTCACATGCGTACGGTCGGTTGTCGTGTCAACGGGCGGCCAGGAGAAGCTATTCCCGGGCCGGAGGTTCCACGCGGGTTCGCTCAGCCGTCGCGGTGCGCCTGAGCGGCCGGTCGAAGGCGGCGCGCCGCTCGAGCGGGGTTACGTGGCGCGCAGTCGCGCTAGATCAAAGGCGTGGAGAGCGATCGCTCGTCGCCGCTGATAGCCCTCAAGCATCGCAATTTCAGGCTGCTCTGGTTCGGGACGTTCATCTCGATGGCGGGGTCGATGATGCGCCAAGCGGCGATTCTATGGCACGTCTCGCTGCTCGTGCCGCCGTCCGAGAAGGCGATTGCGCTCGGCGGGGTGGGGCTCGTCCGCGTGGTGCCGATCGTCCTCGGCGCGCTCGTCGCGGGCGTCGTCGCCGACGCGTTCGATCGTCGTCGCCTGCTCTACGTGACGAACTCGTTCATGCTCGTCGTCTCGTCCACCCTCGCGCTCGTGACGCTGACCGGCGTGCATCGCGTGGGGATCGTGTACGCGCTCGCGGCACTGAGCGCCGCCGGAGGCGTCTTCGACAACCCCGCGCGAAACTCTTTTTTCCCGACGCTCGTCCCGCGCGAGCACCTGCCGAACGCGATCAGCCTAAATAGCATCTTGTTTCAGGCCGCATCGGTGACGGGGCCGCTCATCGCCGGGGTCATCATCGCCGTCGCGGGTGTCGGCGCCGTTTACGTGGTCGACGCGGCGAGCTTCGGGGTGCTCCTGCTCTCGCTCTTCATGATGCGGGACGTGCCCGTGCGTGAAACCTCGGGCCGGGCCGCGGTCACGCTGCGCGCGGCCTGGGACGGCGTGCGGTTCGTGTTCGGGCGGCCGCTCATTCGGTCGTCGATGCTGCTCGACTTCTTCGCGACGTTCTTCGCGTCCGCCACCGCGCTCTTGCCGCTCTACGCGCAAGACATCCTGCACGTCGGCGCCCACGGTTACGGCGTCTTGAGCGCGGCGTCCGCAGTGGGCGCCGTGTCGGCGAGCGTCCTCATGGTCGAGGCCATCGAGCGCATTCGCCGGCGCGGTCGCGTGCTCATCCTGGCCGCAGCCACGTACGGGCTCGTCACGACCTGCTTCGGCCTGTCGCGCGTGTTCTGGCTGAGCTTCTTCTTCCTGTTTCTCGCGGGCGCGGCGGACATGGTGAGCACGGTGCTACGGAACGTGATTCGCCAGCTCATGACGCCCGACGAGATGCGCGGGCGCATGACGAGCGTGAACATGATTTTCTTCATGGGCGGCCCGCAACTCGGCGAGCTCGAAGCGGGAGTCGTAGCGCAGGCGTGGGGCCCCGTCTTTTCGGTGGCTTCGGGCGGCGTCGGGTGCGTGCTCGCCGTGCTCTGCATCGCGTGGCTCACGCCGGCGCTCGCGCAGTACACGCACGAAGCGCCCTTGCCCGCCGTGCCCGCCGGCTGAGACGCGCGAGTCGTCGTTCGCAGCGGAGGCGGCTCGGCGTTACTGCTTCTCAAGGCGTACCGTGCACTCGCTGCACGACTCGTCGGGATCGGGGCCGCTCAGGATCGAATCCCCGTCGGAGAGCGCGAAGGTGAGATCGTACGTTTGCGTGGCGGTCGAGTTTGCCGTGCAGCCGTTGGCGTCGCATTGGCACACGCCGCCCTCGCCACGGGCGCCGCACGCGGCGCATTTCCAGGGTGGATACGTCGCCGGATCGCCCTCGTTGGGGTCTACGGTGCACGTGTCCTGGGTTTCGTCGCCGCCGCCTTGCAGCGTGCAGCTCCACCCGAAGTCGGGCGTGTACACCGGAGTCTGGAGCTCACACCAGCTCTCCCAGATTTCCGTGCTCGCTATGGAAAAACGGAACACGCTGTCGCAGCCGGCGCCACGTTGAATGGTGTACGGAAAGCCGGGCCACGGCGGGGGAACGAGGTTGATGGCGTCGATGGTCGTCCTGTTCCAATACCCGGGCGGGTAGGCGACGTCGGCGCCTTCGGGTGGCGGCGGCGGGTCTCCCGTGCCGACCGTGAACTTGCCGGTGATGTTGCCCTTCGAGTCGGCAACGAGCTCGAGCGTCGCCGGCGCCTGCGGGTTGAAATAGAAATCGAGAACGTTGCCGGTCCACGTGCCGAGAAAGTCGAACTGATCGGTGCAGCTCGTGATGGGAGACGTCCCGCCGCTCCCGGACGCGCCGTTGCCGCCGGTCGCCTCCGCAGTAGCGCCCGCTTCGGAGCCGTCGTTCGCGCCCGAGCCGTCGCGCGCGCCGGAGCCGGAGCCTCCGCGACCACCCGCGCTCGTTGCGCCACCGGTGCCGAGCTCTCCGGCCCCTGCTTCGGAGGGACATTGATTCACGCTGCCGCCCGTGCCGCTCGTGCCGCAATCACCGCCGAGTCCGCCCGTGCTGGAGCTCACGTCGCCGCCGGTGCCGCCGCTCGCCGAGGTTCCACCGCCGGTCCCGCCGGTGGAAGTCGTCGCGTTGCCGCCGGTGCCCGACGAACCGATGTCGCCGCCGGTACCACCGGTGCCCGACGAACCGACGTCGCCGCCGGTGCCGCCGGTATTCACGTCGAGCGTGGTGCCACTGCCGCCGTTCCCGAGCTCGGAGACTTCACGGCGTGAATTGCCGCCGCAGGCGGCGACGAGCAGCACGAACCCTACGGCCCGCAGGCACGCGAACGTCGGCTCACTCGGCCTCTTGTGCAGGGCGTGGCGCGCGTGTGCGCGTGTCGGCGCACGCCGGCGTTCGAATGGTTTTCTGCTCATGCGTTCGCTCCTGCGCGCGCTTTTGCCGGCATTTCCACCGGTCGCCGGCCTTCATTGCAGAATGCCCGGCAGCGCAGCAGCTGATCGCAGCCTCAGCGGCCGAGGCTCGACATCATCGCTTCCGGGTAACGGAGGCCCGAGGCCGCGCCGACGGGGAAGGCCGCTTCGAGCTCGGCAACGTGCTTGTCGCCGAGCGTCAAGGTCGCGGCTCTCACGTTCTCCTCGAGGTACTTCCGGCGCTTGGTGCCCGGGATCGGCACGACGAACGGGCGTCGCGCGAGGAGCCATGCGAGCGCAATTTCGGAGGCCGACACGGAGAGCGATGCTGCGAGCTCGGTCACGCGCGTCACGAGCTCGAGGTTCTTCTTGAAGTTGTCGCCCTGAAAGCGCGGCGAGAAGCGGCGGTAGTCGTCGGGCGTGAAGTCTTCGAAGCGCTTGATCTGGCCCGTCAAGAAACCGCGACCGAGCGGGCTGTACGCGAGAAAGCCGACGCCGAGCTCGGCGCACGTGTCGAGTACGCCGTCCGTTTCCGGATCGCGCGTCCAGAGCGAGTACTCGGACTGCACGCTCGTGATCGGGTGCACGGCGTGGGCTTTGCGCAGCGTCGCCGCGCTGACTTCGGAGAGCCCGATCGCGCGGACCTTGCCGGCGCGCACGAGCTCGCCGAGCGCACCGACGGTGTCTTCGATCGGCGTGTGCGGATCGACGCGATGGTATTGGTAGAGATCGATGTAGTCGGTGCGCAGCCGATACAGACTGCCGTCGACCGAGCGCCGCACTTGCTCGGGCTTGCCGTTGAGACCGCGATCCTCCGGCCGCGGGCCGCGGACGATGCCGAACTTCGTGGCGACGACCACGCGATCGCGCGCGCGCCCGCGGAGCGCTCGGCCGACGAGCTCCTCGTTCGTGAACGGGCCGTACGCTTCCGCGGTGTCGAGCAGCGTGATGCCGAGCTCGAGCGCGCGGTCGATCGTCGCGATCGACTCCGCGTCGTCACGCCCTCCGTAAAAGTCGCTCATCCCCATGCAGCCGAGGCCGAGCGCGGACACGGTCAAGCTTCCGAGCTTTCGTGTTTGCATCGCGAGTCTCCTTTCGAGACGGGAACGATAAGCCCGCGCGGGCTCACGTGCCGCCCGGGCTCGTGACTTGCGAAATGACTACGGACGGTCGGGCCGCTCGGCCGTAGCCTGGTCGGCTCACGGCATTTTCTGGCAAGACGTGGACGTTTTGGCCTCAGAGGACGAGCAGAACGCGCGCAGAAAAGCCGAAGCTGCGTTCCCGGCGGTGTGCGAACGGCTCGGGCGGGTTTGGGGGGAACCGCTCGGTCACCTCGAGCTCGCCGTCGATCACGACACGTGGCCCGCGGAGGACGCTTCGGTGCTCGAGCTCGTCCTCGAGCTCGCTCCGCCGCTCGGCGCGGCGCGCTTCATGCTCGCGCCGTACCTCGAGGGCGGCACCTGGGCCGCACGCCACCGGTTCGAAGAGAGAGCCGCCGCGGACTTCTTCGCGCGCGTGAAGCCGCGCGTCGACGCGCGCGTGACGTGGGGCGCTCGTGAGCTCGTCATGACCGCGCACCACGACGGCAGCGAGCTCGGCGAGGAGCCGCTCGTCCTCTCGGTCAAGCTCGGCGGCGCCGAGGCGCAGGACGCGGCGTTCGCGGCAGCGTCGCAGGAGCTCCCGTCGTTGGGCGAGCTCGTCGAAACGGGCGCGACGGTCGGGCTTTTTCGGCACACGCGCGCGGGTGACGCCTCGAAAGTCGACGAGGAAGCCACGGAGCTCGACCTGCGTTTGAGCGCGCGCCTCGGGCGCGAAGACGTGCCGAGCGTGACGCTCTGGCAGAGCCGGTGCGATCGTCTCGACCGCGTGCTCGCCGCCTGTCCACGACTCGCGGCTTGCCGGACGGCGCTCGAGCGGCGCGCGCTGCTCTCGGCGTATCGGGAGCGTCCGCTGCGCGCCGCGGCTCGGGCTCGAGAGCGACGGGATCGCATCGCCGCGACCCTCGAAGGCGGCGGCGCCGTCCCCGACGCGGATCGTTTCGCGGCGGCGCAGCTGCTCGCGCTCCGGGGCGAGCGTTTCGCGCTCAGGCGGCAATCGCTCCGCGCGGCGGACGCGTTCAACCGCGCGGCGAGTCTCCTCGCCGAACGGTTCGATGATGCCGGCGCTTCCTACGCGGAGTTTTTTGCGTTGTGGCGCGCGGCGACCCGCGCGCTCGGCGTGCTCGCCAAGGCCGGGAACGCCGACGCCTTCGCGCACTACGCGCGGCTCTCGGTCGAGCTGGCGCGCTCGATGCGGGCCCGCCACCCCACGGAGCCCGACTACGCGCGCGCTCTCGGTCACTCCCTCTTGCTCGGCGCCGAAGCCGTCGACGCGCGCTCGGGCGGCCTCGACGATGCCGCGCTCGAGGAGGCGCTCGAGCTCTTCGCCGGGCTCGAACGGCAACACCCCTGGCCGTGGCGCCAAGCCGAAACCGAGCGGATCCGCGCGCGCGTCGAGTCGCTCTACGCGCGGCACCACGCCCACCGCTCGGACCGGATCTCCTCGTTGCCGCCGCGGTCGCGCTGAGCGCGGTGTATCATCGCTCGGCGGTGCCCGAGCGTCTGATCAGTGTCGTTGGCGCGTTCGCGATGCTCGCGCTGGCGTTCGCGCTCTGCCCGGCGGATCGACGCCACGCGGTGAACCGGCGCACGGTCGGGACGGGCGTGCTCTTGCTCGTCGCCATCGGCGTGCTCGTCTTGCGCACGCCGGTGCGCGGCCTCTTCGATCTCGCGAACACCGGCGTCGAGCGCCTGCTCGCGTACAGCCACGACGGGGCGGTCTTCGTGTTCGGCAAGCTCGCGGACGAACGCGCGTTCGGCTTCGTGTTCGCCGTGCAGGTCTTGCCCACGATTCTGTTCTTCTCCGCGCTGATGTCGCTCCTCTATCACTACGGCGTGTTGCCGCTCGTCATCGAGCGGCTCGGGCGCGCGCTCGCGCGCTGGCTCGCCGTGAGCGGCGCCGAGAGCTTCTCGACCGTCGCGGACGTGTTCGTCGGGCAGACCGAGGCGCCGCTCGCGATCCGGCCGTACCTCGAGAGCATGACGCTGTCCGAGCTCAACGCGTGCATGGTGGCCGGCTTCGCGACGACCGCGGGCGGCGTGCTCGCGGCGTACGTCGCCATGCTGAGCGCCGCGGTGCCGGGGATCGCGGGGCATCTCATTGCGTGCAGCGTGATGAGCGCGCCGGCGTCGCTGGTCGTGGCAAAGTTGATGCTGCCCGAGGTCGAGCCCACGGCGACCGGCGGCGAGCTCCGCGTCGCGATCCCGAAGACGACCGCCAACGCGCTCGACGCCATCGCCGCCGGGGCGACGGACGGCCTGAAGCTCGCCGCCAACGTGGCCGCGATGCTGCTCGTCTTTCTCGCGTTCACCGCGTTCGCGAACGCGGTCTTCGGTTGGCTCGGCCTGCGCTTGTTCGGCGTGCCGTTGACGCTCGAGGAGCTCCTCGGCTGGGTGTTCTCGCCGCTCGCGTGGCTCCTCGGCGTGCCGAGCGGGGACGTGACCAAGATCGGGAGCTTGCTCGGGCAAAAGACGGTTCTGAACGAGTTCGTCGCGTACTCGCGCCTGAGTGAGATGCTCGCGCGCGATCCGCATTGGCTGAGCGAGCGCGGGCGCCTCGTCACGACGTACGCGCTCTGCGGCTTCGCGAACTTCGGGAGCATCGGCGTGCAGATCGGCGGCTACTCGAGCCTCGCGCCCGGGCGGCGCAGCGACCTCTCGCGGCTCTCGTTTCGCGCGATGCTCGGCGGGTTTCTCGCGACGAACCTGGTGGCTTGCGTGGCCGGGGTGCTGCTGTGACGCCGGGTTGTTTGCGGAACTGAGCGAAATTATTGCGGTTCGGGAAAATCGACGCGCGCTTCGAAAAAATCCGGGCCGCGTGTCGATCGGGCGGTCCTGCCGTTCGTTCAGGGGTCGAAGGCTAACGTCAACGAGGAGAAAATCAGATGAACCAGTATCTATTGTCCGTCTACGGCGTCGAAGGCGAAGCGCTCCCGAGCCCCGAAGTGATTCAGAAGATGTACGCGGACGTCGATGCGCTGAACAAAGTGATTCAGCGCGAGGGCGCCTGGGTGTTCGGCGGCGGGCTGCATCCGGCGTCGAGCGCCACCGTGGTGCGCGCGAAGAACGACGAGATCCTGTTCACGGACGGGCCGTTTTCGGAAGCGAAGGAGCAGATCGGCGGCTTCTGGGTCATCAAATGCAAGGATCTCGACGCCGCGCTCAAATGGGCGTCGAAGGCGACCGTCGCGTGCGGGCGCCCGGTCGAGGTGCGGCCGTTTCAAGAGCCGGCCGCCTGAGCGAGCGCGATGGCTGCGACGCTTCCTGCACTCGAGGTCGAGCGCGTCTTTCGCGAATGCTCGGGCCGCGCCGTCGCCACGCTCGCGCGTCGCTTCGGCGACCTCGGCCTCGCGGAAGAGATGGTGCAGGAAGCGTTCGTGCAAGCGCTCGACCACTGGCCGCGTGAAGGGCTGCCCGCGAGCCCGCCCGGCTGGATCATCACGACGGCACTGCGCGCCGCGCTCGATCGAGTGCGGCGCGAGGCCTCGCGCGACGAGCGGCAGCGCGAGAGCGTGCGCCTGTTCGGGCCGGACGAGCCCGACGCCGCCGACGAGGGTCCCGTGCTCGACGATCAGTTGCGCCTCATGTTCACCTGCTGCCACCCGGCGCTCGCGCCGAACGTGCAGGTCGCGCTCACGCTGCGGCTCGTGGCCGGGCTCGAGACGCGCGAGATCGCGCGCGCGTTCCTGGTGCCCGAAGCGACGATGGCGCAGCGGCTCGTCCGCGCGAAAAACAAGATCCGGGACGCCAAGATCCCGTACCGCGTGCCCGCGCCCGAGGAGCTCGGCGAGCGCTTACGCTGGGTGCTCGCGGTGGTCTACTTCGTGTTCAACGAGGGCTACGTGGCGTCGAGCGGCCCCGAGCTCGGCCGCACCGATCTCACGCGTGAAGCCGTGCGGCTCGCGCGACACCTGGTCGAGCTCATGCCCGACGAGCACGAAGCGGTCGGCTTGCTCGCGCTGCTCCTGCTCATCGAGTCGCGGCGCGCGGCGCGAACGGCCGCGGACGGCGCGCTCGTGCCGCTCGGCGAGCAGGATCGCTCACGCTGGGACGCGGCGCTCGTCGCCGAAGGGCAAGCGCTCGTGCGCCGCTGCCTGGTCGCGAATCGGCCCGGGCCGTATCAAATCCAGGCTGCCATCAACGCCGTTCACAGCGACGCGCCGCGCGCGGCCATGACGGCGTGGCAGCAAATCGTCGCGCTTTACGACCAGCTTTACGCGCTCACGCCGACGCCCATCGTGGCGCTCAATCGCGCCGTGGCCGTCGCCGAGCTCGGCTCGCCCGCGCAGGCGCTCGCGTCGGTCGAGGCGCTCGAGCTCGACGGCTATCATCTCTACCACGCCGTTCGGGCCGATTTGCTCGCACGCCTCGGCCGGCTCGTCGAAGCGGACGCGTCCTACGCGCGTGCCGCGTCGCTCAGCGCGAACGCGGGCGAGCTCGGCTTGATCGCGAGGCGACGCGCGGAGCTCGCCTCGCGACTCGCGCGCGCGGCAAACTAGAACGAAGCGCCGCCCGCGACGTGCCAGGCCCAGAAGCCGACGCTGTCGAAGCCGAAGCCGAACGGCTGGTCGAGGTTCACCGTCACGCGCGTGCTCACGTACGCGGGGCCGAAGTTGTAACGCAAATACGGCTCTTCGGAGACGAACGTGTTGTCGCCGTCGGCGGTCGGAACCCATGCGAACGGGAAGCGGGCGCCGACGATGAGCGCGTCGGTCACGTAGTAGCCGAAGCCCGGCGCTATCTGGAGCGAGAGCTCGGTGTCGCCGCCGTTGGTCGGGATGTGCAAGCCGATCGAGGCGTCGGCGGTGGCGACGAACGTGTCGCCGTACTCGAAGCGAGCCGGCGCGACGATGGTGAAGGTGTCGGGCGCCCAGAGTCCGCGATCTTGACCACCCCACGCGGCGTAACCCGCCGTGAGGGCCGCCGTCGGGACGATCGAGAGATCGTGCGCCCACGGACCCCATTCGACGGCACCGCCGATTTTGAGGCGCCAGTGGTCGCCCCGCGTGAGATAGCTCGCTCCGACGTGCGCGTTGGCGACCGCGGCGGCGTCCTGATTGCCGCCGCCTCCGCCGCCGCCTTGGACCCAGCCGAACGGCAAGAAAGCCTCGATTTCGAGCGACGGGATCACTTTGAAGGCGCCGCCGAGCAAGAACGTCAGGCTCGTGAAGTGCGTGCCGCCGCCCGGCTCTTTGTGCATGAGCGCGATGTCGCCGTAGACGCGACCCCGCTGCGCGTCGTCGAAGGTGAGACCGGCGCCGAGCTGGCCGTCCGGTGCCACGAAGCCGCTGTCGTCGGTGGTGGGCTTCGGTGTCGCGGTTTGCGACGGTAGGCTTTGGATTTGGGCTTGGGCCGGCGTGGTGAGCGCGAGTGCGAGCGGGAAAGTCGTCAGTAGGCCGTAGATCCTCACGGTGCTTGCTCCTCGAATGCCGTCCGATCCTCCTCGGGCAGCGTTTCCCCGCATAACAACCCGGCGCTCGAAAGTGCAAGATTTTGGCTGCGAAGCAGCCGCGGGCTCAGCGGAGCGTCACACGCGCGCGGATCTCTCCGACGAGGAGGCCGGCGTAATTACGGAGGGCGGGGCGCTCATGCCGCGCGAGGAGCGGCACCCGCGCGAGGTCCGGCACGAGGCCGAGCTCGCGCAACACGGCGACCGCGAGCGGGGCGAGCGCGCGCTCACCGCCGTCGTGCACCTTGAGCGCGATGCCGAGCGGAGGATCGCGAAAACCGAGGCCGAGGACGGCTTCGGCGCCGCCTTTGTTCACGACGTTGTCCGGGAAAGAGCGCGCCAAATCGTAGTCGAAGCGGCCTTCGCCGGACACGAGCAGCGGCGCGGCCTGCATCGCGTCGCGCACCCGCGTGAGAGCCCGGCTTTCGGTCGCGTCCGCGGCTCGGCCGAGCGCGAGGTTCTTGAAGCCGACGGCAAGCGCGACGAGCGGCATGGCGTACGTCGGCGCGCTGCAGCCGTCGAGGGCCGCGACGAGCGAGCCCGCGGCGAGCTCGCACGCGTCTTCGATGGCCCGTCGCACGGCGATCTGGACGGCGCCGTCGGGATCCAAATAGGAGTCCGGGGCCGCTCCGAGCTGCCGGGCGAGCGCGAGGAACCCCGCGTGCTTGCCCGAACAGTTGTGGCGGAGCGGATCCTTGTCTTCGCCGTGCGTGGGGTAGGCGCCGCGAAGGCGGAGCTCGATGGGCAGGTGCGCGCCGCAACGCAGGGCCTCCGGCCCGACGCCCGCGAGCGCGAGCAGGCGCCGAACGCCCGCGACGTGGAGGTCGCTGCCGTTGTGAGAAGAGCTCGCGAGAGCAAGCTCGTGCGGGCCGAGGCCGAGCGCGTCGGCGGCGCCGGTGGCGACGAGCGGCAGCGCCTGAAAAGGTTTCGCCGCGGAACGGATGACGACGGGGCGTGCCGGATCGCCGTGAGCGTGCACGAGCTCGCCGCGTGCGTCGACGACCGCGACGGACGCCGAGTGCACCGCGTCTTCGTGGGCGCCGCGGAGCACGCGGACGGCGACGGAGTCGGCTTCGTTCGACATGCGCGCGAGCTTATCAAGTCGCGTCGTCCGCGCTCGTGGCGCGTTCTCGCGGGCGTCAGCGCTTTTTGCGTGAGAACGCCGTCAACAGTCGCATCACGGGCCCCGTGAACTCGAGGCCGAAATCGACGGACGCGAGAATGCACGGCTCGGCGCTGTCGACGCGCACGGAGTGCGTGGTCCCGGGCAGCATGTCCCGCCGATCACCCGCGGAGGTGCGGCGGCCGCTCTCGTCGCAGTAGCTGCCCTCGAGGACGAGCGTTGCTTCGCGCCCGGCGTGGCGATGGCGCGGAAAGACGAGGCCCGGCTCGAAGCGCGTGAGGCGCGCGCGTGCGCCGGCGAGCCGTGGTCCGGCCGCGACGGCGAGCGAACGGACGCCGGGCAAGCCCCGGCGCCGCCAAGCCGTCGGCTCCGCCGCGCGCGTGAGCTCGCGCACGACGCCGGCTTCGTCGAGATCCCAGAGTTCGCCGAGCTTGTCGTAGAACGGCGCGTAACGCGTCGGCAGCGCCGAGACGGCCGCCATCAGGCGGGCCGCGCCGGTCGGCAAGAGCGCCGCGTCCGCGCCGAGCGATGCGAGCGCGTCGACCGCGTCGCCGTCGGGCACCGCCGCGTCGGCCTCGTCCAGCGCTTCGCGCACGAAATCGGGGAGTACGCTTCGGTCGTCCATCACGTCGCGTCCAGGGGACCGGCGAACCATCCACGAAGCTTAGCAAGCGCGCTCCGCACGCGCGACTTCACGGTGCCGATCGGGATCGTGAGCTCGTGCGCGATCTCGCTCGAGCTCAGGCCCGCGAAGTAGCCGAGCACGAGCACCTCCCGTTCTTCCGCCGACACGGCGGCGAGAGCGGCTGCGAGGCGCCCGCGGTCCTCGGCGTGGCGCGGCTCGTCGCGGGTCACGCGGCGCGTCACCGTCTCCTCGAAGACTTCCGGCGCGAGCGAGAGATCGCGTCGCGAGGGCCGGCGCCGGCGGTCGAGGGCGCGACTTCGCGCGCGGACGGCGAGCCACGCGGCGACCGAGCCGCGCTCGGGGCAATAGTCGGCCGCACGGCGCCAGGCTTCGAGGAACGTATCGTGCAGCACGTCTTCGGCCTCGCTCGGGTCACCCAAGACTTGCCGCACCCGCGCGAGCAAACGGGGCGCGTGGCGCGCGTAGAGCAGGCTCAAGGCCGCGCGATCGCTGCGGGCCATGCGCGCGACGAGCTCTTCGTCGCGACAATCGTCGGCGACCGGCAAGGTCAGCGCCAAGAACGACACACTGACCTTACGGGGAACTCGTGCAGGCGGATTTGCGGGCTCCGCCGGGGCCGCTCCCGCGCGGGATTTTCGGCGTTCTCGCCGATCCGATCCGCGGCCGGCGCCGTAAAGGTGAGGGCCCGCGCGTCGGCCCTCCGCCCTCAGCGGTCGGCGAGGGCGCGAGCGCTCGAAAAGACGCCCACGAGCAAGATCGCCGCGGCGACGAGCGCCCACGTCGTGAGGAGCCGGCGGTCGATGAGCGCGCCGGCGACGACCGGACCCACGATTTGCGAGACGGACTGGAGCGACTGGTTCAAGCCGAGCACGACGCCTTGCTCGTGCCGATCGACGTGCTGCGTGATGAGGCTCGTGAGGACCGGCCGGAGCACGCCCGTGCCGAACGAAGCGATGGTCGCCGCGAGCACGAGCGAGCCGACGCCGTAGCTCGCGCCGAGGACGGCGTAACCCGCGGCCGCGGCCGCGAACCCGAAGAGCACGAGGCGCGGCTCGCGCACCGCGCGCACGAGCGCGCCCTGGCGCAAGGACCCCTGCACGATGATGCCCATGAAGCCCGAGTACATGAAAATGTAGCCGACCTCTTTCGGGCCGAAGGGCACGCCGTGCACCGTGTAGCGGCGTTCCGCGAAGAGAGCCGCGCCCGAAGTGAACATCGCGAACGCGAGCGTGAAGAGGAAGAACTCGAAGAGCAGCGCGCCGAGCACCGGGCGCCGGAAGTAACCGACGTACGCGCCCCAATCGAGCACGCGCAGGCGCCGTCCGCCCGGAGCCGCCGGGCCGCCTTCGGGCTGCGGCTGGTGCACCTCCGCGGACGGATTCGGCAAGAGAAACGTGGTGCCGAGGATGCTCAAGAACGAGAGTCCGGCTGCGCCGAAGATGGGCATCCGAAAGCCGAAATGGCTCGCGAGGTAGCCGGAGGCGCCCGGGCCCACGAGAAAGCCGATGCCGAACGCGATGCCGATGAGCGCGAACGCGCGCGCCCGCTCTTTGGGCGGCGTCGTGTCGGCGATGTAGGCTTGCGCGGTCGAGAGGTTGCCGGCGGTGAGCCCGTCGAGGACGCGCGCGACGAAGACGAGCGCGAGGTTCGGCGCCCAGGCCAAGAGCAAGAGACCCGCGCAGGTTCCGATCTGACTCACGGCGAGCACGGGCTTCCGCCCGACGCGATCGGAGATTTGCCCGAGGACGGGCCCGGCGACGAGTTGGCAGAGCGCGTAGGTGCCGACGAGGACGCCGACGATCGAAGGGCTCGCGCCGAAGTGCTCCGCGTAAAACGGCAAGAGCGGCAGCATGATCGTCAGCGCGAGCACGTCGACGGCAACGATGAGGAAGATCGGGAGCAGGGAAGCCTGGGGCGATTTCATCGAGGGCTCGAAAAGCGCCGCAGCCTACCGCGCCGGCCCGTCTAAACAATCAACCATCGTCGTGACGCGCCGGCGCGTGTTACGGCCCCTTTCATGGGTGACACGAGGGCAGCGGCGCGTGTGTTCGAGCTCGGCAACGCGGCGGGTGGGGAAAACGGCCTCGTCGATTGGGCGGAGCTCGCGCTCATTCCGCAGGCGCTCGTGCCCCCGGTCGCCGTCCAGGCTGGGGACGCGGCGTCGGCGCTCGCGGCCGTGCGAGCCCTCGCTCAGAACGTCGCGACCGGCGCGTCCACCGGCCTGGTCGGAGCCGAACGCGCGCAGATCGACGAGCGGCTCGCGCGCATGACCGACTTCTTGTCGGCGCAAGCGGCGTCCGCGCAGCCGGTGAACGGCACGCGTCTCGGCGCCGTCTGCGTGGCGCTCTCGCAGATCGGGCAGGTGAGCGCGAAGGAGGCGGTCACGCCGCCGGACGGCGGGCTGCGTACCCGCGTCGGCGCCGATCGGCTCGACGAGTACTTCTCGGTCTCGTTCGGCGACGCCTACACCGCGGCGCTCAAGGCGAGCGTCCGGCAAGCGAGCCTCGAGCTGCCGTCGTGGTGCGGCATCTTCGCGCTCTGGGCGCTCAAATCGGCGGGCGTCGCCTGCAAGAGCTGGCACCTCGGCAGCGGCATCGCCGCGATCCTCAAGCCGACGACGGCGCCCGTCGCGGGTGACGTCGCGTTCCTGAACGGCGCGGGCATGCACATGTGCCTCGTGCTCGAGACCACCCCCGACGAGCTCGTGAGCATCGACGGCAACACCGACGCCGACGGCGGCCCGACCGGCGGCGAGATCGGCGTGAAACGGCGCCCGATCTCGCGTGTCCAGGCGTTTTACTCGCAGAGCGATCCGGTCGTTTAGCGCGCGCCTGCGCGCTTCAGAGGCGCCCGCCCGCCCATTGAATCGCGCGCGTGAGGAGGCCGACGAAGATCGGATCGGAGTAACTCTCGCTCGTGTGGCCGAGCGCCGTGTAAAACGCGCGGCCGCCTTCGTAGTCGTGGCACCACGTGATCGGATGGTCGTCGCCCATCGTCGCCGTGCCGGGCATGTAGCTCGACTCGTCGAGCGTCATGAGCACGTCCACGTTCGGTCGCGGGTTGCTCTGAAACGCGTACCACTCGTCGGTCCGCGTCCACGGCGAAGGGATGCCGAGCATCGTCGGGTGACTCGCATCCTCGACGTCGAGCGTCGCTTGTTGGATGTCGGGGTGCTCGCGAAAGTAAGCGCCCACGAGGCCGCCGTAAAAGGCCCAGTCGTATTCGGTGTCACTCGCGGAGTGGATGCCGACGAAACCCTTGCCGCTCATGATGAAGCGCTCGAACGCGGCCTGCTGGTCGTCGTCGAGGATGTCGCCCGTCGTGGAAAGGAAGACGACCACGTCGAGCGGAGCGAGGCCGTCGTCCGTGAAGAGACTCGAGTCCTCGCTCGCCGTCATCGTGTAGCCGGCGTCCGTGCTCGCGCTCATGAGCGCCGCGATGCCGTCCGGGATCGAGTCGTGCCGGTACGCGGCCGTCTTCGAAAACACGAGGACGGAGAGCGGCGCGTCGCTCGCGCTCGTGCCGGGCCCGGGGCTCGCCGCCTTCGACCCTTCGCCGCACGCCGACGCGGCGAGCGCCAACAACAAAAAGCCAAGGAAACGCATGAACGACCGCACTTTTAGCCTCGATTCGCCGCGCCGTCCCGTCGAACGAAGAAAATGGGAGCGCGCGCATCCTTTTGACCGGGCCGGTCGTTATCACAGAGGAGGCACCCCATGCGCACCGTACTCGTCCGTTACAAGACTTTGGAAGCCGAGGCCGAAACCAACGCACGCCTCGTGCGGGCCGTCTTCGAGGAGCTCGCTCGAACCCAGCCGGACGGCTTCCGCTACACCACGTTCCGCATGCCGGACGGTGTCACTTTCCTTCACTACGCGACGCTCGAGTTGCCGGGGCAAAATCCACTCAACACGCTGCCGGCTTTCCAGGCATTTCAGGCAAACATCAAGGCCCGCTGCGTCGAGCCGCCGGTCCTGAGCGAGCTCACCGTCGTCGGGTCGTACGGCGTGCCTTGGTTCGCTGCGGGGGGAGTGGAGGCGTGACGGAGCCGATCAAGGCGGAGAAGACGAGCCGGACGTTTCGCATGCGCTGCGCCGTTCGCGCGACGATTCACGCGCAGCCGCGGGCCGTGTGGGCGCTCTTGACGGACGCGGCCGGCTTTCCGCAATGGAACTCGACCGTGACGCGCATCGAAGGAGCGATCGCCCTGGGCAGCACGCTGAAGCTCGAGGTCCCGAGCGCGCCCGGGCGCATTTTCAAGCCGAAGGTCGCGCGGCTCGACGCGGAGCGCTCGATGGTGTGGCGTGACGGCATGGCGCCGATGTTCGCTGGCGTTCGCACGTTCACGCTCGCGCCGAGCGCTGACGGCGGCACGCGGTTCTCGATGACGGAAGAGTTTTCGGGGCTGATGCTGCCGCTCGTCCGAGGCTCCTTGCCCGATTTCGCGCCCGTCTTCGAGCGCTACGCGGCCGATCTCAAGCGCGCGGCCGAAGCGAGCGCGTCCGCGTGACCGCCGCGCCGCCCGCGCTGTCGGCTGCGCGCGAGGCATTCCTCGGCCTGGTCGCGGCCGTGCGGCCCGAGCTCCACCGCTACTGCGCGCGGCTCACGGGTTCGGTGATCGAGGGCGAGGACATCGTGCAGGAGACGCTCGCGAAGGCGCTCTACGCGCTGAGCCAGACGAACGAGGTGCCCGCGCTCCGGCCGTGGCTCTTTCGCATCGCGCACAACACCGCGCTCGACTTCTTGAAGCGCCACGCCACGAAGTACCGCGACGCGGAGATCGAGGTGGAGGAGCTCGTCGCGGTCGACGACAAGCCCGATCCGCTCGTGGTGCGCGCCGCGCTCGCGCGCTTTCTCACGCTCCCGCTCTCGCAGCGGAGCGCCGTGATTTTGAAAGACGTGCTCGGGCATTCGCTCGAGGAAACCGCCGAAACGATGGGGACCAGCGTCATGGCCGTCAAAGCCGCACTGTCGCGCGGGCGCGCGAAACTCCTCGAACGAGCGGGCGCCGGGGAGCGCGCCGAGCCGGCGACGCACGCCGAGCTCGAGCGTTACGCCGCGCTCTTCAACGCGCGCGACTGGGACGGCCTTCGCGCGCTCGTGGGCGACGACTGCGAGCTCGACCTCGTGTCGAAATCGCAGCGGCGCGGCGCGCAAGTGGGCGTCTACTTCACGAACTACGCGAAACAGGACGTCGCGTTGCGCGTCGTGCGCCTCGAGGGGCGGCTCGCGTTCGCGGCGTACGTGGCGGGTTCGAGCGCGCCGGCGTACTTCATTTTGCTCGAGTTCGACGGCGGTCGCGTGCGCGCCATCCGGGACTTCCGCTACGTGCCGTACATCGCCGCCGAGGCCGAGTTCGAGCTCGTGGAAGTGCGATGATTTTCGCGCTCGGCGCTATCTGCTAAAAAATTAGCAGATAGGTCTTGCTAAATTCTTAGCACCTCGGGCATGCTCGCTCGCGCATGGCGAAGCCGCCTCTCACGCGCCGTGAGCGCGAGATCATGGACATCGTCTACAAGCACGGTCGCGCGACCGCGCAGGAGGTGCTCGCCGAGCTCGCGGAGCCGCCGAGTTATTCGGCCGTGCGCGCGCTGATGCGCCTTTTGGAGGAGCGCGGCCACCTGAAGCACAAGAGCGAAGGCACCCGCTACGTCTATTTCCCCGCCGTGCCGCGCGGCGAGGCGCGGCGTCGCGCGCTCTCGCACCTGGTCTCGACGTTCTTCGACGGCTCGGTCGAACAGACGATGCTCGCGCTGGTCGAGAATTCGCGCGCGCGGCTCGCGCCCGAGGAGCTCGATCGCCTGGCGGAAATCGTCGAGCGAGCACGCAAGGAGGGGCGGTGAGCATGGGTCCGGCCGCCGCCGTTTCGCTGGCCTTGCGGGCGGCGCTCTGCTTCGGGAGTGCGCTCGCGGTCGTCGCCGTGCTCCGCCGGAGCTCCGCCACGACGCGCCGGCTCGGTTTGTTGCTCGCGTTCGGCGCGGTGCTCGGGCTGCCCTTCGTGGATCTCGCCGTCGCCTGGCGCCCGCTCGCGCGTGTCGTCCCGGTGAACGCGACGGTGCGCATCGTCGCCGAGGCGCTCGTCGGACCGGTGCCGCACGGCGTCGCGCCGTCGCTCGCGGTCTCCACTCCTTCACACGCGGGCACGGCCGAGGTCTGGCGGGTGCTCGTCTTCGTCTGGCTTTCCGGGGCCGCGCTGCTCTTGCTCCGGCTCGCGCTCGGTCTCGCGCGCATCCGGCGCTGGGTGCGGAAGGCCGAACGCGTCGATGCGACCGTGAGCGTGAGTGAAGCGGTGGACACGCCGGTCGTCGTCGGGCTCTTCGCGCCGCGCATTCTGTTGCCGCCCGCTTCGCGGGGCTGGAGCGACGAGCGGCGCCGCACGATCCTGTTGCACGAGCTCGCGCACGTGCGGAGGCGCGACGGCCTCGCGCTCTTCGTCGGACAGCTCGCGTGTGCGCTCCACTGGTTTCAGCCGCTCGCGTGGCTCGCCCTCCGGCAGCTCCGGCGCGAGTGCGAGTTCGCCGCCGACGAGGACGTGCTTCGGGCCGGGGTGCGGGCGTCGAGCTACGCCGAGCACCTGCTCGCCGTCGCGCGCGCCGTGACGCTGCCGGCGCCGGGCCTCGCGATGGCGGGTCGTCCGTCGGAGCTCGCGCGGCGCGTGGAGGTGCTGCTCGAGCGCGGTGCTCCGCGTCGTCGGCTCGCGCGACCGGTGGCCGCCGCGGTCTCCGCTGCGTCCGTCGTCGCGGTCGTGCTGCTCGCGCTCGCCGGACGCGCCCCCGCCGCGCCCGCGGAGCACCCCGAGCAGCCGAGCGACTCACGCCTGCAAGGCATCGTGACCGAGGAAGCGACGCGCGTGCGCGCGGCGTTCGCTGCCGAGCGCGTCGTGATCGTGATGCTCGATGCGGAGACCGGAAGCACGCTCGCACTCACGGACGACCACCCCGAACGATTGCTGCTCCCCGCATCGACCCTGAAACCGCTCCTCGTCGCGCTCGCGCTCGACGCCGGCGCGATCACCCCCGAGCAGCGCTTCGATTGCGGCGACGGGCGCCGCAGCTACGGCGAGCAAACCCTGACGGACGCCGCCCCTTACGGCTCGCTCGATGCGGCCGAGATTCTCGCCGTTTCGTCGAACATTGGGGCGTCGCGCATCTTCGACGCGCTCGGGCCCGCGCGCTTCGCGAGCGGCATGGCGCGCTTTCGTCTGCCGGCGCCGCGCGATCTCGAAGCGCACAGCTTGAAGGGCGCGATCGCGAGCTTCGGTCTCGGCTTCGGCGTGACGCCGCTCGCTCTCGCTCGGGCCTACGCCGTGCTCGCGCGGGGCGGCACGGACGCCGCGGCGGGGGCGCGCCCGGCGCGCGTCGTCGGCGCGGTCACGGCCACGCGCGTGCTCTCGATGCTCGAAGGCGCCGTCGCGGGCGAACGCGCGACGGGGAAGCTTGCGCGTATTGCGGGCGTCCGCGTCGCGGGCAAGACGGGCACGGGCGATCTCGGCGATCATGGCGCGAACTTCGTCGGCATCGTGCCCGTCGAACGGCCGCGCTACGTCGTGCTCGTGAGCGTGTCGGCGCCGTCGGACGTGACGGGTGCGACGGTCGCCGCGCCGGTGTTCGCGCGCGTGGCACGCCGCGCACTCGGACTGCCGCTCGATACGGAGTGACTCGAAGCCGAGTGAAGCGCCGGTGTCTCAACCCGTGCGCCTACTCCGTTGGCAGCCCCAGGTCGCGAGCGAGAAGCAGTGTCGCGGAGCGCATAAAATTGGGAGCGGGGCCCAATTGGCCGAGTCTGTTGTGCGGGGCGCGGCTGCGCCCCTCCGCTTCGTGGAGTCCTCCCTCTCGGCCGCTTCGCGGCCGCTAGAGCGGTTTTCATCACTTTCACCTGCCACGCGGCGATGAAAACCGCTCTAATCCCCACCATACCCCTCGGGTTTAAGCGCTACACGCGTCTTCCAGTGCGAGAGCCTTCTTGCAGCGCTGCGTCATCCGCGGGTCTTGCTGATCTCGGCCACGCCCGTGTCATACTCCCGGGAACTTGGACATGAAGTACCGCACGCTCACGAACCTGGCCGGTCTTGCACTCGGAGTCGCCGCCGTCGGCGCCTGCTCCGCCACGCCGAACACCAGCAACGGTATCGAGGGGCCCGCCTCGGGTGGAACCGGTGGCACATCGGTCACGGGCACGCCCGGCGGGACGAGCGGGACGAACAACGGCGGCACGGGCAACGTCGTCGTCGGCGTGAGCGGCTCGGGTGGAACCATTTCCACGGGCATGATGGGCACTCCGGTCGTCCCGAACGACGACCCCTCGAATCCGTCGATCACGCACCCGACGTGCGGCTCCGGCCAATGCACGGATTTCCCCGCGGCGCCCATCATGGGCGACGGCGTTCCGACGAACGCGGCGTCGATGTTCGGCGATCCGAAAAATTTCACGTCCGGCAGTTTCTGTCTGCAGGAGCCGCAGCTCTCGACGAGCTCGACGCCGGGCATGATGATCCCCGCGAACTGGCTGCGCCCGCGCTTCAAGTTCACCGCGACCGGCGCCGATCTCTTCGAGATCCGCATCCACAACGCGGCGGAAGCGAACGACCTCGTCGCGTACACGAAGAGCACGACGTGGTACCTGCCGAAGGAGATTTGGGCGGGCATGGGCACGCCCGGCATGGACAACGTGCCGGCCGCGGGCAACGGCGCCGCGAACAACGGCGCGGGTGCGCCCTTCACGGTCACGGTGCGCGGCGTGAATTCGGCGTCGCCGGGTACGCCGGTCGGCGTGTCGGGCGACTTCAACGTCGCGCCGGTCGTTGCGAGCGGCAGCATGGTGTTTTGGACCGTGAATTCCGCGATGGTGACGCCCGATTCGAGCAAATTGCTCGGCTTCGCCGTGGGTGACGAAGGCGTCGCCGAGGCGCTCACGCTGTCCGATCTCAAGTGGAGCGGGCAGATGGGCGAGGACGGCTCCGTGCTCCGCGGCTACTACGACAACCCGAAGCTCGCGGGCTTCACGGACGGTGAGGTGCGCTGCATCGGCTGTCACGCGTCGACGCCGGACGGCACCGCGGTCGTGTTCACGGACGATTGGCCGTGGGCGAAAGCCGTCGCGTCGATCACGGCGGGGCAGCAGGGGCAAATCCCGTCGTGGCTCACGTCCGGCGCGAGCGCGCTTTTGAAGCAGCCGTGGCTCGGCACGCAGACGATGTCGAAGGCCCACTGGATGACGGGCGATCGCATCCTCGTCACGAGCTACGGCGTGAAGACCAAGTCCGGCAAGGCGCGCTCGGACGCGTGGTTCGGCGACATCTACAGCGATCCGAACAACCCGGACAAGCTCGGCACGCATCAGCTCGCGTGGTTCAACATGGAAGCGAAGGCGACCATCAACGTCGCCGTGACCGACAATCCCGACTACGGCCAAGCGCTCACCGATCGCCAAAATGCCGTCGCGGCGGCGAAGGGCACCGATTGGGGTCTCATCGCGACGGGGGACACGGCGAGTGCCGTTTCGCCCGCGTGGAGCCACGACGGCACGAAGATCGCGTACGTGACGACGGACTACTCGCCCGACGGGCACCCCGACTACACGGCGACGACCGCCGACGTGAAGGTCGTGCCCTACAACAACAAGCAGGGCGGAACGGGCATGCCGCTGATGGGCGCTTCCGATCCGAGCCTCCTCGAGTACTACCCGTCGTTTTCGGCCGACGACAAGTGGATCGCCTTCACGCAGGCGCCGAAGCCCGGCGGCTCCTCGCCGGACGGCCCGTACTACAACCGCTTCGGCAAGGTCATGGTGGTTCCCGCGGGCGGCGGCACGCCCGTCGCGCTCGCGGCGAACGATCCGAACGCGTGCACCGGGGACAACGTGCAGCGCGGCATCATCAACAGCTGGCCGAAGTGGTCGCCCGACGCCTTCAGCGCCCACGGGAAGACGTACTACTTCTTGATCTTCTCGTCGGCGCGCAAATACGGCGACGAATTCGCGATGCAGTTCCAACTGCCGCTCTCGTCCGCGAGCGATTTCGCCGGCCTCCAGGACTCGTCGCAGCTCTGGCTCGCCGCGATCGTCGTCGATAACACGTCGGGAGAGGTCGACACCTATCCGGCCCTCTACATCTGGAACCAGAACCGCCTCGCCACGAACGACGGCAGCGGCATGGGCATCCAGTTCTCGAACCTCACACCCGCTTGGGACCCGTTCATGCTTCCGCCGATCATGATCAGCGAAGTGCCGAGCGAACCCGTGCGCTGACGAGCCGAGAACTCTGTTAGCATCCCCGCCGTCATGGCGGCGTATCGATCGGGGCGGACGCTCGCGCTCGCGGCCACGCTGGGCATCGCCGCGGCCGCTTCGACCCAAGCGTTCGTGGCCGGCGCTCGGGCGTACGTCGCCGTGTTCGCGCGCGAATCGGAGGTCGGTTACGAGCTCTCGGCGGGGCTCGGCTCGCTCCTGAACGTCGCCGTCTTCTGTTCGGCCGGTGTCGTCTTCTTGTTCTGGCTCAGGCGCGCGGTCGCGAACACGCTCGCGCTCGGCTCTACCGTGCGTCTGACGACGCTCGACGCCGTGATCTGGTGGTTCGTGCCCATCGTCAGCATCCTCAAGCCGTACAGCGTCGTCTCGTCCGTGTATCAGGCCAACACGGTTCCGGAACGCGTGCCCGGCGATTGGGTGGCGCGCGCGCCGATGCTCTTGCCGCTCTGGTGGGGCAGCTGGCTCGTGATGATCATCTCGCGCGTGCTCGGCGCGCCGCAGGACAACTCCTTCCGCACGCGCGAGACGGCGACGACGTGGGCCGCCGTCGCCGGGGTTCCGTTCGCGTTCGTCGCGGCGCTCACGGCGATGGCCGTCATCTGGAGCATCGAACATCGGCTCGCGGCGCGCGCCCGGGGTTCGACGGCGCCGCGCCCCGTTTTCGAGCCTCCGCCGTCGATGCGACGCCCCGAGGCGGACGAGCGCGACGACGAGGACGACACGGCCGATTGAGCGGACGCTCGCCGCGCGAGCTCGCCGTCAATTCGGCAGCCCCGCGATCACTTGCACCATCTCCTCGAGGCAAGCTTCGTCGCTCGCCGCGAAGGTGTCGGGAGGGTCGGTGTCTGGCATGCTCACGCCGCAACCGGGCGTCTCGCCGCGCATTTTCGCGATCATCCAGCTCATTTGCCACTCTGCGGAATCGACGAGCAGCTTCGTCCCGAGCGGTGGGCACGCGGCGGGAGGCGTGTCGCAAATGTGATCCGTGCAAAAGATGTCGCCGAAGGTCGCGGGGACGTCCTTGAGCCGCTTCACGAGATTGGAGTCGAAGACGAGATTGAGCGACGCCGCCGGGTACGACGCGGAGTGACAGCCGAGCGTGTTGCAGCTCTTGAGTGCCGCGGAATAGTCGCAATCGGTCGAAAACAGGATTCCGGACGCCGCTCCACCGCTCGCCATCGCTCCACCGCCCGCCGCCGAGCCACCGCTCCCGGAGGAGCCGCCGCTTGTCGCCGAGCTGCCACCCGTCTCGGCGGCGGGCGGTGTCGTTTGATCGCCGCCCGACCCCGCTTCGCCCGAGCTTTCGTGATGAAGCTCGATGCTCGTTGGTCCGCAGCCGCCCCAAGCAACGGCGAACGCGGCGCAGCAACCGAAAAACAGCGTGGGTTTGAGCATGCTCAGTGAGTACCCGGAGCCGGACCGGGCGAGCGGTTCACGCTCGAACTCGAGCTCGCAAGGAGCGCGCGTGCCTTGTCGCGCGTGAGCGGCGTCTGCGCGCCCGCACTCAGGCGTTCGAGTCGCGTCCGCGCCGCGTCGCTCCGACCTTCGGCGAGCAGCACTTCCGCGAGCGCGAGACTCGCTGCGTCGCGATCCGAAGCGGAACCACGCGTCTCGAGATCGGTCAGGGCGGCTTCGGCCGCGGGGTAGTCGTGTCCGCGGAGCGCGACGGCGGCGCGCTGCCAGCTCGGATCCGCGCGCGAGCCGGCGGCGGAACCCGACGGTACCGGAACGACGAAGCCGGTGTCGCGGCGCGCGCTGCTCGCCGCCGGTCCCTCCGGCGCCGCGGGCGGCGGCGCGGCCGTGTCGACCGCGTCACTCGATTCGACGGCCGGGACGCTCGATTCCACGGCCACGGCGCTCGGCTCGGCGCGCGCCCCGCGGCGCGCCGGCCGTGGCGAAGCCGGAGCGACGCCGGCGCTGCTGCTCGGCGCTTCTCGCGGCGCCATGCGCTCGCGCGCGCCGAACCACGGATCTCCCGTCGCCGCGTACACGACGCCCCAGCCGGCCGCGAACCCGCCGAGCAAAAAGCGCGCGAGCATGAGCCGCGGCGGCGACGCCGGACGCGAAGCGGCGACGAACCGCCCGTAGGCGCGTTCCACCTCGCCGGGCTCGGGTTCGTCGCCTCGGAGCGCGTCCCAGTACGCGCGCGGCAACGGCGGCTCGCCCGGGTCCTCGTGGCTCATTGGGCCGCCTCGGAAAGATCGAGCGTCGGATCGAGCTCGAGCAGACGGCGCAGTTGACGCCGGCCGTCGCGAAGCCGCGAACGCACGGTGAGCTCGTTCGCACGCACGATCGTCGCGATCTCGTTCACGCCGAGCTCTTCGAGATCGTGGAGCACGACGACGGCGCGATACTTGTCACTGAGCCGGCCGAGCGCGGCCCGAAGACGCGCGGCGCGCTCGCGCTCGGCGAGGAGCTCGGTCGTGTGGGGCGACTCGAGCGGCGGATCCGTCGTCACCCCCACGTCGAACCGCGCGCGAAAGCGACGCCAAAAGCGGCGATGGTTCAGGAGCACGCGGTAGCAAATGCCGTAAATCCAGGTCGAGAGCTCGCTCCGCCCTTCGAAGCGCGGCAGGGCGCGCCACGCCTCCGTGGCCGCGGCCTGGACGAGGTCGTCGAACTCGGAGTCGTGAAACGGGACGAGCTTGCGCATCGAGCGGTAAACGAGCGTGAAGAGCTCCCGCTCGCGGACGGATCCCGGCGTGCCACTCGAGGTGGAGCTCGATGCCGTGGTCGGCTGGGCTTGCGAGGCGGGCACTTTTGGACGGGCCTTCGGTTGAGTGTCCGAACCCCACCGTGCCGAGCGGTCCGGCGTGGTGCGGCGTCCGAGGTTGCCATACGCTCGCTGACGTGGGAACGCGGCGAGCGCGCCTGGTTGTTCGTGCCCTTGGCGTCTTGCTCGGCGGCGGTGCGTTCGCGCCGTCGGTACGGGCCGCGGAGCCCGTGCACATGAACTGCGACGCGCTCACGCCCGAAGAGGCGGCCGAGGTCGACGCGCGCACCCGAGCGAACCTCCTCACGGGGACCGACGCGGGCGCGGAGGTTCGCATTCGCTGCGAGCTCGGAACGGCGACGGTCATCGCGTTCGCGGGTGACCGCAGCAGCTCGGCCGTGATCGCGTTGCCGAACGCCGCGCTGAAAGAGGCGCTCCTCGAAGCCGTCGAACGCGCGCTCGAAGCGCTCGAGCGACAAACCACGACTCCGGCGGCGAGCCAAGACGCGAGCGGCACGGCGTCGCCGCCACCGTCGACGCCCGCGCCGGCGAGCACGGCTCCGCACGCGGCGGCGCCCGGGCCCTGTGCTCCCTGTAGGCGCCCGAGCGCGTCGCCCGCCGGTGCCAGTCGCGAGCCGTCGAACGCTCGCGACGTCGCGGTGGCGCTCGGTGCCGCGGCGCTCGCCGAGCTCTGGAGCGGCCGTTTCGCTTACGGCGGGCGCGTGCTCGCGGCGGCGAGCCACGCGCCCTGGACGGCCGGTGTTGCCGTCGGCGGACTCACGAGCGCCACGCATCCGGACGCCTTCACGGTCGCGGAGTGGCACGCGCTCGTGTTCGCCTCGCTCGCACCGCCCTCGCTCGGCGGCATCGGAGCGCGCGTCGGTGCGGGCGTGAGCACGCTCGTGGCGTCGCCGCATTCGGGCGTCGCGGCAAGCTCGGGAACCGTGCTGCCGGTGCCGTTCGGCGAGGTCGAGCTCGAGCGGGCGTTTCACTTCGGCCGGCTCGCCGTGGCTCCCGAGCTCGGCGTGCGTCTCGCGGCGCGGCGCCGCATCGTGGTCGACGGCCTGTCACGCTTCGCGCTGCCCGTTCTCGTGCCGCAGGCGCTCGTCGTGGTCACGTACGCGCTCTGAAGCGCGGAGCCCCGCGCCGCCGTGCGTGAGCAGGGCGCGCGGGCCGCGCCGGCGCGAGAGTTGAGTTTTCCCGCCGGCTCCGCTACGCGAGGCGGCCCGATGATCGACGAGAGCGCCTTCGGTCTGCTCATCGCGTACCTCACGCTCGAAGACGACGAGTACGCGGGTGAGCGTGCCGACTTCGTCGCGCGCCACGCGGGGTTCGTCGAGCTCTGCCGAGCGCGCCTCGGCGATGCCCCGCCCGGCCAGGCGCCGCGCGCCCTCGAGCTCGGTCACGCCCTTTACGTCGAGCTCGTCGAAGGCGCGCACGCGCCCGAGCTCATCTCGTGGCTCAAGCAGACGCGCGCCGCGCTCGCGGAACGTGGGTACGGCGCGGCGGGCATCCTCACGTACGGGAGCACGTGGCTCGACGTGGAGGCTCGCGCCGTGAGCGAGGCGCTCGGGCAGGGGGTCATCGTGCGCGCGTCGGGGCCGAGCGAGCCGTTTCGGCGCGCGCTCATGGCGGAAGCGGCCGCGCGCGGCGGCGACGAGACCGACGACGCCGGCTGGGGCCCGGGGCTCTACCTCGACGTCGATGCGGTCGAGGCGCTCGGCAAGAAGCCGAAAAACGCGCCGACGATCCTGCGCGCCGGCGGCGCCGAATTTTACCGCAGCGGCCAGTAGCGCTCGCCGCCGCGAAGCGGAGGGCTTCGAAGCGGACGAGGGCGCTGCGGCTGCAGCGGCGCCCCTCACGACAATCGACAAACCCAGCGAGCCGAAGACCCCTGCCGTGGGCAGCTGTTCGAGCCATCGACGGGCGCCGACGAGCTGGACGAGGGCGAGGCAACCTTCGGCCTCTTTCGCCTGATGCGTTGGGGGCTACTGAGCTCTGCCGTCGGCCGCATGGCAACGCACGACCAGGCGCGTGTGCGTCGTCGGGGTGGGCGGCGGCGTCTTCGGCTTGAAGAGGTCGGCGGCCGATTTGCCCGCGCGCCCCTGCGGCGGCGTGAACGTGTCTTCGTGCTTCTCGACTTCGTCGAAGCCATTCGGGCAGCGGCTCTTCGCTTGATCGTAACAAGGGCCGGCGTCGCCGTCGCACTCGAGCGTGATGGCGTCGGTCGGGGCGGCGGCGTCCGCGTTGTCCCCGGCGTCGGCCGCGGCGGCGTCGGGCGGCACGGGCGGCTGGTCGAGCGCGGTCTGCGGTTGCGGCCCCGCCTGCTTGCACGCGAGCAGGGCGAGCAGCACGAGCGCGAGCGAAGAAATCACGGCCTTGGTGGACATCGGCGCTCGCAGCCAATGACGGCAGCTCGTTGCCGTCAACGCCGCCACCCGCAGCGAGTCGCGGCGTTCCCCGACTGCGCTTGACGGGTCGGTCGCGACGGCGTTATCAAACGGGCACTAAATGAAATCGACTTTCAAATTCACTTTGGCCCTCGGGCTCGCGGTCGTGCTTTGTCCGCGGCCGGCCGCGGCGAATCCGCGCCCGCTGCCGTTCACTTATCCCTACGCCACCTTGCCGAAAGGCGAGCTCGAGCTCGAGCTCTATTCCGACGTGACGCCGCTCCGCGTGCACGTGGATCCGGCCGATCCGTCCAAAGGGCGGCTCTGGGCGCCGATGTATCAACTCCAGAACGAGTTCGAGTACGGCATCACCGATCGCCTCGAAGTCGGCTTCTATCAAGTCTTCGAAGCGAACCCGGTGGACGGCGGCGACAACTCCCTCCTCTTCGACGGGCTCAAGTTCCGGCTGCGGACGCGGCTTGCGAACGCGGGAGAGTGGCCGGTCGACGTGGGACTCTACTTCGAGCTCGAGACCATGCACGACGAGCTCTCCTTCGAAGGCAAGGTCAACCTCGAGCGCGACTTCGGCAAACTCCGCGTGATGACGAACCTCTGGGCCGAGGAGTCGATCGAGCGCCCGCTCGACTCGCAGGCGCACGGGCAAGCAGCCGTGTTCATCATCAACCCCACGCTCGGCGCGACGTACGAGCTCACGCCGGGCGCGAACCTCGGCGCCGAATATTGGGCGCGCGGAGAGCTCGCACCGAGCGGTGAAGGCGTCGAACGCGCCGACTCGCGCGTGCATCACTTCGTGGGGCCCGCGTTGCATCTGAACTTCGGCAAGCTCTGGTGGTCGCTCGGCGTCTACGTGAACGCGAACAGCACCAAAAACCCGCCGATCGGCAGCGTGTACGGCCCGGTCTGGGCGCGGAGCGTCATCGGCTTGGAGCTCTGACGCGCGCTTCGGTCGAGCGTTCGTTCGTGGAACCTCCGGCCGGGACGCTTCCCGCCGGGCGCCTTGGCTAAGTCGCGGGGCCTGACGTATGGTCCGCCGACGATGTCGTGGGCGGTACCCGTTTGAGCCGCGAGCGTGCGAAGCGCATCGCGACGCGCTGTGGTCCGTGGTTGCTCGTGATCGCGCTGCTCGTCTGGCTCGACGGGCCACGCTTTCTGAACCACATGGGCGTCGCTTTCCGGACGAACGTCCTGAACGACGACATGCGGATCCAGCTCCCGTATTTTTACCATTACGCGGACAAATCCCTCTTCACGAACGACGTGATCGGCCGCTACCACGCCGACGGCACGGGTGAGCTCTTCCGCGCGCTCTACATCGCGCTCGCGCCGCTCGTCGACGTGGTCGTGCTCGGCAAGGCGCTCACGTACGTCACGCTGTGGCTCACGGCCGCCGGCCTCGCGGTCGCGGCGGCGCGGCTCGGCGGGAAACCGGCCGCGTTCGCCGCCGCCTGCTTCACGCTCGGCTCCTACGAGTTCATCGATCGCACGGTCGGTGGGCTGCCTCGCGCGTTCGCGTACCCGTGCGTGGCGTGGATGCTCGCGTCGCTCGCGTGGGGTCGGATCCGTTCGCACGCGGTGCTGAGCGCGCTCGGCGCCGGCTTCTATCCGCTGCTGCCCGTGATCGGCGGGCTCACGCTTGCCATCGTGCTGCTCGTCTTGCACCCGCGGGATCGTGGCTCGGCGCGCAGCTGGTCGTTCCGGCGACGCGTCGTCGTGCTCGGCCTCACGTTTCTCGGCGCGTGTTCGCTGCTCGTGCCGTTCGCCGTGCGCGTCCACAAGTACGGCGCCGTCATCCACGCGCAGGATTTCGGCGCCTTCCCCGAGGCGGGACCGGGCGGACGTCTGCACGATCTCGATCGCAGCCCCGCGCCGCCCTTCTTCGAGCTCGCCGAGAACACGGGCGCCCGAGCGCTCGGACACGGCAACGCGCCGTTCTGGCCCGACGTGCACGAGCTCGTGGCGTCACGCGCGCACAAGCAGACGGCGCTCATCGTCATCGCGTTGATCGCGGCGGCGGGGGTGCTCCGGGCCGGCCTCTTGCGTTCGGGCCGTCCGTTCCGGCGCGTGGCGGCCTTCGCGCTCGCGGTGTTCATCGGCTTTCAGCTGGCGGCTCTGGTCGATCCGAGCCTCGTGCCGAGCTCCCGTTACGTCCGCTACGGCGTGCCGACCCTGCTCGTCGCCGTCGTTCCGAGCGCGGCCATCGGGCTTTTGCCGCGCGGGTGGCGACTCAAGGGTCGCTTTCGCGCGTTCACCGCTCCGCTCTGGGTCGGCGGTTTCGTCGCCGTGCTGCTCGCGTTCCTCGGGACGTACAGCAGCCAGACGTTCGGCTACGAGGTACGGCTCGGCGGGGGCGAGCAAGGCATTGCCGCCGCCATGCGCCGCCTGCCCGCGAACGCGCTCGTCGCCGGTTGGCCGGAGGGGTTCATGGACGACTTGACGATCGTCGCGAAGCGCTCCGCGTTCATCACGTACCAAACGTACATGCCCTACAACCAGAAGATGACGCTCGAGATGCGCGCCCGAGCCGACGCCGTGATCGACGCCTACTACGCGCCGGATCTCGCGCCGCTCCGCCGCCTGCGCGACGAATTTCGCGTGACCCACTTTTTGATCGAGCCCGGGCGGCTTCGCAAGCGAGGGCGCCTGTTTCGTCCGCTCGACCACGAGATCGCTTCCGCCTTCGCCGCACTCGCTCGGAGCGGCAAGGACAACGTGCTCGCGGGCGACCTCGGCGACGCGGTGCTCTACCGCGACGGCCGTTACGAGCTCCTCGACCTCGCGAAGCTCTGAGCGCCGGCACGAATTCGTGCCGATTTCACCGCAGAGCGGCGCGTGTCGCCGAGCGACCTACATCGTTGCCACTGTTTCTTTTAATAACACCTAGGTGTTATTAACTTTCCCGCGAGCGACCCCGCTCGCGTGTCACGAATGCTCGTGTGCAGGTGTCGGACCTCCGCGCACCTTTGGCGACGAGAAGAGCGTGCCGTAGGCGCGCGCGTGTCCAACGCAATTGCCCTGAACGAGCCATTTGGGCAAGCTCGTCTGAGCCGAGCGCCCTCGCTCTTCGCACCGAGGTACCCATGAAAGGCTGGATTGCGGCTCTCATTTTGTTGCCGAGCGCGGCGCTGATCTTCGCGTCGGGCTGCGGCAGTGTCGCGGTCACCACGCCGCCCGATTCGTCCGCGAAAGCGGGCGCGTCGTCGGGTGGCAGTAGCAACGACGGCTCCGGCGCTCGGCTCGGGACGGGCGGCACCGTGAACCTCGGGGAGGGCGGCGCGAACTCGAACGGCTGTCCTTCGAGCTGCGCGGCGCTGAACGCCGATTGCGGCTTCGTGACGGACACGCTCTGCGGCGGCGTCGTTCAGTGCGGGGACTGTCCCGACGGCCAGACGTGCGGCGCCAGCACGCCGAGCCAGTGCGGCGACGGAACCGCGGGCACGAGCAGCGGCGGCAGCGGCGGCATGGGCAACTGCACCCCGTCGAGCTGTGACGACCTCAACGCGAATTGCGGCTTCGCGACGGACACCAAGTGCGGCGGCGTCGTCGATTGCGGCACCTGTCCCGACGGTCAGACCTGCGGCTTCGCCGGTCCGAATCAATGCGGCGACAACAGCGGCGGAGGCGATTGCGTCGTCGATCCCTCGACGACGTGCGACGGCCGCGGCGCGACGTGCGGCCACGTCGCCGACAACTGCGGCAACGATCTCGACTGTGGCTCGACGCAGTGTCCGGTCGCCGGCCAGAGTTGCATTCAGAACGTCTGCAACACGCCTTCCTGCGTCGTCGATCCGACGACGACCTGCGCGGGTCGCGGCTTCACCTGCGGTCAGGCCGCGGACAACTGCGGTCACCTGCTCGATTGCGGTCCAACCACCTGCGACATCCCGGGCTGGACGTGCGGCGGCGGCGTGGACGGCAGCGGCAACCCCGTGCTCGGTCAATGCGGCTGCACGGGCGAGTGCAGCAAGGTCCCGACGTGCCCCTCGGGCACCACGACGACGCTGAAGGGCGTCGTTTACGACCCCGCGGGCAACAATCCGCTTTACCGCGTGCTCGTCTACGTCGCGAACGACCCGACCGATCCGGATCTGAAGTCGTTCCCGAAGGGCCTCACGTGCGACGTGTGCGGCGCGTCGGCGGCCGGCAGTCCGCTCGTCTCCGACCCGACGGTGACGGACCCGCCCGCGGGTACCTACACGGACGTCGACGGCAGCTTCGAGCTCAAGAACGTGCCGGTCGACAAGAACGTCACGCTCGTGATCCAGCTCGGTCGCTGGCGGCGCGTCTTCCAGGTCGACATCGACAACGCGTGCGACGAAAACGACGTCGACGCCGGGCTCCTCCGTATGCCGAGCACGCAAGCCGACGGCAACATCCCGCTCATGGCGATGGTCACCGGCAACTCCGACTCGCTCGAATGCGTGCTCCGCAAGATGGGTATCGGCAGCTCCGAGTTCACGGACCCCGGCGCGGACAACACCGACGTGGGGACCGGCGCGGGACGCGTGCAGTTCTATCTCGGCAGCGACGCGAAGGCGGACACGGGCGTCCACGGGCAGAAGATCGACGCGAACACGCCGTACCAGGCGCAGCTGTTCCAGGCCGGAGCGAACGGCGACCCCGTGCTGAACGAGTACGACATGACCATCCTCGCCTGTGAAGGCGGGGGTTACGCCCAAGCCGCCTCGGACCAAGCGGCCGTGCGCGCCTACGCGGACGCGGGTGGTCGCGTGTTCACGACTCACTACAGCTACGAGTGGCTCTATCAGAACAACGCGAACTCCGCGGCCGCGGCCGGCACGGCGGACAACTGGAGCGAAGTCGCGAAGTGGCACGTCGACGAGAACGATCGCGCCGACACCGCGACCGGCATCATCGACAAGGTGTCGAATCCGAAGGGTGACGCGTTCCAGGGCTGGCTCGAAGCGGTGAACGCTTCGACGCCGGGCTCGGGGCAGGTGAACGTCGTCGTCATCCGGCACGACGTGGACGCCATCAGCTCCGTCGAGGGGCAAACGCAGCAGTGGCTCTATCGCATCGGGACGAACGCGAAGAAATGTGGCGTCAGCGGCGGCACCTGCAACTCGAACAGCGATTGCACGCCGAAGGTCTGCAACGACAGCACGACCACGGCGTGCAACTCGAACACCGACTGCACGAACAACTACTGCAAGGCGAAGACGACCACGAGCTGCACGAAGAACAGCGACTGCGGCAACGGTGACACCTGCGTGACCGACAACACGTGCAAGACGAACACGTGTGGCGGCACGGACTACACGGGCCAGCACCTCCCGCTCCACTTCACCTTCAACACGCCCGTGAACCTCACGCAGGATCTGACGGCGACGCCGCCGGTCGTGCAGTGCGGTCGCGTCCTTTTCAGCGATTTCCACGTTCAGGACGCGAACGAGGTCAACGAGACGTACCCGCAACAGTGCGGCAAGGCATGCAAGGCCGACAGCGACTGCACGGGCGCCTGCACCGGCGGCAAGTGCCCGTGGGGCGCCGCCTGCACGACCAAGGCGGATTGCGCGAGCAAGTGCAGCGACGACGGCTACTGCCTCGACCCCATGAACCCGCAGGAGAAGCTCCTCGAGTACATGATCTTCGACCTCGGGTCGTGCGTGCCGCCGCCGAAGGCGTGCGTGCCCTCGACGACGTGCCCCGACGGGCAGGATTGCGGTTACGCGCCCGACGGCTGCAACGGGCTCATCCCGTGCGGCGTGTGTCCCGACGGCGAGCAATGCGGCGTCGGTCAACCGCCGGTGCCGAACCACTGCGGCAGCATCAGCTGCACGCCCGACAGCGCGTGCCCCGCCGACCAGGAGTGCGGCTACGCGAGCGACGGCTGCAACGGCGTCATCAACTGCGGTGACTGCCCGGCCGGACAGACGTGCCAGAACGGCAAGTGCGGCTCCGGCTCGTGCGATCCGAAGTCGTGCGCGCAGCAAGGCATCGAGTGCGGCCAAGCCGGCGATGAATGCGGCAATCAAATCCAATGCCCGGCGTGCCCGGCCAACGAGACGTGCATCAACGGCAAGTGCGTCCCGCAATCCTGCCAGCCGCAATCGTGCGCCGATCAGAGCATCGAGTGCGGCTCGGCCGCCGACGGCTGCGGCAACAAGATCGACAGCTGCGGCGTCTGCAGCGCGGGCTCGCTCTGCGTGAGCGGCATGTGCGTGCCGATCAGGTGAGGGGACGAAGCCGAGCGGGCGGCGCGGTTCTCGAGCGACCCGCCGCCCGTCCGATTCCTGATTAGCGACGGACGGCAGCGTGACGAGCGGCGGGCGGTGCGCCGTCGGGCAGAACGCCTCGATTGCGCGTGGAGGGCAGATCTTTCTCGCCCGTGCGTACTGCACCAGCGGATGGACAACGCTATCCTCTCGGGTGGTGGGGCGTCGCGTCGCGGCGGAAAGCTTTTTTCTTGGAGAGTCGAACGATGAAGGATCGCTTGCTGCGCGCGTGGAGCGCAGAACTCGTGCTGGCGGGCGTCGTGTGCTTGAACTGCTCGACGACGCGCGACTTCAAGAATCCGGTCGGCGCCGCGGGCATGGCCGGCATGGCCGGGGGCTCGAGCGGTGCCGGTGGACACGCGGGGCGCACGTCGGGCGGAGCTGGGACCGGTGCTACGGCGGGCAGCGTCGCGACGGCGGGAGACGCCGGAGAAGGCGGAGAAGCCGGCGCGCCCAGCGGGGGCTCGGGGGGTAAACCGGGCGGTTGCGTGTCCGGCGATCACGACGGCGGTGACGGGACGTGCGTCGCCGCGGGGACGTGCTCGAGCGGCTTCCACAACGACGGCACCGGGCAATGCGTCACGGCCGGGTCGTGTGCGAGCGGGTATCACGACGGCGGTGACGGCAGCTGTGTCGCTTCGGGGAGCTGCGCGTCCGGCTATCACGACGACGGCGGCACGTGCGTGACCGCCACGTGCGGCACGGGCAAGCACGACGGCGGCGACGGCAACTGCGTCGCGAACGGCACGTGCTCGGCGAGCTATCACGACGGCGGCAACGGCGTCTGCGTCGCGAGCGGCATGTGCGTCGAGGGCTATCACGACGGCGGCATGGGCGACTGCCTCGCTGCCGGAACGTGCGTGAAGGGTTATCACGACGGCGGCAACGGCAGCTGCGTCGTCAGCGGCACCTGTGTCTCCGGTTATCACGACGGGGGCGACGGCAGCTGCACCCGACCGGGCACGTGCGCGACCGGCTATCACGACGCGGGCGACATGACCTGCAGCGCGACCGGCAC
>DATJXW010000228.1:0-36588 GCA_035499895.1 Polyangiaceae bacterium | reverse complement strand
GGGCGGCGTGCAATCGCTCGCGCCGCCGGCTCCGGCATTGCTCGGCACGCCCGCGGTGCCCTGACCGCCTTCGCCGCCTTGCGCTTCGCCCGGGCCACCACCCTGGCTCTGTCCCGCTTCGCCGCCGGAGTTCGCGCCGGCCGTGTTTTCGGTGCCGCTGCTGCCGCCTTTGGCGCCCGTGCCGGTGCCCGCGCTGCCGCCGCTTCCACCCTTGCCGGCGCTGGCGCCGCTGCCGCTCGAGCCGGCCATCGCGCTGGATCCGGCCTTGCCGCTCGCGCCGGCGCCGCCGCTCGAGTCGTCGTCACCGCCGCAACCGGCGAGCGATCCGGCAACCGCGAGTCCGAGCACCGTGATGTTCACGAACGTGAGAGTCTTCATACCGAAAGATCCTTTCACGGCCACTACGCAGAGCCGCAGGCGCCGACGAAACGTCTGCCCTTACCAAGGCGAATCGCCTCTTCGCAAACGTTTTCGAGCAAGCGAGTCCGGAACTCGCGTGTGCCGTGTGTCTCGAGCACTCGAATGGGGCTTTTTGCCCTGGAGTTCGCGACTCGAGCTCTCGTGATCGGGCTTAAAGCCCCGCGAAGAAGTCGCTCATCGCGTTCATCACGAAACAGGGCACTGCGACGTCACGCGTGTAGTTGCTCCGACATTGCCCGCTGTCCGGCGTGTTCGGAAAACGAACGCACGTAGTCCGTGTCGAACGACGTCCCGTTCGTCAAACTCACGAACTCGGTGTTCGGGTTGCGGCAACCCGGGCTCGGCACGGGCGTTGAAGCCCAAAACAGTCGCTGGTTCGTAACGGAACCGTTGCTAGACGACGCGCGCGCCGAAGAGCAAAAGTGCGACCCGATTCGGCCGAAACCATTCCGGCCCGCACACCGCAAACTTCGGAGGCAATCGTGAAGCGTTCATTCGTTCGGTGGGGGTTCGTCGGGTCACTCGCAGCCGCCGGGCTCGTCGCGGCGTGTAGCGACGCGGGCACGCCGCCGGGCGGAACGGTCGCGGGCGCCGGGCAGCTCCAGGTCGCCCTGCAGCTCGCCAACGGCACCAGCGTCTCGAGCGCCACCTACACGATCACCGGCCCCGGCGGGTTCACCAAGTCGGGCAACCTCAACGTCGGCAATAGCGGCGCGATTTCGGCCGTGATTGGCGGTCTTCCGGCCGGCACCGGCTTCTCGATCACCCTCTCGGCCACTTCGACGGACGGCAGCACGAGCTGCGCCGGTTCGGCGACGTTCAACGTGACGGCGGGCGGCACGACCTCGGTCACCGTGCACCTCTCCTGCCATGAAGCCGCGACGACCGGCTCGGTGATGGTGAACGGCGTCATCAACGTCTGCCCGAACATCGACTCGGTGAGCTCCGACCCGCCGAACGGCAACGTCATCACCATCGAGAGCACGGCGGACGACCCGGACAACGGGCCGCAGCCGCTCACGTACCAGTGGACGGCGAGCTCGGGCACGTTGAGCAACGCGACCTCGGCGAACCCGACGCTCACGTGCACGGCGCCGGGCACCGTGTCACTCACGGAAACGGTTTCGGACGGCGACGCGGGCTGCAACTCGACGTTCAACCTGCAGGTGAGCTGTCCGGACGATGCGGCGCTCGCCGAGACGGCGTGGGTCGAGATCGGCGCGAACAACCAGGCGCTCGCGCGTTTGCTCACGCCGTACGCGGCGTGCCCCTCGATCACGGTCGACGGCGTGACGAGCCCGATGACGGTCCGCGCGCCGGCCGTGACGGTGCCGGTGCGTCCGACGAGCACCGACACGACGCTCGCCGCGGCGCAGACCTCCGGCAACTCGAAGGCGTCCGTCTTCTCGACGACGACGTGCGAATTCAGCCTGCCCGCCGGCGCGGCCAAGGCGACGGTCGCGGGGCTCAGCCTGCCGCTGCCGAAAGCGGTGGTGAATCGCGTCGTGATCATCGGCGATACGGGTTGCCGCATTTCGATCGGCAACGTGTACCAGGCGTGCGGCGACCCGACGCAGTGGCCCTTCTCGGTGATCGCCAAGGCGACGGCCGCGATGAAGCCGGACCTCGTGCTCCACGTCGGCGACTACGAGTACCGCGACAATCCGTGCCCGCCCGGCAACACGGCGTGCGCCGGGCAACCCTGGGGTTACGGCTCGGACGCGTGGGTGGCGGACTTCTTCGCGCCGGCCGCGCCGCTCCTCGCGGCGGCTCCCTGGGTCATGGTGCGCGGCAACCACGAAGTGTGTAACCGCGCGGGTCAAGGCTGGTACCGCTACCTCGACACGAAGCCGTTCGATACGACGGGCGTGAAGACCTGCGACAACTCGGCGAACGACAACGCCGGCAACTTCAACGACCCCTGGGCGGTGTCGTTCGGCGACACGCAGTTCATCGCGTTCGACTCGGCGAACGCCGCCAAGAGCGCCTACAGCCCGGCCGCGCAGGAGCCGTACACGACGGAGCTCACGGAAGCCGCCGCCCTGTCGAGCAGCAACCTGCTCAACATCTTCGCGGTGCATCACCCGGTGCTCGGCTACTCGGCGGCGAACCCGCCGACGATCGGCAATGCCGCGCTCCAGTCGGTCATGAACGCGCACTTCCCCGGCAACTACTACCCGCCGAACACCGCGCTCGCGATCCACGGCCACGTGCACGATTTCCAGGCCCTGAGCTTCTCGAGCAACCACCCCGCGACGTTCGTGGCCGGCAACGGCGGCGACAACCTCGACTCGGCGCTGCCCGCGACGTTCGACCCGAACGGCGACTTGCCGGCTCCGAACACGGTCGTGAACGCGTTCGCCTACTCGCAGGAGTTCGGCTTCATGGTGATGGATCGCGTCGGCGCCGTCGGCGACAAGAACTGGAAGTTCACCTCCTACCGCACCGACGGGACCGTCATCGCGGTCTGCAACATGGCGCCCGCGGGCGCGTGCAGCGGCGTGTGCGACTCCACCCCGGGCAGCCAAATCACGTGCACCGACGGCGGCGGCAACGTGGTCGGCACCTACGACAACATTCCCTGATCGACCTGAAGAACGAGCTCGTTTTCCTGCGGCACCTGGCAACGGGTGCCGCGCTCTTTTTCGCCGCCGCGTGCGGCAAGCGGACCCCTGCGCCCGCGCCGAAGCCAGCCATCGCCGAAGCGTGGTCGGCGGCGAAGATTCCGAAGCTGCCGCGCTCGCCGATCATCCCCGCGCGCCGCACGAACGTGCTGCCCGAGCCGCCGCGCGCGGGACCGCCCGACGACCCCGTGCTCGTCGCGCTCGGGAAGAAGATCTTCTTCGACGAACGCCTGTCCGAACCGGCCGGGACGAGCTGCGCGAGCTGTCACGATCCGGCACGCGCGTTCTCGGGCGGCCACGGGTCGCGCGTCGGCGTGCCGCAAGGCAGCCGACCGGGGCACTTCGCGCGGCGGTCGACGCCGTCGGTGCTCTACATGCGTTACGTTCCGAAGTTTTACTACTTCGAGGACGACGAAGCGCCCGCGCCCGAGCCGCGCGGCGGCTATTTCTGGGACGGACGCGCGGACAGCCTCGTCGAGCTCGTGCAGCAGCCGCTCTTCAATCCCGACGAGATGAACGCGGGCAACGCGCGCACGGTCGCCGGCAAGATCGCGCGGGCGCCGTACGCGAAGGAGTTCACGGCGGCGCTCGGCGCCGCTGCGACGCCGGACGCGGTGCTCCACGACGTGGGCGTGGCGCTCGAGGCGTTCCTGAAGAGCGACGAGATGACGCCGCACAGCTCGAAATACGACGCCTACGTGCGCGGTGAAGCGACGCTCACCGAACAAGAGCGGCACGGCCTCGAGCTCTTCAAGGATCGCCGGCACGGCGCGTGTTCGGGGTGCCATCGCCTGGCGGAGACATCGACGAACCCCGCCGAGTCGATGTTCACAGACTACGGCTACGACGCCGTCGCGCTCCCGCGCAATCGCGACCTGCCGGCCAACGAGGACGCGGGCGCCTTCGATCTCGGCCTCTGCAAGCGCGACAATGCGACGACGCCGTCGACCGACGAGCGCTTCTGTTCGAACTTCCGCACGCCCTCGCTCCGCAACGTCGCCGTGCGCGAGAGCTTCGGGCACAACGGCTATTACAAGAAGCTCCGCGACGTGGTCGCGTTCTACGCGCTCCGCGCGGTCGCGCCCGGCCGCATCTACCCGCCGGGCCAGAAGTGGGACGACGTGCCGCCGAAGTACTTTCCGAACGTGAACATCTACGCGCCCATCTACAACCAGCGCGAAGGCGCGACTCCACCGCTCTCCGACGAGGACATCGACGCGATCGTCGCGTTCTTGAAGACGCTCACGGACGCGCCGTTCGCGGCGACGGTCACGGACTCGCAGCCGATCGCACGGTCGCCGGCTCCGTGAGCGTGGGCGGGATGAACGGCGTCGTCGGTCGAGCGCTGCGGCGCGCCGCGGTTTTCGTCGCGGCGCTCGCCGTCGCGTCGTTCGCCGCGGGTCCGGCGCGAGCGCACGCCGTCGGCGTTTCGAGCGGCGAGTACCGCGTCGACGGGAAGACGCTCTACGGCGACATCGGCATGGCCGGGCGGGATTTCGCGCGCTGGCTCCCCGCGCTCGACACGAACCACGACGGGACCATCGACGCGGACGAGATCACGGCCGGGCACGACGCACTCGCAACGGCTCTGCAAACGGGCCTCCTCGTGCGCGACGGCGCGAAGGCGTGCTCGGGCTCGCTCGATCGCGCCTGGGCGCTCGAAGAAGAGGGGGGCGTCGTCTTCCAAGTCCATTACACCTGCGCGAACGCGCCCGGGCGACTCTCGCTCTCGTTCCCGCTGCTCGACGGGCTGCCGGCGGGGCATCGTCACTTGGGTCGCGTGTTTCGCGCGGGCAAACCGCAAGTGAAGGTGCTCGACCGAGCGCACTCGACCTGGGAGCTCGCCGACGCCGACGCCGCCCCGAGCGCGAGCGAATCGCTCGGCAAGCTCGCCTGGTCGATGCTGAAGCTCGGCGTCGAGCACATCCTGACGGGCGCCGACCACCTCGTTTTCCTCTTGGGGCTGATTCTCGTCGGCGGCCGCTTCCGCTCGCTGATCGGCGTGATCACCGCGTTCACGCTCGCCCACTCGATCACGCTCGCGCTCGCCGCGCTCTCCGTGTTCGCCCCGAGCCCGCGCCTCGTCGAGCCCGCCATCGCGCTTTCCATCGCCTACGTCGGCATCGAGAACCTCTTCGTGAGCGACGCGAGCAAGCGCTGGCGGATCACGTTTCCGTTCGGGCTGATTCACGGCTTCGGTTTCGCGGGCGCCCTGCGCGAGATCGCGCTGCCCCGCTCCGAGCTCCCGACCGCGCTCGTCTCGTTCAATCTCGGCGTCGAAATCGGGCAGCTCGCCGTGCTCGCGCTCGTGCTGCCGCTCACCGCCGTGGCGCGCCGCGCGCCTTGGTTCGGCGCGCGCGGCGTGCGGCTCTCGAGCATCGCCATCGCGCTCGGTGGCGGCGTGTTGTTCGTCGTGCGGCTGTTTGCTCGCTAGTGCGGCGCAACTGAGATGAGTTCAACGTTCGGCTTGGCGCTGCACCGGGGTGTCCTCGATTTCTCGAGCTCGCAAGGCGGCGCGGGCGGTAGGTGTTTGCGGCTCGAGAGTTTGTCTATACAAGTTGGATTGTATAGACGAATCACCATGCCCGCGACCCCCTCCACGGGGACGAGAGTCGCAACTAGCCACGGCTCGGAAGCGCTTGAGGTCGTGGAAGAAGCACTCGACGACCTCTCGTTCTAGGCGAGCGGCACCGGACGAGCTCGGTGTAGTCTGCAGGCGAACCCGGCACTCGTCATGACGCGCGTCGAGCTCGCGGACATCAATTTGAACCTGCTCGTCGCGCTCGACGCGCTCTTGAGCGAGCGCGGGGTGAGCGGCGCCGCGCGGCGTGCGCACGTGACACCGTCGGCGATGAGCCACGCGCTCGCCGAGCTCCGTGATCTGTTCGGCGACGCGCTGCTCGTGCGCGCGGGGCGCGGCATGGCGCTCACGCCGCGCGCCCAGGCGCTCGTCATGCCCCTCCATCGCTTGCTGCTCGACGCGCAAGCGCTCGTGCGCGACGACTCCGGCTTCGAGCCGCGGACGGCCGAGCGCCGCTTCGTCATCGCCGCGCCCGATTTCTTGAGCGTCCTGATTTTGCCCGCGCTCACGGCCGCCGTCACGCGTGAAGCGCCCGGCGTTTCGCTCGACGTCGTGCCGAGCGCGCGGCGCGGCAACGCGTGGCTGCTCGAGACGGGCGAAATCGATCTGGCGCTCGGCGCCGTGGTCGAAGAAGCGCCGGGCATTCGACACGCCGACCTCTGCACGGAAGGCTTCGCCTGCGCCGTGCGGCGGGGACACCCGAGCATCGACGGCACGCTGACGCTCGAGGCGTACGTCGCGGCGCCCCATTTGGTCATCACGCTCGGCGACGACGAGCGCCCGACGTGGATCGACGAAGCGCTCGCCGCGCGCGGGCTCGAGCGGCGAGTGGCCGTGCGCGTGCGTCACTTCATGGCGGCGCCGCTCGTCGTGAGTCGCACCGATCTCGTGATGACCGGGCCGAGCATGTTGCTTCGCTACTTCGCCGAGCTCGTGCCGCTCCAGGTGCTGAAGCCGCCCATCGCCTTGCCGACCTATCCGGAAGAAGCGTATTGGCACGAACGCTTCGACGCCGACCCGGCGCACCGCTGGCTGCGCGAGCTCGTCCGAACCACGATGAAACCGCTCGGAATCGGCGGTCGCCCCGAGCGGCGCTCGTGGATTGAGCAACGCTCAACGGCGGTTGAAAAGCGATCAGCACCGAAACGCAAGCGGCGCCGTTAGTCTCGCGGGCGAAGGAGAGAACGCCCATGACGACTTTCGATGCCCGCAAATACAAGGAGACGACGCGCGAACAATGGCAAGAAGCCGCCGAAGCCTGGGCTCGCTACGCGCCGACGCTCGCCGCCTGGCTCGGACCCGCGACGGAGCGCACGCTCGACCTCGCGGGCGTTCGCTCCGGTGAGCGCGTGCTCGACGTGGCGGCCGGTGCCGGCGAGCAGACGCTCACGATCGCGCGCCGCGTCGGTCCGGGCGGCTCCGTGCTCGCGACGGACATCTCGCCGCGCATCCTCGAATTCGCGGCCGAGGAAGCGCGCCGAGCCGGCCTTTCCAACGTGACGACCGCCGTCGTGGACGGCGAGGCGCTCGACCTGCCCGCCGAAAGCTTCGACGTCGTGTTTTCGCGCGTCGGCCTCATCTACTTTCCGGATCAGGAGCGCGCGCTCGCCGCCATGCGTCGCGTGCTCGTGCCGGGCGGTCGCGTCGCGGCCATCGTCTACTCGACACCCGAGCAAAATCGCTTCTTCTCGCTCCCGGTGTCGATCGTTCGGCGCCGCGCCGCGCTCGGCCCGCCGCTGCCCGGCCAGCCGGGTCCGTTCAGTCTGGGCAGTCCCGGCGTGCTCGCGAAAGCCTTCGAGAAGGTGGGCTTTCGCGACGTCGTCGTCGAGGTCGTGCCCGCGCCGCTACGCTTGCCGAACGCGGCGGCGTGCGTCGAGTTCGAACGCGCGTCCTTCGGGGCGCTCCACCAAATGCTTTCAGGGCTCGACGCCGCGGCACGTGAAGAGGCTTGGAGCGAAATCGCGACGGCGCTCGGCGAGTTCGACGGGCCGGCTGGCTTCACGGGGCCGTGCGAGCTCGTGCTTGCCGTCGGCACCAGGTGAGCGCGCGCGCACGAACGCGCGTCCCTGCCGGCGCTTGCGGCTGTACACCGCGAACACTCCGACTGTTCGCGGTTGACTGTGCACCGAGGCGCCGAGCCGAAATGCGAAGTCGCGCGCCGTGTCCGTTTGCTCGCGAACACGCGAGCAAACTCGACTTCGCGTCTGGTTTCGAACCGAGAGACCGCAGCGTTTCTGTTCCGGCCGCGGGCGGCACGCTCCCTGCACGAGGGCCGCACCGCAGCGCCCCGGGGTCAGGGCCTTGGGGGCAAGGAAGGAACCGATCGATGAAAACACTGTTCAAGTCAGCAATGGGTTTGGTTGTTTGGGGATTGTGCGGGTGCGGCGTCGCGACCGACGACGCGACGTCCGAGCAAGCGCCGCTCGGTAAGGACACGGCGGCGAGCACGCTCGCGGGCGTCTCGCAGGGCTATCGGGGCGACTTCAACGGCGACGGCATCGAGGACATCATCGTCGTCACGGGGAGCGGCACGAACGAGTACCTCGGCCAGGGCAACGGCGGCTTTTCGACGAGCAAGTGGTCACAACCGAGCCTCACGCTCAGCAGCGTCACGTTCACCGTCGGCGACTTCAACAAGGACGGCCGCTCGGACATCATCGTCACGACCTCCGGTGGTTCGAGCGAGTACACCGGCAACCCGAACGGCGGCTTCACCGCCACGAGCTGGGTGCGCACGGATCTGCCGTTGAACGCCGTGTCCTATCACTCCGGGGACTTCAACGGCGACGGCGCCACCGACCTCCTCATCACGACCGCGTTCGGCACCTTCGAGTATTACGGGGTGCAGAACGGCACCTTCCGCGACACGGGGTGGTCCGCGGGCTGGCCGCTCGGCAGCTACACCTTCGTCGTCGGCGACTTCAACAACGACACGCGGACGGATCTCATCGTCACGAACGCGTCCGGCTCGTACGAGTTTTTGGGACTCATCGGGGCAAACGGCGGGTTCTCGCAAGCGACGTGGCCGGCCGGCATCAATTTCTTGCTCAATCAGTCGTTGTTCTTCCCCGGCGACTACAACGGTGACGGCAGCTTCGACCTCATCGCGCAAAACAGCTTCGCGGCCTACGAGTTTCACGGCATCAGCGGCGTGAGCGGCGGCTTCACGAACCCCGTGTGGACGCGGACCGACCTCACTCCGCTCAACGCGGCGACCTTCATTCCGGGTGACTTCAACGGCGACGGCAAGTGGGACACGGTGATCGCCACCGGCTTCGGCGCGTTCCTCTACCTCGGTCGCTCCGGCAACCAGGGCATCACGGGCGACGTGTGGCACGACAGCTCGCTCGTGTCGTACACGACCGGCTTCTACGCCGGTAACTTCGCCGGCACCAACACGACCCAGCAGAAGATCACCGACCTCATCGTCATCACGACGAGCGGCTCGAACGAATACCGTGGCATCGCGGGCACGACCACGGGTGGCTTCAGCACCAACTGGTGGATTCAGCCGCAGCTCGCGCTCGGTCAAGTGGGTTACTTCTAAAGACGGCGCGCGCTCGCGCCGACAGGGGTGAGACGGCCGGGCGCCTCGCGCGCTCGGCCGTCTATTTTCGTGAGGGCGTTCACGGCAACGCTTTTCAGCCTGTGCCGCGCGGGGCGATGTTTCGGCCAAGCATCCCGCGCAATAGGAGGATGTTGAGGACACCGCGGCACGAGAGACGACACCCAAGCTCGCTTGGGTGTTCTAAACAAAAAAGCACCGACGAGACAGACCACGGCAGAACCCAGTGAATTTTGCGGGCCTCACCCAAGTGGGGCTCCAAAACTCACGATCGATACGCGTGGTCTCCGGTGTAAATGACCATGCCGCCGGCGGGCGGATGCACCTATAGCTGGGCGGTCGGGCTTTGGCTTGGCGTGCGGCTTCGCGATCGAACCATGGTGCGTGGAGGTTTTTGGGTCGGCTTTCGGAGCGCGGCGCTCGTCGCGGCGCTCTTGGGGGTGGTGCGGCCGGCGCGCGCGGAGTCGGGGTCGAGCGCGGCGGCGCAGGCGCTGTTCGATCAGGGGAAGGCGTTGATGGCGGCGGGCAAGGTCGCCGACGCGTGCCCGAAGTTCGAGGAGAGTCAGCGGCTCGATCCGGGCAGCGGCACGCTCGTGAATCTCGCGCTCTGTTACGAGAAGACCGGACGCTCGGCGTCGGCGTGGACGACGTATCTGGACGCGGCCGCGGCGGCGCGGGCGGCTGGGAACCCGGAGCGCGAACGGGGCGCGCGCGAACGCGCTGCGGCGCTCGCACCCAAGGTGTCGAAAGTGACCGTCGATGTGCCGCCCGAAGCGCGCGTCGCCGGTCTCGCGGTGACGCGCAACGGCGTCGCCGTGCCGCCAGCAGAATGGGGCTTGCCGATCCCGACGGATCCGGGAACGTACGAGATTGTCGCGAAGGCTCCCGGCTACGAAAGCTGGAGCAAACAGCTGAGCGTGAGCGGCGAGGGCGCGGTGACGCCCGTGAGCGTGCCGGCGCTGACTCGGGCCGTCGAGACGCCCGCGCCCGAGCCGAGCGCGCCACCGCAACCGAGCGCGGCCGCGCTGAGCACGCCGCCCGCGAGCGCGCCGGAAGCGAGCAGCAGCGCGTGGGGCGCACAGCGTGTCGGCGCCGTGGCGGCGGCGGGCGTCGGCGTCGCCGGCGTCGTCGTCGGCAGCGTCTTCGGCCTGCAGGCGATTTCGAAGAAGTCGGAAGCCGACAAGACGTGCAACGGCGGCGCCTGCACGAGCGACGCCGGCGTGACCGCGGGGAAAGACGCGCATGCGGCGGGCAACATCTCGACGGTGGCGATGATCGTCGGCGCGGTCGGGCTCGCGGGCGGCGCGGCGCTGTGGTTCACGGCGCCGAGCTCGAGGTCGACCGAGGTCGGCATCGGGCCGACCGGCCTCGTCGTTCACGGAGTCTTCTGAGTGCGACCGGCGTCACTTGCCACGCGCGCCTCGGCGGCGGCAATCCTCGTCGGATGCAACGCTTTGGTGGGCGTGCCGGGCGACTACCACCGCGTGCCGACTTCGAGCGACGCGGCGGGCGGCTCGGGCGGCTCGGGAGGCCGAGCGAACGGGGGCGCGAGCGGAGGCGTGCCTGCGAGCGGCGGCGCTCCCGGCGGTGGTGCGACGGCGGGGGTGAGCCAGGCGGGCGCGGGTGCCGCGGGCGAAGCCGGCGAGAGTGGACAGGGTGGACAGAGCGCCGGCGCGGGCGGATCGAGCGCGGGCACGGAACCGGGCAGCGGCGGCTCGGGCGGGACCGGCGGCACGAAGTCGAGCGGCGGCAGCGGCGGATCGAGCGGCGGCACGAAGTCGAGCGGCGGCAGCGGCGGGTCGAGCGGCGGCACGAAATCGACGGGCGGTTCCGCGGGCGGCGCCGGAAAGAGCACGGCGGGGAGCGGCGGCGTGGCGGGGTCGAGCGGCGTTGCGGGCTCGAGCGGCGGCGTCGCGGGCGGGTCGAGTGGCGCGTCGGGGAGCGCCGGAACCGCCGCGGGCACGACTTCGGACGGGTGCACGCCGCGCGACGCTCGTTGTTCGGGGAGCTCGTACGAGACGTGCGGCTCCGACGGCAACTGGAGCGCGCCCGTCGCGTGCAGCGGCGGCTTTTGCAACGGCGCCGGCATCTGCGGCGTGTGCGAAGCGACGACCGAGCGCTGCTCGGGCAGCGGCTACGAGACGTGCGGCTCGGACGGCACGTGGGGCAACGCCGTCGCGTGCAGCGGCGGGTTTTGCAACGGCGCGGGCGTGTGCGGCGTGTGTGCCTCGACCACGATGCGCTGCTCCGGCACGCAAACGCAGACGTGCGGCTCCGACGGCACGTGGGGCACGGCGTCGAACTGCTCGGGCGGGTTTTGCAACGGCGCGGGCGTGTGCGGCTCGTGCGCGAGCAACCTCTTTCGCTGCAACGACAGCATCGGACAGGTGTGCGACGCGAACGGCAACTGGGTCTCGAACGGCTCCGCGATCACGTGCAACTGCACGGCGGCGGCCGGTCGCTTCACGCGAGCCGGGACGAACCTCGTGCTCGACACGACCACGGGGCTCACGTGGGACATGCTGATGCGCGCCGCCGACACCTGGACGAACGCGTCGACCACGTGCTCGAACGCGGGCATGCGGTTGCCGCACGACTCGGAGTGGAACGGCGTGATGCTCCTCGGCGGAACGTGCCCGACCAGCACGCCGTTCGACCAGGCGGCCATGCCGACGGCGAGTTCCGACCTCGGCAGCGGGCTCTATAACCTCTGGACCGGGGATCCCGAGCCGAGCTTCCCGGGTGACGTGTACGTCACGGGCTTGATGTTCGGCGGCGGCATGTGGAACTCGTACCTCACCGACGATCCGACGACCGCGTCGCACCACTACCGTTGCGTCAAGTGAAGCTCGACTCTTAGGGCCCGTCCGACGCGTTTGACTTGTGGGCATTTGGCAGTCATGCTTGTGCCACATGGCTCAACGCGACGAAACCTCCGTGGGAAAAATCGGGGCTGTCCTCGGTGGCCGGCGAGTGCTCGGCCGCACGCCGAAGACGAGCCTCGAGCTCGTGGGCTCGATCCGAAGCGGCCTGCCGTATGCCGCGTTCGAGGCACTCGCCAAGCAGGCGGAGCTCTCGACCGAGGAAGCCGAGTCCGCGTTGCTCATTCCGCGTCGAACTCTCGCGCGGCGAAAAACCGCGGGCACGCTCGACGCGGGTTCCAGCGAACGGGTCGTGCGGCTCGCTCGTATCGCCGCGCGCGCCCTGGACGTGTTCGAAGACGACGAAGCAGCGGTCACGCGCTGGCTCCGTACGCCTCTACGCGAACTCGCCGGCGAGACGCCGCTGAGCCTCGTCGATACCGATCTCGGTGCTCAGGAGGCGCTCGACGTCCTCGAGCGCATCGAGGACGGAATCTTCGGCTGATGGTCGTCTACCGAATTTGCAGCGCCAAACGCGCTCGCCACGCATTCACGGGTGAGGGTGCCCGTCGAAGCGGGGGACGCTGGAACGAGCGGGGTACCCGAGTCGTCTATTGTTCCGGCTCGATCGCGCTCGCGATGCTCGAGGTCCTGGTTCACACGCCGACGTTGCCCAAGAACATGGTGACGTTCGCGGTCACGCTTCCGAACGATCTCGAGTTCGACGACTGGACGAGGCGACGCTTGCCCGCAAGCTGGGCGAATTTTCCCGTTCCGGCGGGAATTCGCGCGCTCGGCAACAGGTGGGTGACCGTCGGGCGCACGCTCGCTCTCAAAGTGCCCTCCGCGGTGGTCCCGGGCGAGTGGAATCTACTCATCAATCCGAGTCATCCGGATTTTCGTCGCATCGAAGTCGGATCGCCGAAGGCCGTCGCGTTCGACGCGCGCTTGAAGCGATAGCCAAACAGGGCGGCAGCCGTAGCCGGGGAGAGCGGCCTCGGGCCGTGACGCGTCTCATTGGCACGCGGCGACGACACGCTGCGAAAGCGCGGCGTCGACCTTGAGCGGCGGGCCCTCCGACTCGCTGTCGCGCATGCTGCCCGTCTTGGGATCGATGTCGTACCAGGCGAGCGTCGCGAGGTGATCGGTGTGATCTTCGTGCACGGCCACGGCGTAGGTGGGTTGATCGGGCGGCCCGCCTGCGATGCGTAGCCCCATGTGAACGTCGGGCGGCGTCTTCGCCGCGAGCATGCTCTTCGCGGGCTCGGTGTTGATGACGAGGTTCACGACCGCCGCTTCGCAGCGCTCGACCGCCTTGCCCTTCCTGGCCTCGGTCGGGTCGTCGGTTTCCCGGCTCACCTTGAAATCCGTCGCGGAGCGGGTGAGCTCGAGCACCGCGTTCGTGTCGCTCGCCTGCCCGGCGTGAGTCGAGAGCTTTCCGAATTCGGCGCGCGCGACGTCCTTCGAGAGCATCGTGACTTTGAGCTCGGAGATGAACTGCATGAAGTCCGGCGTCTTCCGGAACGCCGCCGCCTTGAGCGCGAGCACGCGAGCTTTCGGCAGCTTTTGGCCGTAAAAGTCGACGCTGTCGGCGTAAACGTCGGCGAGGCCCTGCACGTCGGCGCGGTTGATGAGCGCGTTCCAGCGATTGATCGCGGCCTCGGGCGTGCCGGGCGCGGGCGCGGGGGGCGCGGCGGCGGACGCGGCGGGCGAGGCGGGAGCGGCGCTCGGTTTCGCGCCGGCGTGACTCGGCGCCGCGGGCGGATGCGGCAACGCCGACGCGCGCGGCGCCGCCTCGAGGGACGCCTTCTTCGAGCACGCGACGACGAGCGCGAACGTCACGAGACCCAGCCGTCTTCCCATGCGCGCGAGAGTGGCACGCAGCGCGCGCAGGCGGAAGAGCTCGAGGAGCGAGTGCGTGCAGCGGTGGTAAGCTCCCGAACCGTTGCACGCCTTCGGTCGCTTTTTCGTCACGCTCGCCGCGGTGCTTCCAAGCGCTGCTTTCGGTTCACTCGGAGTGAGTTGCGCACCGACACGCACGGAGGAGGCGCGGCCGAGTGCGACACCCGTGACCGCGCCGACGCCCGAAACCTCGGCGCGCGCCGCGCCCCCGGCGTCACCGGAACCCGCGCCCGCGCCACCGAAGCCGAAGCTCACGGACCTCGTCGGACAACCGCTCCCCGACGTCGCGTTCGAGGTCCTCACGCCCGAGCTCTTCGAGCGTGTCTCGAACAGCGTCGGGACGGAGTGGCGGCCGAGGAGCGCGATGCACGGCGTGCTCGTGCTCCAGTTCTTCGGGAGCTCGTGCGACGAGGAGTGCCGCTCGGCGATGCAAGAGGTGGAGGACGAGTACACGGGATTCGAGAGTTACGGGTTGCTCGTCGTGGGCGTCGACGCCGTGTTCGACCCCACGCAGACCGCCGAGAACGAGCGCGACTGGTCGGTTTTTCTTCGAGGCGCGGGCGAGACGGTGCCGACCGTCATGGCTGCGCGCCCGGCGCTCCTGCGGCTCGGGATCGCCGACGTTCCGACGACGGTCATCGTGGATCGCCAAGGCGTCGTTCGGTACGTGCACGTCGGCGCGAGCAAGGAGACCGCGGCGGAAGTCGAGGGCCTCCTCGACCCTCGCGTCCGAGCGTCCGCGGACGCCGACGGAAACGGCGAGGGCGCGAGCGACGGTGCCGAGTCGGGCCAAGGCATCGGCCTCGCCAATCTCGGAAGGATTCAGCATACGCCAGGCCAAGTGAACCACGCGCGAGTCCGCAGCGGGAACGTTCGCGCGACGGGCGCCCTGCCCGTGGAGGTCATCGAGCGCATCGTGCGCCAGAACTTCGCGCGTTACCGCCTTTGCTACGAAGACGGCCTGAGCAAAAATCGGAAGCTCAGCGGGCAAATCAGCGTCCACTTCAAGATCGACGAAGACGGGACGATCGGCACGAAGCCCACCGCCACGACCTCCCGCTTCGGCGACGGCCGTGTCGTGGATTGCGTGCTGAACGCGATGAGAAACCTCTCGTTCCCGCAGCCGGACAGCGGCGTCGTGAACGTGGTGTTCGAGTTGATCCTGTTGCCGCCGGAAGAGCCCGTACACGGCTCAGTGCCGCGAAACTGGCCCTAAGTAGTCGCCGACGCGCGTTCGCTTCCACACGAGTCCGCTGCTCGCGCGCTCGTCCCTCGTGGTGAACTCGTAGCGGTAGAGACTCGCGCGGACGAAGCGAGGCGGTTCGTCGGGAAAGGGGTTCTCGTGCAAGAGTGAGAGCAACCGGCGATCGCCCTCGAGCAGCTTTTCGATCAACCGCATGAACCAGAGCTCGTAGCCGAGCGGCACGAAACCGGGGCGCTTGTTGCGGAGCCGCAGCGGCAAGAACCACATGAGCCAATCGAGCCGGAGGTGATACGGCGCCCACGGCCGCGGGCGCCGCCGCGGATCGCCCGGTTTGCCCTTGAACTCGTACTCGCGAAAGGCCGTGGCGTCCGTCAGCGCGGTGTCGGCGCTGCCTTCGACGACGATCTCGTAGCGCTCGCGCGTCACGCTGCCGAAAGCGCCGTAACTGCCGACGAGATGGAGCGAGTTGTAGGTCGCGTTCATCGCCTGGCGCTTGGACACGAGGTTCAGCGCCGGCTTGACGCTCAAGAGCAGCGTGGCTCCCGCGAGCACGTCGAGTAAAAGCTCGAGCGCGAACGGCCGCGAAGCAGCGCTCGCTCCGGCCGAGTGCACGCAGGGCAAGACGGCCGCGAGCGTGCCGTCGCCGAACGCCGAAAAGCCGAGCACGATCGTGAGCCAGTTGAGCCACGCGTAGTTGCCGCTCACGACGAGGAGCAACTGGTGCACGCAGAGGAGAGCTCCGGCGACCGACGCGACCGGCTGCGGCGCGAACAAGCCGAACGGGACCACCAGCTGGACGAAGTGGCTGAACGCGACGCTCGCGCGCTGAAACGGGCGCGGGAAATGGTGGAACGTGCGGCTCAGCGGGTTCGGCAGCGGCTGAGTCTCGTAGTGAAAGTAGAGGCAGGTGAGATCGCGCCAGCAGCGATCGTGGCGTAGCTTGATGAGCCCCGCGCCGAGCTCGACGCGAAAGAGCATCCAGCGGAGCGCGAGCACGGGAACGAGCGAAGGCCTGAGCCCCGCCGGGCCCAAAAACGCGGCAAAAAAGCCGGCTTCGAGCAGCATCGATTCCCAGCCGAACCCGTAGAAGGTTTGGCCGACGTTCACGATCGAGAGGTAGAGGACGTAGAGGGCGAGCCACACCGCGAGCGAGAGCCACCACGGTCCCCGCTCCGAGAGTCCCGTGAGCGCGAACAGGGAGAGCGCGAGTCCCGTCCACGCGACGGCGTCGAGCAGCCGATCCGAGTAGCGGAAATGAAACACGCTCGGCGCGTCGCGAAAGCGCACGCGCTCGAGATGAGCGCTCACGGGCAAGAGCCCGCGCTCGCCGAGGAGCGGCTTGAACTGGTTCAGTACGTTCAGGTACGCCAAGCAGTAGATCGCGGCGACGCCTCGCTGGAGGAGCAACCGCACGACGAACGCGCCGCCGAAATACGTTTCGAGCGGGCTCGGCGAAGGCACGGCCGCGACTATACAAGGCGCGGCAAGCGAACGCGTTTCGCGGTGCGACCCTGCCCCACACCGGCTCCGTTGCAGCACGCCGGGCCGCCGCTAGGTTTAGAGGTTCACGGCGGGCGCATGCAGCACGACGACACGACGGAGAGGTTGCTCCTTCATTGGCGATCGGGGAACCGGGTCGCGGGGGATCGATTGCTGCACCGGTACGTTCCGGAGCTGAACGGCTTTTTCGGGCGCCGAGCGCGGGCGGACGCGGACGAGCTCGTGCAGCGGACGCTGCTCGCGTGCGCGCAGAATCTCGAGCGATTCGAAGGCCGCTCGACGTTCAGGACGTACCTCTTCGGCATCGCGCGCAATCAGTATTTGATGCACCGCCGCGCCGAAGAGCACGCGGGGCACGAGCCCGTCACGTTACCGACGCGACCCGAAGACAGCCCGAGCCAGCTCGTCGCCGTGCGGCAAGAGCACGTGATCTTGATCCTCGCGCTGAGACAGCTCGACCCGAAGTTTTCGCTCGTGCTCCGCAGATACTATTGGGAAGAGTACTCGCTCGAAGAGATCGCCGCCGAGCTCGAGCTGCCCGTCGGTACGGTGAAGAGCCGGCTCGCTCGCGCGCGCGGCTCGCTCAAGGAGCAGCTCGCGAAGTCGAAGCTCGGCGAGGACGCTCGGGGCAACGCGCTGCGCGAGCTCCTGAGCTGGTTCGAGCGCCGCACGCCGTGAGCGGCCGCGGGCGGCGGGCTCGGCTCAGCGCCGGCGCGGCGCGTTCGGACGCTTGCGAACGGGCGTGCTCGGCGCTTGAGCGCTCGGCGCTTGCTCGGCGGGCGGCAAATCCTCGAAGCGCACGGCCGGTGAGCGCTCGCTCGGTGCGAGCGCGGCGGACACCGGAGGCGCACTCGCACGCGGAACGGCTTGCGTCCCGGCCGCAGTCGCGAGGGGAGCCGTGATCGTCGGCATCGAAACCGGAGCGGGAGGGATCGCTTTCGCGGGCGGCGCGGCGACCGGCTTCGGCGAGCCGCCGAACCAGCGCGTCGTGGCGCGCTCGACGCTCCGGTCGCCGAGGCTCGCCCCGGCGGCCGCCGCGACGACCGTCGTGACAAGCAGGATCAATCCCACCGTGAGCGTGCTCGGCCCCTGCCGTCGCCCGGCCGGGCGTCGCGACGGGGGCGGCAAATCCGGCACGGGTCGCGGCGGCGACAAGAACGAGACGGACGGCGTCGAGAAGCGCTCCGTGGTTCGCGGCAGCGGTGTTGCCAGGTGCTCGGCGCCCTTCGGCAGCGGCGTGGTGAGGCGAGGCGCTCCGTGCGGCAGCGGCGTGGCTAAACGCTCGGCTGGTCTGGGCAACGGTGTTCGGATCGGCGCGCTCGTCGCCGTGGGGGTCTTCCGCTGCGTGTGGCTCGCGGGCGGCACCGTCGACTGAGCGCGCGGGGGCGGCACCGTCGAGACGCCCTGCATCAACGCGTACTTGACCGTCGCGTCGTCGGCGTGCGGCCGCAACGCCGGATACGGCTTGAGCTCGCGCATCGGTTCGATGCTCGATGCGGGCGCGGACTCCTCCGCGAAGCGCAGCGGCGCGGGGACGATGTCGGGGCGTGTGACCATTTCGGGGTCGTTGTCGCACCTGAGAGATCGATCGCGCTTCATCCGTGCCTAGGGTTCGTGCGCTTCGCGGCGTCGCGGTTCCGGTTCGCGCGTCGACTTCGCGCGATTTGTGCGGGCGAGTGGGCGCTTCTGCTACCATCGCGCAGTAATCGTCATGATGACCTACGCCCACTGGATGTCCCAGACCAAACGAGGCCCGCTCACTCCGCGGAGCAAGAAGCTCGTGGCCATCGACGACGCGTTCAAGGCTTTCGAGCTCGCGAGCAAGAGCAGCGGCGGGACGGCCAAGTCGGTCCCCCTGTTCAACGCGCTCATCGACTGGATTGCCGCCAAGGGCAGCGACTGGAAGCAGAGCACGCGCAACTCCAAGCGTGAGAGCGGCGGCAAAGGCACGATCGAGACGCTGCTCAACGACCTCCTCACGTACAATCCCGCGTTCCGCATGCAGGCGGCGCAGTACCTCGGGCAAAACGGGCCGCCTCCGCCGGCGCTCCTGAAGCTCGGCGCGAAGATGCCTTATACGGACGTCGACGGCGGCAAATACACGATACCAATCCAGACGGAAGAGAACTCCTGTGGTCCGTGCAGCGTGCGTCTCGTGCTCAAGCTCGTGAACAACGAAGACGTGGGGGAGGACGCGCTGCGTGCCGCGGTGGAGTTCGCGGAAGAGGGCGGCGCGTACACGGGAACGCTCGGCCAGGGCGGCGTCGTCGGCGCGAGCGGCCATCACGATTGGAGCCCTTCGGGCAAAGGCACGTGGTTCGTCCCGACCGTGCTCAAGGGGAGCGGCGTCGAGTGCAAGCAGGGCACCGATCTCGACGCCATCTTCCAATCCACGAAGAAGAAGCCGGCGATCGCCGTCGTCGCGTGGAACGGCGGCGGCCTTCACTACGTCGTCGTCGTCGGCAAGACGAAAGCGAACGACAAGTTCATCGTCCTCGATCCCTTTTACGGCTTGCAGTACGTCGGCTTCTCCGGTTCCACGTTGAGCGACTACAAGCCGGTCGACGCGAACGGCAAGCAGGTCGCCACGGGCAGCTGGCACTCGTGGGTGTGCAGCGTCGCGTAAGACCCGAGGGTTTGCGGGCGCAGCATGCCCGCAAAGCCGCGCGTTGATTTCCCGTTACGCGCTTTTTCGGCTCCCCGCGGCTCTGACCAGGCCGAACGGCGCACGGGCGCCCGCTGCTCTTGTCTGGTATGAAAACGAACCCGCGGAGAGTCGCGGATCCGACAAGCGCCGGTACTGGGAGTGATTTAGGCCATGCGTTCTTTTGGAGCATCGATCATTGGTGGCGGTTGTGTGGCGGCGCTTCTCGTCGCGTGCAGCTCGGGGCAAACGAACGGCTCGGGCGGGTCGTCGAACGGCGGGTCGTCGAACGGCGGCAGCGGGGGCTCGACCGGTAAGGCGAGCGGAGGTTCGTCCGGCATGTCGAGCACCGGCACGGGCGGCTCGACGGGCGGTGGCAGCTCCGCAGGGTCCCCGGGCAGTAGCTCCGGTGGCACGGGCGGATCGCTGAGCGGCACGGGAGGCTCGAGCGCGGGCGGCTCCGCGGGCACGCCGGGCAGCGGCGGTTCCGGATCGCCCGTCGGCGGTTCGGCGGGCGTGCCGAGCGCGGGTGGTTCCGCAGGCATGCCGAGCGCGGGTGGTTCCGCGGGCACGCCGAGCGCGGGCGGCTCCGCGGGCACGCCGGGCGGCGGTTCCGCGGGCGCCTCGAGCGGCGGCGCGGCGGGTTCCGCGGGCGCTCCGTCGCTCACGCTGCCCCTGCTCGTCACGTCGGCGAACAACGCTTTGTGGCAGAAGGGGACGATCACCACGGCAAGCGGCGGCACCGCGACGATCACGGTGAACGACTCGCAGGTGCATCAGACGTTCTTGGGCTTCGGCGGAGCGTTCAACGAAAAGGGTTGGAGCTTCCTCTCGCAACTCAGCGCGGACGACCAGGCCACCGCGATGAAGCTCCTCTTCGACGCCGCGGACGGCGCGAACTTCCAATACGGCCGCATCCCGATCGGCGCGAACGACTACTCCGTCACCGCGTACTCCGACGACGACACGGCGAACGACAGCAATCTGACGAGCTTCACGATCGACGAAGACAAGAAGTACATCATTCCGTACGTGCAGGCGGCGTTGGCCGTCAATCCGAAGCTCCACCTCTGGGGGAGCCCGTGGTCGCCGCCGGGATGGATGAAGACGGGCGGGGACGGCACCATGAGCCTGAACCACGGCACGATGAAGAACGACTCGGCGACGTTCACGTCGTACGCGAACTATTTCGTGAAGTGGATTCAGGCGTACGCGGGCGTGAACATCACGATCGAGAGCGTCGCGCCGCAAAACGAACCGAATTATTCGGAGGCGTACCCGTCGTGCCAGTGGAAGGCGGCGGACTACTCGAAGTTCGTCGGGCAGTATTTGGGGCCCGCGCTCAAAACCGCGAACCTCGACACGTCGATCATCCTCGGAACGATGTCGCGCAACGACACCAATTCCGGAACGGGCGAGTCCGACCAAAGCGTGGTGACGACGGTGCTCGCCGATTCCACCGCGATGGGGTTCATCAAGGGCTTCGGCTTGCAGTGGAACATGATGCAGAGCGGCGCGTTCATTCCCTCGGGCGTGGGCTCGTCGAGCCTTCCGAAGTGGCAGACCGAGCACAAGTGCGGAAACTACTCCTGGGGCGGCGCGGCCTACGGCCAGACCTACGACAGCAGCAAGGCACCGAACGACTTCGGTTACGCCGAGGAGAGCTGGGGCAACATCCACGACTGGCTGACGGCGGGCGTGAGCGTCTACAGCGCGTGGAACATGGTGCTCGACCCTGGCGGCATGAGCGTCGCGAACTGGCCGCAGGACACGCTCATCGTCGCCGACCCGAGCGCGAAGATGCTGAGCCCGAAGCCCGCCTACTACGCGTTCCGTCACTTTTCCCAGTACACGCAGCCCGGCGCGACGCGCGTCGGCACGACGGGCGACGTGAGCTGCAGCGGCGACGGCATCGGCAAGTGCGGCAACGGCATCGCCGCCATCGCCTTCAAGAACCCGGACAACACGCACGTCGTCGTGCTCTTCAACAACGGCAGCGGCGCCTCACAGGTGACGCTCGCCATCGGGTCGACCAATCTGCAATTCATGATGGCGGCGAGCTCGTTCGCGACCGTCGTGGATTGAGGGCGCTCGGCACGAACCTTGCGACGCACGGGGGCATGTCCAACAAGAACCGACAGGCCGCCAAGGTAGAGGGTGAAGGCAGCTACAGCGCCACGCGCGAGTACAACAAGCACCTCGGCCGCGCGCTCGAGGACAAGAAGGGCATCGAGCAGGGCGCCGAGGAAGCGCGCAAGGCCGTCGAGGGCCCGGAAGGCGCGGCGCTGCGCGCAGCCGAGCAAAAGGGCAAAGCGGGGCCCCCCATGACCCCGAAGCGTCGCTGAGCGCGCGGCCCGTTCAATAACGCGCCGCCGGCGCAAGATGACACTGCCCGCGGCGCGATGCCGTCGCGACGGAGGTTTCGATTCAGCGGCAGAGGCCGGCGACGAGATCGACGGCGACGTGCGCCAAGATGCCGGGCAAGAGACTCCGCCGCGCGCGGGCGAGCGCGCCGAGGCCGAGCGCATAAACGAAGAAGCGCGTCACCGCGGCCGCGCCCTGCTCGCCGTGCGCGAACGCGAAGAGCAGCGCCTGTCCGACGACGCCGGCAACGGCGCTCCCCGTGAAGCGCGCGAGCTCGGTCGTGAGATAGCCGCGGTACACGACCTCTTCCGAAACGCCCACGCTCACGGCGACCGCGCACCAAACCGCGCGCTCCGCGGACGTCGTCGGCAGGAGCGCGCCCGCCGCTGCGTTCCGCGCGTTGCCGAACGCGAGCTGCCAAGCCGCTTCACCTCCCATCAACGCGAGCGCCGTGACGACCGCGAGGGCGAGATCCGTCAACGCGCGTGAGGCTCGGAACGCGCTCGGGCCCATGAGCTCCACGAACGCGGAACGTGCTCGGCCGACGCGACACACGTAGAGCAAAAGGCCCCAGTTCACGCACAAGAGCGGCAGATACGCGCGCACGACGAGCGGCCCCTGCCCCCGGAGCTCGTGATGGCGCGCCGCAAGCACGCTTCCCGCCGCGTCGACGCTCAGCATCAGCGCGACGAGGAGCGCCGGGTGCCAGCCGGGCACCGCATCGAGTTCGAGCGCGCGCGCGCCGCGATCGTCCGTCAACTCCTTGGCAAGCTCCTTGCTTCGTCGAGAAAGCAACGCTCGGGCCAGCCCCGGCGCTCGCAACACTGGAGACATCTCGATGCTGACTCTTTCGCTCGCCGCCGCACCGGTGCTCGCAGCCGGCTGGTCGCTGCTCTACTTGATGTTCGGAGGCGGTCTCGGCGGCGCCGTCTTGATCTTCGTCGTGCTGAAGATGCTCGGTAAGTAGCGACTCGGCCGTTGACGCTGAGTCGGTCCCCTCCGTAGAGTGGAGTGATGGCCTCACTCCTCTCCGACGTGAAAACCATGGTGCGTGATCCCACGCTCGGTACGCTGCGGCTCCTGAATCGAGTCTATCGGCACGCGGCAAACGGAGATCGGCGGCCCGCTTTTCACGACATCGACCGGATTTGCCCCGGGCTACGCCTGCTCGATCGGAACTATTCCGTCATCCGTGAAGAGATGGAGGGCGTGCTCGGGCAGCCGGCCCGCATTCCGCGCTACCACGAGATCTCGCCGAGGGAGACGTACATCTCCGGCACGGTCGACGCGGAAAAGGCATGGCGCGTCTTCATGCTGGTCACGCCCGTGGGCGTTCCGCGCACGAATCAGGCGCGTTGCCCGCGAACGACGGCGCTGATTCGGCAAGTGCCGAACGTGATTCAAGCCTTCTTCTCGATTCTCGACCCCGGCAAATCGATCCCGGCGCATTCCGGCGACAACATGGGTTACCTCCGCTACCACCTCGGCTTGCGGGTCCCCGAAAACAACCCGCCCTCGATTCGCGTGAAGGATCAGCTCCACACCTGGGCCGAAGGCCAGAGCGTCGTGTTCGACGACAGCTGGGAACACGAAGTCTACAATCGAAGCGACGCTCTTCGCGCGGTGCTCATCGTCGATTTCTTCCGTCCGATGCCTTGGCCCGCGCACGCCTTGAACAAGCTCGCGGTTCGCGGCCTGCCACGCTACAGCGAAGAGGCCAAACAAGCCCTCGAGCAGATCGAGAAGTTCGCGCAAGACGGCGGGTGACGGCCCGGCGCGCGCGATTTACTTGAAGCCTACGTCCACCAAGTATCCGAGCGCCACGATCACGCCGACGCTGCCGAGGCCCGCCGCCACCGCGAGCGGCACGCTCGAGCGCGCGCGGCCATCGAGCGCTCGACGAATGGCGTCGGAGTCGAGCTTCTGCCGCTTGAGCTTCAAGTAACGCGCGTTCGCGTCGGTGAGCAGCAGGCCGCGCGCCATGAAGCCGAGCGCCACGCCGAAGCCGACGAACGCGCCCGCCGGTAAATCGACCTTGAGCACGTACTCGACCACGTGCAGGAGCGCGACGAGTCCCGTATAGACGGCCCAGATCGCCCAGAGGCGCCGGAGCCCGAGCCAAGCGGGCAAGAGCAGCAAGGCGAGTAGGTTGAAGCTCGCGACGACGGGCTTCCCCTTCTCTTGGGCCTTGTCGTAGTACGCGAGGAGATCGTCGGAGCCGGGGCCGACGAACGCGGCGAAGAGGTCGCGCGGGATGAACTTCTCGGGATTTTTGAGATCGAGCGTCGGCATGGTCGCTCAGTGGAGTTCGATCTTCTTCTTGAGCTTCACCGGCTCGCCGTTGAAGCACGCGACGGTGGTCGCGAGAAACACGTCGCTCAGGCAACGCGCGCCGTCGCTGCCGGCGAGATCGCCCTCGATGTGCGCGTCGGTGACGTGGCCGTTCGGCGAGACCACGATCGTGATGGTGCCCTCGCTGCGATCCGGGCTCGGCGCGTGACAGCGCTCGCGCCCGCTCGCTTCGGCTTCTTTGAGCGCGCCGCGGATGACTCCCTGATCCGCGACCGCCGTGCAGATCGCCGTCGGGCAGCTGCCGTTCGGGGTCGGCGCCGCGCCGTCGGGGCAGAGGCACGCGGCCGCCGGGTCTTTGCGCGCGAGGCCGGCCGGGCACGCGGCGGCGAGCGCGGGCGCCGCGGCGCTCGGAGTCACGCTGCCGTTCCCCGCCGCTCCGCTCTTGTCGAAGAGCTGCATGCCGAGCGCCGCGGCGCCGAGCAGCACGACCCCGGCGAGCGCGACGATACCGAACGTGCGCCCACGATTCTTCTCGGGCTTCGCGATCGTCTCGGAGATGCCGCGCTCGGTGACGCCCTGGAACGGCGGCTCGGGCGGCGCGTAGACGGCGCCGGGGAGACCGGTGCCCGTGCCCACCGTCGGAGGCACCGCTTCGAACTCGGGCGGACCGCCCGGAACGGTGCCGGCGGGCGCCGGTGCCCACGCGGGAGCGGGCGCGGCCCCGGGGCGCGAGAGCCACTGGACGAGCGCGGCGTGCGCTTCGGTCGCGTTCGCGAAGCGCGCCTGCGGTTCGCGCGCGACACAGCGCGCAAACCACGCGTCGAAGGCGGGCTCGGCCTCGAGCGTGAGGCCGTACTCGTGGGCGCGCTGCGACGCGGGCACGAGCGGCTCGAACAGGATTTCGCGCATGAGCGCGGGTAACGTCGTGTCCTCTTGATTGGCGCGCAACCAGAAGAGGCGCTGCGTGAGGATCGAAAACGCGATGAGACCGAGCGCCCAGACGTCGGTGGGCGGGCCGACGCGGCTGTTTTCGGTTTGCTCCGGCGCCATCCAGAGCGGCGTGCCCATCGACGTCGTCGTGCCGCCGGTGCCGTGCGTCGAGGTCATCTTCGCGATGCCGAAGTCGAGCACCTTGATGAAGAAGGGGAGCCCGGCCTGGCGCGGCACCGCGACGAAGATGTTCTCGGGTTTGAGATCGCGATGGATGATGCCGCGCGCGTGCGCCGCGCCCAGGCCGTGACAGAGCTGTCCGAAAATCTCGAAGAGCTCGCTCAGCGGCGCGCGGTGCCGGCCGATCCGTTCGGCGAGCGTCTCGCCTTGCAAGAGCTCCATCGCGAGAAAGGGCGTGCCCGTCGCCGGGTCGACGCCGGCCGAGATCACTTGCGTGATGTGGTCGCTCGCAATCTGTCCGCCGATGCGCGCCTCCTGCTCGAAACGCTGGCGGAGGCGCGCGTCGCGCACGAGCTCGGGGTGCATCAGCTTGAGCGCGCGCTCGAGCCCGGTGCTGAGCTGCTCGACCACGTAGACCGACCCCATGCCGCCCTTGCTGAGGGGCCGCACGACCCGAAAGTCGGACGCGAAGATCTGACCCTGCGCGAGCGCGAGCACTCGCCGAACCCTTAGCCCAGCGGCCCGACTGCGACCAGCGTCGAGTTAGCTCTTGGCACTCTTCGGCCAAATCAAAGAAACTTGGGCGCCCCCATGCGAACCTTTCTCCTCCTCGCCACTCTCGCTCTGACGCCGCCCCTCGCGCTCGGTTGCGGCGTGCGCTGGTCGCCGAACGACGAATACGTCGCGCAAACCCACGCCGATCCGGCCGCCGCCTACGCCAAGGTGCTCCAGATCGTGAACGAGCGCGGCTATCACATCGTCGAACAACGCGACGCCGAGCGCACGCTCCGCATCCGTGCGCACATCAACGAAAATTTCGCCGCGCAAAACTCGTTCATCACGGCGAGCGTCGCTCCGAACGGCGACGTGCGGTTCACCCCGTCGGGCTACCTCGTGCGCGGCGACAAGATCCACAAGCGCCTCGCCCAGGAGCTCGAAGACCTGAAGGACGAAACGGGCGGGGGCGCGAGCGTCGCTCCGCCGGCGACGGTCGCTCCGGTCGCGAGCCCCGAACCGCCGCCCGCCCCGATGAGCACGGCCGTCGCCCTACCGATGCTGGCTCCCACGCCGGCCCCCGCTCCGGTGGAAACGCCGGCGCCCGCGCCGAAGCCCTCGAGCAAACCGGCGACCACGGCGAAGGCCTCGACACCGCCGAAGCCGTCGACGAAATCCGACAAACCGAAAAGCGACGACGACTGGGTTCCCGTCAAATGATGCGCGTGGCGCGTCCCACCGGAAGCCGCGCGGCTCGAGCCCCCTCGCTGGTCATTTGTTGCTGCGCTCCGCTGCTCGGAAAAGTCGGCCTAGAATAGCGCGTGTCGGCTGCTGGGCATGAACGAAGTCGTCGCCGAACAACCCGTCGCGGGCGTCTTCCTTTCGTATAGCAGCGAAGACCGCGCGACCGCGCTCAAGCTGAAGGGCGGCCTCGAGCGGCTCGGCGTCGCCGTGCGCATCGACGTGGAGGCGACGCAGGGGCAAGCCATCCGCGAGTTCATTCTCGAATCGATTCGGACCACGGTCGCGACGGTGCTCGTGGTGTCGGAGGCGGCGCTGCTTTCGAACTGGGTCGCGGTCGAAGTCAGCATCTCACTCGCCGACGCGGAGCTCTGGAAGAAGCGGAAGTTCGTCGCCTGCTACCTCGATCAATGCTTTCTCGACGCGACCTTCCGCCTGCGCGCGACCGACGCGATCGACGCGGAGCTCGCGAGAATCAAGACGCTCGAGGCCGAATACAGCGAGCGCAGGCTCGACACGCAGGACTTGGATCTGAGGCGCTCGCGCCTCTACAAGCTCCGCAACGGACTCGGCGACGTGCTCCGCTATTTGAAGGAGTCCTTGTGCGTCGACGTGCGCGGCGACGGCTTCGACCGGGGGCTCGTTCAGCTCGCCGACGCGCTCCGCCCCGTCGCGCCCGGACTGCGCGCCGATCCGATGGGCCCCGCGAGCGACATCGCGCAGCGCAAAGAGGAGGTGTACGAGCTCGTCGCCAACGGAGAGCACGAGCGCGCCCTCAAGCGCATCATGGACGTGGTGCACGATTTTTCGCGCGACATACGCATCAAGCAGGACATCGCGGTGACGAAGGGTCTCTTCCGCAAGCTCGAGACCGAGCAAAACAGGCCGCTGCAGGAGGTTCGTTCAGAGCGAACGGACCTCCTCTACAAGGGACTCGACATCCTCGAGAAAGTCGTCGACCAGCTGAGCCAGGGGGCGGCCTAGTGGAGACGGAGCGAACCACCGGCGAGGACGCGGAGCGCTTGCGCGAGCTCATCCGCAAGGACGTGCACGGCGGGCTCTCCGCGCTGGTCGACTTCGCGAACGCACGGGCGGTGACGCCGCGTTTGAAGCACGAAGCGCTCGTCTTGAAGGGGAGCCAGCGCGAGGTCACGTCGGCGGAGGAGCTCCGCGCCGTCGAACGGCAGATGCTCGAGCTCACCCGCCGCATCGAAGCCGACCACGCGGCGCGCTGGAACGAGCGGGAGGCGGAGGCAAAGCGCGAACGCTTGGACGACGTGCGCGCGGAGTACCTGAGTCGCGTACCCGAGATGCCGCCGGTCGCGGTGGGGCGCAATCTCGGCAAGGGCTATCCGGGCACCGACTTCCGCCTGACCGGCGTGAACCTCACGCTCCGTCCGGGCGAAGTCACCGCGGTCGTCGGCCAAAATGCGAACGGCAAGACGACCCTGCTCCGCACGATCGCCGGCGAGCTTCGCGCCGACGAGGGCTCGCTCCACTATCCCGGCTTGTCGCAGAAGGAAGCGGGCGATTGGGCGAACATCAAGGCGCAAATCGCTTATTTACCGCAAGATTTGCCCGTCTGGCGCGGCAGCCTGCTCGACAATCTGCACTACGACGCCGCGCTTCACGGCCTGCTCGGCGACGACAACGAACGCGAGGTCGAGTTCTTCACCGAGCGTCTCGGGCTGAGCGAACACGTGCACAAGCGTTGGGCGCAGCTCTCGGGCGGCTACAAGCTGCGCTTCGCGCTCGCACGCGTCCTCATCTGGAAGCCGAAGCTGCTCGTCTTGGACGAGCCGCTCGCGAACCTCGACATCGTCGCGCAGAGCCGACTCTTGCAGGACATCGTCGATCTCGCGCGTTCGCCGCGTTATCCGGTCGCCGTGCTGATGAGCTCCCAGCACTTGCACGAGCTCGAAGCCGTCGCGAACAACGTCGTCTTCTTGCGCAAGGGCGACGTCGTCTTCAACGGCTCGATGCAGGACATCGGCGAGCACCGGAGCTACAACCTGTACGAGCTCGGCACGACGAGCGACCCCGAGCGCCTGCGGGAGCTCTTCGACGACCCGCGCTACGAAGCGCCGTTCCACAACGGCGTGAGCTACGTGATCAAGACCGCCACGAACGTGCAGGCCGCGGCCGTGATCGCGAAGCTCCTCGGCGCGAACATTCAGATCACGTACTTTCGCGACATCAGCCGCTCGATCAAGAGCCTGTTCGAGTGAGCGATGGGCGGCCCGTTCGGAAAGCTGCTCCGTGCCTTCCGCTCCGCCGCGACGTGGCTCACGCCGGCGGCCGTCCGTCGCTGGCGGCAGAGGCTGTTGCTCAATCATCCGCTCGCGTGGCGAACCATGCTGCCCACCGTCGCGTGGTGGTCGTTCGTCGCGTGCGCGGTGGCGGTGGCGGGCGCGGTTCTGGAATTTCGCTCGCCGGCCGACGTGGCGACGGCGACCGACCTCTTCGCGACCCGCTTTACGCTGAGCTACCTGAGCGTCGTTGCGGGCGTCGTGTGGTGGGTGTTGCAGCTCAGAATCCCGCTCGGTGAGGTCGCGCTCGTCCAGCACGTGAAGCTCTTCTTGCTGAATACGCTCACGATCTTCCTCTTGTTCTTGCCCGGCGGGGTGTTCACGCTCGCGGCGACGGCGCGCTTCGCGCATTCGATTTCGGACGCCGAATTCACGCGTGACGCGACCTTCCTGCGACACAGTCTCATCGGAACCTGCACGCCTGGATTGACGCAAGCTTACGTCGACGCGAACCGCGCGGAGCTCGTGTCGTCTTTGGCGCGCTTCGGCTTCGCCTTCGGCACGGAGCAATACCATTCGGCCGTCGACATCGAGCATCCGGAAGTACAGACCGGGTTTTGCCCTCCTGGGTCTGCCAAACTCTTGGTGGTCGACGCGGCGGGTCCGAGCAACGCCGACCAGTACTTGACCGTGTTGTTTCGACTGGAGAGCATCGAGGAGAGCAAGGATCTCTGGAGCCGCGCGTGGGGTCTATACCGCGAGGATCTCTTTGGGCTGTTTCACGCCTATTCCGGCATCGCACTCGTGGGCGCGCTCATCATCGGTGTTTTGAGTCAGCCGACCTATGCGTGGCGCCGCAACAAGGCGGCGTGGCTCCTGGCGCGAGCGTCCTGGCGCAGCACGTCTCGGCACCGTTCGCTCCAAACGAGACGCGGGCACCGGTTGCTCTTGAGCCATCCCGTCGCGTGGGCAGCGGGCCGCCATCTCGTTCCAAGCTACTGCGCGTTGCTCGCGCTCGTGATATTCGGGCTGCTTTTGCTCCTCGAGCTCGGCTTGCACCTGAGCGGGCAAGCATTCGATGCCGCTGAAGTCCTTTCCGTCGGGTTGGCTGCCGTCGCCTACACGTGGCCCTATGTTTGGCTCTTCGTCAGGCGCGTCGATCTCAAGATCGCGCCCACGGCTCCGTGGCGGACCATCGCGTGGAATCAACTCGCCGCCGCCGTCGCTCCGGCGGCCTTGTTCGCCGCCCTCGACGCCGCATCGAGCATGAGTAGCGTCGCCGCCCCGTTCTTGGCCATTCTGAACGCGGTTTTCGTACTCATGATCGGTACCATTCGAAGCTACCGGGGTCGCTTGCCGACGGTTCTCTGGACCTTGAGCGTCATCCCCCTGGTTCTCTTCTCCTTCGCCATGGCCGAAGCGGGCATCGGCGGCATCGTCGCTTTGGCCGCAGTCGTGGTTGCGATCATCTTCCTCGCGTCGTTGTCCGGGCCCTACCCGGTCACAGCGGTCCAGCGCGACGCGGCGACGACGATCATTCTGAATGTCCCGAGCGCCGTCTTTGCCTGCTTCATCGCGCTCCTCCTCTTGATCAAGGCGACTGGCCGTCCCGTTCCCACCTCGCTGTCGGACCAGGAGCTACTCTTCACGTTGGGGTTCGTGATCGCGTCCGGACTCGGTTACGTCTACGTGCTCGGCCGCTTCGTCAGAGTGCTCGCCCGCGCCGACTACGAGCCGAAACGCGAGTAACCCGACTCGACGGGCGCCGCGCTCTGGAACGCGGGCCGGAGCCGTGCAAGGCTCGGTTGGTGCGGCTTCCGCCGGTCACGACCACCGAGCTCGCGCCGGCGGACCAGAACGACGAACGGGCGCCCGAGCGTGCTCACCTTCCCGCCGCGGGGACGGTGCTCGCCGGCAAGTATCGCGTCGAAAGGGTGCTCGGTCGTGGCGGGATGGGCGTCGTCGTGCAGGGACGGCAGCTCGAGCTCGACCGGCCGGTCGCGATCAAGTTTTTGCGCGCGCCGCTCACGGAGGACGCGCGTCCGCTCCAGCGCTTCGGGCGCGAGGCGCGCATGATCGCGCGGATGCAGAGCGAGCACGTGGTGCGCGTGTTCGACGTGGGCCGGGACCACGGGGTGCCCTTCATCGTGATGGAGCGACTGCACGGGCACGACCTCGCGCGGGAGATCGGGCGCGGCGTGCTGCCCGCGGCACGCGCCGTCGAGCTCGTGCTGCACGCGTGCGAAGCGCTCGGTGAGGCGCACTCGCTCGGGATCGTGCACCGCGACGTGAAGCCCTCGAACCTCTTCGTCGCGGAGTCGTTCGGCGGGCGCGAGTCGCTGAAGGTGCTCGACTTCGGCGTGTCGAAGTGGCTCACGGGCGCGACGGAGATCGACACGCCGGTCGTCACCACGGGCGGCGGCGCGGTCGGCACCCCCGCTTTCGCCTCACCCGAGCAACTCACGCGCCCCGAAACGGTGGACTTGCGCACGGACGTGTGGGCGCTCGGCGTCGTGCTCTATCAAGCGCTCTCCGGCGAGCTTCCATTTCGTGCTCCGACCGTTCCGGCGCTCTACTCCCAGATCATCGGCGCGGAGCCGACGCCGCTGCCGGCCGGTCCCGACGTGCCGGCGGAGCTCGTTTCCGTCGTGATGCGCTGCCTCCGGCGCAAACCCGAAGAGCGTTATCCGTCGATGCTCGAGTTGGCGCGCGCGCTCATGCCGTTCGCGCCGGCGCGCGCTCACGCGATCGTCGATTCGCTCGCCGGCCTCGACGTGGCAAAAATCGCGGCGAACGTCGAGGAGGAGGCGGAACCGGTGCTCTCTCCGCTCACGTCGACCCTCGAGATCAGCCAGATCACCGGGGACGCGACGGGCGGCGCCGCCTCGACCGCGCCGAGCGTTCGGCGGGCGCTCACGGCGGTGGGCGTGCTCGGAGGCGCGGCCGTCGTCGCGACGATCGTTGCGTGGGCGGTCCATTCGAGCTCACGGCAAGCCGCGCCGAGCGCGAAGCCGGCCGTCAGTAGCGAGCCGTCGGCGGCGAACCACGAGGACACGAGCTCACGAGCCGCGCCGACCGCGGAGCACCCGGCACCGAGCGCGTCCGTTGCCGTGTCCGCGACGGAGGCGCCCCACGCGCCACCGCAGCGCACCGTTCACGCGCGCCCCCGCACGACGACGCCCGTTAGCTCGAGCGCCGTCGTTTCGCCGCCCGTGACGACGTCCGCGCCGGTCGCGGCCCCGTCGTCGAAGCCCGCGGCGGCACGCTCCGACGTGGTTCCGCTTTACCGTCACTGACCGTCGAGCGAAATGTGCGCCGACGCGAGGTGGAGGCAATAGCCGCCGGGAATCGGCTGGTTCAAACTGTCGGCTTCGACCAAGGTGATGTCGGTGAGCGTCGCGTCGATCACACCCGAGAGCGGCTCGGACGAATCGGCGATGTCGAGCGTGCCTTTCGTCGCGACGAACTTCAGTATCGAGCTCGTCGGATCGGGGATATCGACATTCAGGCACTCGAAGCAAGAGGAAGACGTCACCTGACTGAAGTCCTCGATACCTACGTCGTTCGAGTAGGCGAGGAGCCCGATTTCGTCCTCCCCGCTCGAGCCGACGTTCGGCGAAAGATACGAGTAGAAGAGCACCGGGTCTCCTGGGGGCGTCTCATTCCAGGTGGAGACGCCGATCTCCAAGCAGTCCACCGGAGAACCTGGCGCGCCGCCTTCGTTGCCGCCACCCGCGGCTCCGCCCGCTCCTCCTTCACCCGCCGCACCGGCGTCGACGACGACGCCCTTGCCTCCCGCACCCGTGGGCTCTCCTCCCGAACCCGATGAGCCGCTCGCGCTCACCGTCGTGCCGCCGTGGCCACCTGTCGCCGCATTGCCGCCGCGACCGCCGGTCTCGGTCATGCCGCCGCCGCCTCCCTTCGCTGCGGCGCCGCCGCGGCCGCCGGTCGACGGCTCCGGACCGGACCCTGCTTCGCCCGCGGCGCCGCCCTCGGGGCCGTGCGTCGCTCCACTCGAGCCGCCGCCGGCGAGCGCACCGCCGCTGCCGCCGTGAGCGGTCGTGCCTGCTGCGCCGCCGCGCCCGCTGCTCCCGACGCTCGAACCGCCACTCACCCCGCTGCTCGATCCGGCGTGTCCGGAGGCTCCACTCGGCGAGCTCGAGTCTTCCGAGTCACCGCCGCCGCAAGCGTTGGCTAGAATACCGACTCCGACCGTGCATATGGCAAAAAGCCTCGAAATACGCGTCATGGTGTGCTGTCGCTGAAGTAGAAATCGAAAATCTGACTACCGGACGTGGAACCAATCGGCGCGGAGCTCGGGGGTGAAGCTGCGGAATCGGACGACCAGGTGAGAGCCGCGCCCGCGGTGCTCTCGATGCGACCGCTCAGGTTCCACAACATGGACGACGCGAGCGTGCAAGGTGTGAGGCTCAGTCCGAAATGCGGTGTCTCGTAGTCGCCCGGCTCACCGAATGCGTCCTCTGCGAAACAATAGGAGCCGCTGCGGATTTGCCCCGCCGACGTCACGCTGAAGCGGTCGACCACGTCGCACGCGGCGTCGACGGCGGGACAATTGTCGCAATCGTCGACGGACAAGCCGAGGTCGACGAGATCGGCCGTCACGCATTGGGTCGTCCCCGCCTGACGAATGCGAACGCGCGCGCCGGCGTCGACCGACTCGACGGCCCAGAGCGCGTTCGCCGTGCCGAAGGCGGGACAGGCGTCCACGGTGAGCGCGGGCGTGGAGCCGCTCGTCTGCGTCTGCAGGCACGAGCCGCCGAATCCGCGAACCTCCACTTCGGCCGGTTGCCAGGCTTGATTCGCCGCCGCGGGTGAGCCGGTGACGCACGCCGCCAGGGTCGCGGCCGCGGACGGGGCGCTCGAAAGACACGTGCCCGTGTCGGGGTGAACGAGCTCGCCGCCCGTGAATTCGAACGCTTGCGGCGCGGAGCCGTCGCAGAGGCCGAACCCGAGCGCGGCGTTCGTGAAGGTGAGGCAATCGCCGCGTTCGTCGACGAGGGCGCCGGCAGGCTTGCGCCCGTAAGCTTCGACCAGCATGCCGATGTCGGCGGCGGTGAAGGGGTATTGGTCGAGCTCGCTCGTGTGGATCCCCCGCGCCATGACGTCACCCAAGGCGTTCGGATCGGCGGCGTCCGCGAAACCGAGCACGTGTCCGAACTCGTGGCGCGCGACGAGACGCAAGAGCGCGTCGCTCGTGGTGCTCTCCGCGCCCGACGCGTCGTCGTAGAGCGTGCAGAGCGAGAGGTTCACGCTGCCGGTCGGCCCGGGATAGCCGACGCGATCCACCGAGCCGAGCTCGCTTTCGCACACGTCGGTACGGAGCGTCGCGACGACGCCGCCGTCGCAGTTGCCCCACCCCGTGAACGCGATTCCACCGAAGCGGCCCCACGTGCGGGCGATCTCGTCCTCGACCGATACCCACTCCGGGCGTTCGGGGTTCGTGACACACACCGGAACGGCGCCGCCGGGCCAATACGCTCGCGTGGGCCCCGAAGGCGGCGGCACCGGCTCGATGACGACTTCATCGCCCACCGGGGGAGCGCAGCCGACGCCCGCTTGGCAGCCGAACGTGCACTCGTCGATTTCAGCGCTCACGAGATCGAGCCCGCACGTGACGACCTCGGACGCGCCGCTGTCCGCCGTGGCGCAGTACTGAGTGCCCGGTTTGCCGACCTGACACTCGAGCGAAAAGTACGAAGCGCACGAGCCGCTCCGGCGATCGCAAACCTCTGCGTCGGGACAATCGCCCCCGTCCTTCCAGGTGCCGCGCTCGCACAATAACCAACTCGTCGAAACACCCGTCGTGTCCGACACGGTGTCCGCGGAACAGGCGACCGCCCCCGCGACCGTGCACGCCGTACCCGGCTGGACGATGCCGCCCGACGGCGAGCCCGCCATGCCTTGACCGGCGCTCCCGCCGCGCGACTCGCCCCCGGCACCGCCGTGCGTGACATTGCCGCCGCCGCCGCGCGTGCCGCTCGAGCTGCCGGCTCGCCCCGATTGGCCGCCGCTTCCGCCACGGCCGCCGCTCGCGCCACGACCGGCGCCGTCACCGCCCCGCCCGCCGACGGGCCCCGCGTTGGCCACGCCGGCAGTCCCGCTTTCCGCCGACCCGCTCGTGCCCGCGGTCGCCTGGTCCCCGCTGCCGCTCGTTTCAGCGACGCCGGCCGCGGCGTTTGCCTCGTCGCCTGCTCCAGCTTCGGCGCCGTGAAGCAGCGGCGGCAGATCGATGCCGAACAGGCTCGAACAGCCGCTGAGCGAAGCGACACCGAGCACGCACCATCCGACGAGTCGCGAGGTCATCCTACTCAAAAATAAAAATCGAAGAGCTGAGACGCGGCCGGCGTGCCGGTGAGCGCCTCGGCCGAGACGCTGCCGTCGTCGTGCAACGTCATGGCGAGTCCGTCGTCGTTGACGAGGGGACCGCTCAGAAACCAGGCGGAGTTCGCAGCGACCTGGTCGGAGTCGACGTTGCCGCCGTCGGTCGGCCAAGCGACGAAGCTGCCGTCGTGCGCGACGATCGTCCCGACCGTTTGCTTCGCGCCGGGCCAAGGAAAGTCGCGTTCGAGTGTGAAGAGCTCGGGGTCGTCGGATGCGGAGCCGCTCGAGCAGGTGTCGAGCTCGAGCTCCGTCTGTCCGCGGCTCGGCACGTTGGCGAGGGTGACGCAGAGGTCGGCGGCCACCAGGTGAATGCGCGCGACGAACTGCGCTTGGTCGCCGAGCGACGCGTCGGTCGGCGCCGCCACCGTCGAGAGGACCTCGAAATACCAAGCCTGAGTCGCGTCACCCGCGTCGGTGCACGGGCTCATGACGAGACCGGTGCCGGCGGCGGGCGCGCTCGACTCGGCCGCGACGCAGGCCGTCGGACTGCGCCACTTCACGCTCGGCATGTAGAATTGGCTCGCGGAACGCGCCGGGGCGCACTGCTCCAGCGTGACCGCCGCACCCGCCGTCGGCTGGTCGGTGCAGGATTCGGGCGCGGAGGCCCACGCCGCGAGGCGAAGCATCGGCGCCGACCAGCTTGCGCCGGCGTTCGAGCCGCACGGGCCGACCTCGAGGCTCGCTCCCGCGGCGAGTGACGGCGCCGCGACACAGTCGCCGGCGGGCGTGACGAGCGAGAGCGCGGGCTTACCGAGGTACTCGAAGGTCGGTACGTCGGGCGGGTCGGCGGGGTGCTCGAGTGCCTCGTAATCGAGCAGCGTCGGCACGATGTCGCCGGCGTGCGCGGGGTCGACGCCGCGCACCATCACGGTCTTGCGCGAGTCGTCGCCGTCGATGAGCCCGAGCACGTGGCCGAATTGATGGCGCGCGAGCAAACGCGCGAGGGGCTCGTCCGTCGGCACCGCCTGGTCCGCGCCGGGCGGCACGTAACTCGCGCAAATCTCGAGCGGGATCGCGACGGTGAAGTCGCCGGAAGTGCCGATGCCAACGTCGTTCACGAGGTGACCGTCGCAGCCGGCCGGGAACGAGACGACGACACCCGTCGCACCGTCCTCGCACGGTCCGAAGCCGACGAAGGGAACGCTGAGGTACCGGCTCCAAGCGGCGTCGACCTCGGAGCGCACCTCGTCACGGAGTGCCGTCGTGTCCGTGGCGCCGGCCGCGGGCGGCGCGAAACACACGGGGATCGGGCCGTCCCAGCGGCGCGCCTGCGGCGTGACGACCCCGGTGTGCAACGTGAGCGCACCGTCGCTGCCGGGCACGCACGCGCCGTTCGCGCAGCCGAACGGACACGACAGATGGAGCTCGGTGTAGCGACCGGGCGAGCAATCGAAGACGTCGCTGCCGTCGCACGTCGGTCCGTCGTGAGCTACCTGCAAGCACTCGGCGTCGAGGGCGGCGCAGCCGGGCGCCGCAGGGTTGCAACGCTTGTCGTCGTCGCACCGGCTGTCGAGCGTCCACGTTCCGACGCTGCAGCTAAGCACGAGAGTCGTGCTCGCGTCGCCACACGCGAAGGCGCCTTCTTCGTCGCACGCCGCGCCGAGCGTCGCGATTCCGAACGTCGGGGCGCCGGC
>DATJXW010000227.1:0-44013 GCA_035499895.1 Polyangiaceae bacterium | reverse complement strand
GCCCCATGTCGTCCGTTACACCCAAGCTCGCTTGGGTGTATCGAAACAAGAAAAGCACCGACGAGACAGACCACGCCAAAAGCTAGTGAATTTTGCGGGCCTCACCCGAGTAGGGCTGCAAAATTCACGATCGATACGAGTGGTCTCCGGTTTAGTTCGGACAGCCGATGCGCGTCGTCGAGATGGCGACGTCGTCCACGTAGACCGTGCGCGGGTCGTCCATTTGATAGGATTCCCAACCGACGTCGAGTGACGCGAACGAGGGCGCGGCCCAGGGGATGTTGTTGTTCGCGTTCACGCAGCCGTCGCCGTTGTTGCTGTCGCCGTGGCCCGCGATCGTGAGATCGGGCGCGGCGACGCCGTCGAGCCAGAGCTTCATGCCGTCGTTCGGGCCGTCGAACTTCCACTCGACGCACGTCCACGTCGCGACCGGGACGACGCGCCCGTTCGCGTGATGCCAGCAATCGCTGCCGGGCGTGCTCTTGTCGGAGTACCAATCGGGCGTGTCGTAGTTCGCCATCAATTGGCTGCCGACGAACGTGCTGCCCTGCGTGACCGGGAGCTGCCCGCCGTAGCGATAGAGCGCGTGATACGTCTGGCCGGGCACGATGCCGAGCCCTTCGAGCATGGTCCAGTGCACCGACTGCATCGGCACCGACTCGACGTAGAACATCATGCGGCCGTAGAACACGTTGCCCGGCACGGGGAAAATCGACGGATCTTGGATGCGTATCATCGCCGTGGCGCTGCTCGCGGCCTGGGTCGTGAACTTGACGGACTTCGAGCCGGACGCGTGCTCGGTCGTGTCGATGGCGACCGAGCCGGAGCTCGTGCGCGGCGTCCACTTGCCGTTCGGGGCGGTGTCGTAGCTCTCGAAGTCGTCGCAGTAGAGCGCCGTGTCGCAGGGGTTGCCGGGCGGGATCGGATCGCTGTCGGCGCTCGCGCCACCGGTCGTGCCGGCTGCGTTGAGCGAGCCGGCAGCCGCGCCCGCCGTGTTCGTCGTTCCGCTCGTCCCGGGCGTGCCGCCCGCGGCGGTGCTCGGGGTGCCGCCCGCGGCGGTGCCGCTGCCGCCGGTCGCGTCGTTCGCGTTCGACGAGCCTCCGGCGCCCGCGTGGTCGTCGTCACCGCTCGCGTGGCAAGCGACGGCGACGGGGGCACACAGCGCCAGCGCCGGGAGCGAACGGAAGAAGCGATGCATCCAGAGGCGGCTACTGCGTCACGTTTCGCGTCGTGAAGTTCGGCTCGGTCGCGAGGTTCGCGAACGCCTGGACGACGTTGAGCGAGCCGTCGAGCAGGCCTTGCGCGTTGCTCGAGCCGAGGCACGCCCCGGTGTTGCCGAAGGCGTAGGTGGACATGTACGCCGAGAAGCACTCGGCGACCTCGGGCCGCTGCGCGAGTTGCTGCACGAGATCTTCTTCGTTCTTGAACGAGAAGAGCATGGTGCCGTCGGCGAGCATGACGTTGCCGCTCGGATCGACGTTCACGCCGTTTTGCTGCGTCCGGAAACGACCACCCTGGTCGAAGTTCTCGAAACCGAAGCCGACGGGGTCGAATTGGGCGTGGCACCCCTTGCAGCTGTTGTCGGTCATGTGCGCGACTTCGTAGAGCTGACGCGTGGTCGTGGCGGAGCTCGTTTCACTGCTCGTAAACTGCGGCGCCACGCCGCCCGGAGGCGACTGCTTCGGCTGGCAGAGGAGGCGATAGAACACGAAGAGGCCGCGCTGCGTGGGTGAGGAGTAGTCGCTGTTCGCGTGCGTCGAGAGGAACGAACCCTGCGCGAGCACGCCGAGGCCCTGGCCGGTCGGTCGCGTCACCGAGCCGTCCGAGCCCGGCGCCGGGAACCCGTAGTAGGTCGAGAGATTCGGCGTCGGGTACGTCTTGTTCGACGTGAGGAGGTCGGCGAGCGAGCCCTTGTTCGCGCCGCCGCCCGACACGATGATCTTGTCGAGGAACGTCTCCGTTTCGGTCAGCATGTCGGCGGCGACGTTCGCGTACGGGACCGTCGGTGCCGGATCGGTCAACGTGCGCGTGATGCCCGCCGTGCCGGTATAGGTCAGGTACTGCTCGAAGAAGTGCTGGAACGCGAGCTTGCCGTTCGGCGTCTGCATCAGGCTCGTCGCCGTGCTGAGGAGCGAGGGCGGCGAGCTCCCGGTGAATTGGGTGAGCAAATCGGAGTTCGGCGTGCTGCCGCCGAAGGTGTAGGCGAGCTCGGTCGCGATTTCCGGGCCGGTGAGCTTGCGCGCGCCGTTCGCCACCGTGCCGACTTCGCTGCGGTACACGGTGTTCGGGGATTGAATCAGCCCGGCGATCACCCACTTCATCGCGGTCGCGAAGTTGCTCGCGGCGAGTCCCTGATCGAAAAGCGCGAGGTAGCGCTTGTTCTCCGTGTCCGTGAGCGCGCGCCGGAACAGCAGCGTCCCCGTCTGGGTGAGGAACTTCTGCGCGCACGTGTCGTCCTTCGTCGTGGCGGAGCAGTCGAGGACGTTCTGAAAGCCCGTGCCCGTGACGGCCGTGGCGATGGAGAGCGCCGTGTCGGCGAGGGAGCTCGCGAGCTGATTGCCGACGAGCGCCGACACGTCGTTGTCGAAGCCGGAGTCGGTGGTGACGTTCGCGGGCAGCGAGTCCGTCCACTGGCCGGCGATGGACGGGAAAATGTCGTTGATGGTGTTGTCGAACTCGCGCCGGGTGAGCAGGCGCAAGGCCGGCGTGCCGACCCCCGAGCCGCTCGCGCAGCTCGTCACCATCGAGGAACCGCCGCCGCCGGTCGTGCCCGCGGTGCCGCTCGTGCCCGCGGTGCCGCCGGTAGCGCCGCTGCCGCCCGCGGAGCTCCCGCCCGCTCCCGTGCCCGCGGTGCCGCCGCTCGTTTTGGCGCCGCCGCCGCCGGCTCCCGTCGTGCCGCCTTTACCGCCCGTGGCGCTCGCCGCGCCCGAACCCATCGCGTCGCCCGTGCCGCCGAGCGAGCTGCCGGCGCTGCACGCCGCGAGACACGCGCCGCTCATCGCGAGCACGAGGCCGAGTCCGAGGCGCGTCACGCGAGCACCCCCGTGACGGTGCCGGTCGTGCCGGGGAAGGTGGCGGTGACTCCCATCGCCTTGGCGAGCGTCAGGTAAAGGTCGGTCGCCGGCCGATCGACGGGCGAAGACGCGCCCTGCTTCGGAATAGGCAGCGTGATGACCTGTCCGCTGACGAGGCCGCCGCCGCCGCCGCCGACCGAGACCATCGGTAGGTAGGAGGGGAGCTGCGGCGACAGGACTTCGCTGATACGCGTGTGATCCTGGCTGTCGGCGATCTCGCTCGTCAGGTAGATGATCGTGTTGTCGAGCACCATGCTGCCGTCCGACGCGGCCGGATCAGGCGTGGTCGCGAGCAAGGAGATCACGCTCGTCGTGAGCTGGTCGATGAACCAGCGCTGCGCGCGCCCGAACGTCGCCCGCGGCGCTTCGAGCGCGTTGTCGACCGTGATGGGCGAGTTGTACATGGCCGACGGGCTCTGTTGGTAGCTCGTGTGCGACAAGCCACCGTGGTGCCCCCAACCGCTGCAACCGCCGAGGCTCCCGCCGATGAAGCTGAAGTCGAACTCGCACGTCGCGTACATCGGCATGAGCCCGATGACCTGCGCGGCGTTGCAGATGAGCGCCTTGGCGACGAGATCGAGTTGCGCCTGGAAAATCGCGCGGAAATTCTCTTCTTGGTAGAAGTAGTCGTTCGAGTGGCTCGAGTTGAGCACCTGGCCGGCGCTCGCCTTCCTCACCGCTTCGACGGACGGCAGCGTCTGCGCCGTGCAGCTCGCCGTGTTCGCGCCGCTCATGCTGCCGCCCGCCTTCAAGGCGGCGATCGCGTCCAAGTGCGACTGGAGCTTCGTCTGCTCGTTCGTGAGTGAAGCGACGCTCGTCTTGAGATCGTTGAGCTCGGCGGTCGTGAGGTCGAGCATCGCGCTCCGCAGCTGATCGTCCGCGCTCTGCGTCGGCGTGCTCGTCGTCTGCCCGCCGAACAGCTTGTCGAACACGGCGGACGGGTCCTTCTGCGGTTCGACCGCGGCGCTGCCGTCCCAAAACAGCATGCCGTGGAGGTCGAACTCGTAGACCTGATGCGCGCACGCGCCGACGATGAGCGGCTGGACGCCGAGGCCCTTGGCGATGACGTGCTCGAGCGTGATGCGCGGCGTCGTCGTGTCGAGCGTGTTCGCGCCGGAGAGAATGTTGACGATGCCCTCGTGCGTGCCGCCGAGGTCGGCGTACGAGAACCCTTGGTAGACGTTGACCCACTTCTTGTAAGGCTCGAGCGGGCCGAGCGAGCTCTCCCCCGTCATGTCGAGCGCGAAGTTCGTCGGGTCGGTGCCGTCGCCGCCCATCGCCGGGTTCCAGTGCTCCATCGCGACGCCGTGCGGCAGGTACATGACGAGGAAGCGCTTGGGCGCTCCGGTCGGTGCCGCGGTGGCGGACTTCGCGAGCTTGAAAGCCACCGGCGCGGCGAGCCCGAGGCCCACCGCCTTGAGGAAGAGCCGGCGTTCGAGGATCGACTTGGCGCGTTCGAGTCTGAGATGGGGCCGCATGCGAGATAACCCTGAGCAGTAACGACTGATCTTAGCGATATGCCCCGGAAACGCCCGTGGTTTCTGCGCTCCCACCTTTCCTTACGTTGCGGCTCCACAGTGTTTTTTCAGAGTCCGACCGGAACCGGTCCCGGATGGGCGCGATCATTCTTCCGCAAGCGCATTCTTCGCGTGCGGGTGTCGCGCGCGGCGCGCGTGAGCGACGGATTTTTGCAGCGCGTACGGCGCGCAGATGTTGCGCGTCGCGCGCGCGACGTCAGCCGGTGTTGCGCATCGCTTGAGCGATGCCGTTCAGCGTCGTGCCGAGCGCCTGATCGAGGAGCGCGCGATCGGGATGATCGTCGGGCAGCCCGCGCTTCTTCGCGAGCAGACTCACCTGCAGGAGCGAGAGCGGATCGACGTAAGGGTTTCTGAGCGCGAGCGAGACTTGGAGAAAGCGATGATCGGCGATGAGATCGCGCTGGCGGATCTCGTGCAGCGCCGAGACGGTCGCTTGGAAGTCGTCGAGGATGAGCTTCACGAGCTCCGGATCGCCGCCGAGGCGATCGAGGTAGAGGTGCGCGATCTCGAGGTCGGCTTTCGCGCACACCATCTCGAGCTTGTCGAGCAAGTCGTCGAAGAACGGCCAGCTCTTCGCCATCTGCCGCACGAGCTCGAGGCCGCCGGGCGTGCTCATCGCGCCGCGGAGCCCCGCGCCCGCGCCGAGCCACGCCGACACCATCAAGCGCATCTGCGTCCAGCCGAAGTTCCACGGAATGGCGCGTATGCCCTGGATCGTGCCGATGCCGCGCTCGCGGTACGTCGGGCGCGAGCCGAAGTGCACGTGCGTGAGCTCGCGCACCGGCGTCGCCTTGAGGAACAGCTGAAAAAGGCGTGGATCTTCGTGCACGATGCTGCGGAAGGCGCGCTGCGAGGTCGCGCTCATGCTCTCCATCACCTCGCGGAAGCGCGCCTCGGTGCCTTCGGGCAACCCTCTGCGCCAATCCGAGAGCGCGGCCATGATGGTGCCTGTCATCATCACCTCGAAGCTCCGCTCCGCGATCGCGGGCAGGCCGAACTTCTGCGCGATGATTTCACCCTGCTCGGTGATCTTGATGTGCCCGTGGAGCGTGCCCGGCGGGAGCGCCGTGAGCGCGCGGTACACGGGCGAGCCGCCGCCGCGACCCACCGTGCCGCCGCGCCCGTGAAAGAGCGTGAGCGTCACGTCGTGGTCGCGTGCCACGGCCGCGAGCCCCTCCTGCGCGCGGTAGAGCTCCCACGAGGCCGCGACCACGCCGACGTCCTTCGCGGAGTCGGAGTAGCCGATCATCACCTCTTGGTGGCGGCCGCGCGCGGTGAGCTGTTTCTGGTACACCGCGTCCTCGAACAGGCTCCGCATGATCGTGGGCGAGTTCACGAGGTCCTCGCGCGTCTCGAACAGCGGCACGGCGTCGAGCCTCGATTTCGGCGGATCGCCGGCGAGATCGACGAGCCCGGCTTCGCGCCCGAGCACGAGCACCCGCAAGAGGTCCTCGGCCGTCTTCGTCATCGACACGATGTACGTCGAGGCCGTCGCCTCCCCGAGCTCGTCCTGAACCTGGCGCATGGTGCGGAACACCTCGCAGGTCTGCTTCTGCTCGGGCTCGAGCGGCGTGTGCGACGACACGAGCGGGCGGCGGCCAGCGAGCTCGCGCCGGAGCGCCGCGCCGTCGAGCGGCGGCCCGCCGTTGCTCGCGGCGATGGCGTCGAGAGCGCGCGTGTGCATCGTCGCTTCTTCGCGCAGGTCGAGCCGGTAGCCGTGGAAGCCGAGCACCTCCACGAGCGCGATGAAGGGCTCGACCAGCGCCTCGCGCGCCCGATCGGCGTTGCTCGTGATGAGCGCTTCGCGCACGAGCTTGAGATCGGCCACGAGCTCGGCGGGCGTCGCGTAGGCGCCTTCCACCCGTTCCGGGCGGCCGCCGTCACGCGAGGCGATCTCGCGGCGCAGGGCGTCGATGCGGCCCCCCACGAACGTGAGCTTCAAGCGGAGCGGCTCGTGCGCGTTGCGGCGCTTGTTCCTCTCCCACAGGGCCGGCAAGAGGAGCTTGTCCTGGTCGAGCGAGGCACGCAGGGACTCGGTGCTCGGGCTCAGGCGATCGGAGATGGAGAGCTTGCCGATGAGCTCGTCGATGCGCTGCCGGTAGTGCAGGGTGAGCGCGTGCGCCGTGTGGCGCACCGCGGCAAGGGTGATCTCCGGTGTGACGTACGGGTTACCGTCGCGATCGCCGCCGACCCAGCTGCCGAGCGACATCGTGAACGGCACGCCGAGGTCGCGCCCGAACACCTCGCGGAAGGAGCGTTCCGCGGTCGCCCGCACCGCCGCCGTCGCCTCCACCAGCCGATCCTCGAGGTAGTAGATGGCCGAGCTCACCTCGTCGAGCACGCTCGGCCGATCGCGCCGGACGTCGTCCGTCAACCAAAGCAGCTCGATTTCCGTCTCGATCGCGGCGTCGATCAGCCTGCGTTCGGCCGGCGACGCTTCTTGGCGTCGAAGGAGCGCTTCGGACAGCCGCGATTGGAGCGCGAGCAGCGTGCGGCGGGTCGCCTCCGTGGGATGCGCCGTCAGCACCGGACGCACCTCGAGTCCGCGCAGGAGCTCGCGCACGTCGGCGGGCGTCTTGCCTTCGGCCGCGAGCCGTTCGAACACCCAGCGGAAGCTGCCGGGCTGCGCCTTTTCCCCCTGGTCGTGCTCGTAGGCGCGGCGGCGCCGCACGCGGTGCACCTGCTCGGCCGTGTTGAGCAAGAAGAAGAAGAGCGTGAACGCGCGCGCGACCGGGCCCGCGAGCTCGAGCGGCAACGCGTCCACCCGGCTCAGCATCGTTTCGAGGGTCGGGGCGCCCGGCTCGCCGCGCCGCCGGGCACGCGACTGCACCCTCAGGTCCTCGACGGCTCGGAACGTCGCCTCGCCTTGCAGGCGCCGGACCACGTTGCCGAGTACGGCGCCGAGGTAACGCGTGTCCTCGTGCAAGGGGCGGTCTTCGGGTCGAACGTCGATCTTCTGCACGGGATACCTTCTCTCATGGCGAGGGGCTTGACGGAAGCGGCCCGCTCCACGTGATGGTGCGTGATGTTTCCCGAGTGATCCCGGGCTTTTTCTCGGCGTCGATCTTCGCTATAGGCAAGGGTGAGATGAGCGACAAGCCGGAGCCGGGCGAGCCCCCGCCGGGGACCCAGCCTGCCGCGCCCGCCGCGGCGCCCCGGCCGTCGTTCTCGGCCCCGCGCCCCGACGGGGCGGCGCCCCTGCCGCGCACCACGCTGCCGAGCATCACCCCCGCGCCGCCGCTGACCGCGCCGAGCGGCCCGCCGCCCGCGCCCGTACGTTCGGCGCCGCCGACGCCCTCGTCGCCGTTGGCCTCGCCGGCCGCTTTCGGAAAGCCTTCGGGCCCACCGCCGCCGCCCGTGCGCTCGCGGCCGGCGCCGTCCGCCGCCGAGGCCGCCGGGGCACCGCGCCCCGGCACCGCCGCCGAGGGGTCGTTACTCGGGGCGCGCACGCCGCCGCCCCCGCCGAGCATGCGCCCGCAGCCGGCGAGCTTGCGTCCGTCCGGCGCGCCGCCGCTCCGGAGCTCGGGGTTGCCGCCGCCGTCCGGCGTGGCGGGCCCGCAGTCGACGGCCGCGCCGCAGACGTTGCCGTCGGGGAGCGCCGCGATCAGCGCCGAGGCACGCGCGCTCCACCTTGCCAACCAGCTCGTGCAGGTGCGGCACGATCTCGCGAGCGTGCAGGCCGACCTGCGCAACGCGCGGAGCGAGCGCGACAGTTTGCGCGCCGAGCTCGCGCGCACCCGAGCTCGGCTCGAAGAGCTCGAGGCCGCGGCGACCGGCGTGCCGGTCGAGCCGCCGCCCCCGCCGACGCAAATCGATCCGGATTTGGAGCTGAAGCTCCGCGGTCGCATCAACGAGCTCGAGGCCGCGCTCACGAAGGCGCGTTCCGCGTCGAACGCGCCGCCGCCCGAGCACGCCGATCTCAAGCTCGTGCGGGGCATTGGCCCGAAGATCGAGAAGCTCTTGCGGACTCACGGCGTGACCACCGTCCAGCACATCGCCGCCTGGACGGAGGCGGACATCGAGCGCATGGCGCAAAAAATCGGAGTGAAGTCCGCGCGCATTCGCAAGGACGACTGGGTCGGCGGCGCCAAGCGACTGCTCGGCTCCGACTGAGCGCGCTCCGCTTCGACTACGAGGGACCATGTTGGGACTCACGCGCTACCAATGGCTCGTCCTGTTCGCGGCCTGGCTCGGCTGGGGCTTCGACGTGTTCGACGGCCTGCTCTTCAACTTCGTCGCGCCCATCTGCGTGCCGAACCTGCTGCACCTCGCGCCCGGCGCGCCCGCGACGCAAAAGGTCGTCTTCATTTGGACCGCCGCGCTGACGAGCGTGATCCTCATCGGCTGGGCCATCGGCGGCATCTTGTTCGGCCGCGTCACCGACCGCCTCGGCCGCTCCCGCACCCTCCTCTTCACGATGCTCACCTACGCGATCGGCACCGCCGCGTGCGCGTTCGCCCCGAACATCTGGGTGCTCACCCTGTTCCGCTTCATCTCCGGCCTCGGCATCGGCGGTGAATGGGCGGCCGGCGCGACGCTCGTCGCCGAGAGCATGCCGCCCGGCCGGCGCGTCGTGACGGGCTCCCTCCTTTATACGTCCGCGTCCGCCGGGCTCTTTCTCGCGACCATCGTCAACGACACGCTCACGCACCGGCTCACGGTGATCGCGTCCGATCCGAGCCTGTCGTGGCGCGCCGTGTTCCTGACGGGTCTCATCCCCGCCGCGGTCGCCGTCGCCATCCGTTACAACATCAAGGAGCCGGAGGCGTGGCAGCCCTCGGACGCGCCCGCCGTCGCCGCGCTGTTCGAGCCGCCCGTCCGCCGCCGCACGCTCGGCGGCCTCGCAATGTCGTTCGTGGCGCTCATCACGTGGTGGAGCTCGAGCACCTTCATTCAGGTGGTCGCGTCGAACCTCGCCGTCAAGCTCAAGCTCTCGCCCGCGGAGTTCGCGGCGACGCGCGCCCACTTCATCGCCATCGGCAGCAACGCGTTCAACGTGGGCGGGCTCGTCGGCACCCTGCTCAACATTCCGATTGCGAAGCTCGGCCGCCGGAACCTCTATCGCATCTATTACACCGCGAGCGTCGGCGCGCTGCTCGTCACCTTCGTGCCCGATTGGCCGCCCGAGACGCGCCTCTGGCTGATGGGGACGCTCGGGCTCACCGTCTTCGGCGTGTTCGGCTCCTTCCCCTTCTATTTGCCCGAGCTCTTTCCGATGCGCCTGCGCGGCACCGGCGGCGGCTTCACGTACAACGTCGGTCGCATCGTGACGGCGCCGTTCCCGTTCGCGGTCGGCGCGCTCGTGCGTGGCGGAGCCGATCCGCTCGCCGTGATGAGCTGGCTCGCGGTGATCCCGGCGATCGGCGCCGTGCTCGCCTTCCTGGGCGCGCCGGTGGAAACGCTGGGCGAGCCGGAATTCCAGGAATGACGCCGAGCGCCGCAGGCGTGCGCGGCGGCGCCGCAGCTCACCGTCAATAAACGTTCGGCACGTAGAGCTCGCGCGGCAGCTTCTTCCGCTCGTAGTTCGGGTCGAACGCGCGTTCCGGCAACGTCACCGCCTCGTGCGGCACGTCCGCGTACGGGATCTGCTTCAGGAAATGATCGATGAAGTTCAGACGCGCCCGGCGCTTGTCGTTGGCTTCCACCAAATGCCAGCGCGCCTCCGGCGTGTTCGTGCGCTCGAGCATTTCCTCTTTTGCCGTCGTGTAGTCCTCCCAGCGCACCCGGGCCTCGAGATCCATCGGGCTCAGCTTCCACTGCTTCATCGGATCGTTGATGCGCATCGAGAAGCGCAACTGCTGCTCTTCGTCCGAGATCGAGAACCAGTACTTCAAGAGGATGATGCCGGACCGCACGAGCAGGTGCTCGAAGGCGGGCGCGTCCTGAAAAAACTGCTCGACTTCGGCCCGAGTGGCGAAACCCATCACGCGCTCGACGCCGGCACGATTGTACCAAGAGCGGTCGAAGAGCACGATTTCACCGCCCGCCGGCAGGTGCGGCACGTAGCGCTGAAAATACCACTGCGACCTCTCGCGTTCGGTCGGCGCCGGCAGCGCGACCACGCGGCACACGCGCGGATTCAAGCGCTGGGTCACGCGTTTGATCGCGCCGCCCTTGCCGGCCGAATCGCGCCCCTCGAAGAGCACCACGATCTTCGCGTGCGTCGCGCTCACCCACGTTTGCAGCTTGATGAGCTCGGATTGCAGCCGCAAGAGGTGCCGAAAATACTCGCGCCGATCGAGCGGCGGTCCGTGTTTCCGCCGGTACGCCGCGTCGAGCTCCCGACTCGGCGCCGCGTCCTCGAGCTCGAGCTCGTACGCTTCGTCGAAATCCGCTTCGAGCTCGGCCTCGAGCCAATCCCGAAGCTCACCGTTCGTCTCGCTCATCGTCCGCGTTCTCCGCGCGGAACGCTCGAACCAAAGGCGGGCAGGGTCAAGCAACACTCCCGTGGCGCGCCCCGGCTGGCGCCGAGTCCGACGGCGCGCCTCAAAACCTGAGCTTCCACGCCCGCGCTTGCTCGCGCCGGCACGCCTCTTCGGGATTGCGGTGGAGCTCCCACGTCACGTACAGGCGGCCGTCGCTCGAGAGCGTCGCCGGCGGCGGCTTGTCGAGCGGAAACGCGTGCTCGAACGCCGCGACCGCCGCCGCGTCGAACTCCGGCACGCCGCTCGAAGCGACGACGCCCGACTCGGCGAGCGCGCCCGTCTCACCGTCGATCACGAGTTCGACCGTCGTCTCGAGCGTCGGATCGGACAGCGGATGATCTTTCGGGAGCGCGGCGAGCGAGCGCAAGAACGAATCCGCGAACGCCTCGTGCACGCACGCGTGCACGCCGTCGAGATACGCGTCGAGCTCGCCTTCGTCCCCTTCCCACGCCACGGGGCGTCCGCCGTTCGCTTGCGGCCGATAGCCCGCGATCGCCTTCGCCCAGTCGTCGATGTTCACGGCGGCGAGCGGTAACGGCGCGATCGGGTGCTTCGCCTTGCACTCGACGTTCGGACGTTCACCGGGCGGCGGCGCGGGCGGCGGCGGCGCCGTCGCGACCGGAGCCGGCGCGAGCGCGGGACGCGCCGTCGCCGTCGCCGGGCCCGGGCTCACGGCGGCCGGCGTCGCCTGGCACGCGCCGAGCGCCGCGCTCACGAGCATGATCGAATGAAACCGCCGCAATGCCTCCGCACTCTAACCGGAGACCCTGCGAATCGATCGTGAATTTGCGAGCCCCACTTCGGTGAGGCGGGCAAAATTCACGAGCTTTTGGCGTCGTCTGTCTCGTCGGTGCTTTCTCGTTTCGCTACACCCGAACGAGCTCGGGTGTGCGGCAAGCCTCGCGGATCGAAACGGTCTCCGGTATAACGAGGGTGGGATTCGCGTTCTTGCGAAATGGTGGAACATGCTCGTTCGGCGTTCGGCTTTTGCATCACTGTGCTTCGCCGTCGCGGTCGTGAACGCTTGCGGCGGCGACAGCCACTCGACTGACGACGACCACGGCGGGCGCGCGGGCAAGGCCGGCGGCGCGTCCATGCCCGCGGGCGAAAGCGGCGCCGGCGCGACGAACGGCGCGCGGGCGGGTGCGGCCACGTCGTCGGGCGGCGACCTGTCGGCAGGGGGTGACGAGGGGTTGGGGGGCACGCCGGGGTCCGGCGCCGTCGACTCGTCGGGCGGGACTGACTCGCACGCGGGCGGCACGAAGGGCACGGGCGGCACCCGAGTGAACGCAACGGGCGGCTCGAGCGCCGAAGGCGGCGCGCCGAACGCGGGCGACGGCGGTGCCGGCACGAGCGGCTCTCACGGCACGGCGGGTTCCGGCAGCGATCACCCGACGGGCATCTGCGGCGACGGCAGTCTCGACCCCAACGAAGAGTGCGACGACGGCAACGTGAAGCCCGGCGACGGTTGCTCGAATCTTTGCAAGATCGAAGCCGGCTTCACGTGCAGCACGCCCGTGTGCGACGGCGAGCATTGCTCCTTCCACGTCCCCGCGACGTTCCGCGACTTCAACGCGCACACGGTTGCCGGCGGGCACCCCGACTTCCAACCGGGATACAACACCGAGAGCGCGATCCAGGGCCTCGTTCAGCCGGATCTCGACTCCGACGGTAAGCCCGTGCTCTCGAGCGCGGCGAGCGTCGACAACGGTTTCATGCACGGTCAGGACGCGTTCGCCGAGTGGTATCGCGACGGTGCGCCCTCGGGCGGCCCCATCAGCGGAGCGATCGTCCTCTGGGACGACGGCAGCGGGCTCGGTCGCTTCGTCAATCGCTGGGGCGCGCACGGCGAGCAGTGGCATGCAAACCCGAGCGAGCCCGACTACGGAACGGTGACGTACGGGGGAACCTCGGGCGGCGGTTGTCCCGAATGCACGCCGAGCGCGACGGGCGCCTGCTACGACCCGTGCACGCCCTGGGGCGACGCGACGGAGGCGTGCTGCGCCGAAATCCCGACGGTCCCCGCGTTCGACGGCACGCCGCTGTTCTTCCCCATCGACACCGGTCCGAACCTCCTCACCGAGCCGCGCTCGGAAGGGAAGGTGCCGTCGCAATACGGCTGGGCCGGCTGGCCCTGGGAAACCGACGTGGCGACGGCACTCAGCGTCGGCCTGCCCGAGGCGACGGCCTGGGCGCCCTTCCCGTCGACCACGCACAACTTCAGCTTCACGACGGAGGCGACGTTCTCGTTCCGCTACGACGCGAGCCGAACCTACGAGTTCGAGATCGGCGGCGACGACGACATCTGGGTATTCATCAACGGCCACCTCGCGATCGATCTCGGCGGCTGGCACGTGCCGCTCGACGGGTCGGCCACGCTGCAGGGCGGCTCGCTGTCGGTGATGGCGGCTCTCGATGTGGACGACGTGGGCACCGCATTGCATGTCGCCACCTCAGAAATTTCCGCTGACAGTCTCGGTCTCGTCGATGGCAACGCTTACGCCGTCACGATCTTCAACGCCGAACGCCAAGTCGAAGGCTCGTCCTTCAAGTTCGCGGTGAGCGGCGTCGACGCGAGCGCCGGCACGTGCGCGCCGTCGCCGTGATACGCTCGGGCGTTCCCCGCGTACGGTGACGCCATGCGATTGCAAGCGATTCACATCGGCGCGAGTGCGCTCGTCGTGCTCGCACTCGGTTGCGGCCAGGGTGGTGACTCGAAGGGCGACCATCACGGAAGCTCGGGCGGCGCCTCCGCCACGGGCGGCACCGGCGTGACGAGCGGCGGCGCCTCCGCGATGGGCGGCTCGACGAACGGCGCCGGCGCCCCGAGCACGGGCGGCACCTCGAGCGGCTCGGCCGGTCAGAGCCCGAGCACGGGCGACACGGGCGGATCCGTCGCCGCGAGCGGCGGCATGCCGGCGACCGGGTCGGGCGGCGCGACCACGGGCGGCACGACGGGAACGGGCGCGGCGGGTCGCGGCGGGCGCAGCGGCACCGGCGCGGGCGGTACCGGCACGGGCGGCATGGGGACGGGTCAGAGCGGCTCGCCCGCGGTCGGCGGTGCCGGCGGCGACGTGATCGTGACGATCACGAACGGCGTGTTCTGGAACGACACGGACGGCAACCGCATCGAGGCGCACGGCGCCGGGCTCATCTACACGAACGACGCCTGGTACTGGATCGGCGAGGACAAGTCGGAGAACTCGGGGAACTTCAAGGCCGTCAACTGTTACCGGTCGACGGACATGTCGCACTGGGAGTTCCGGAACGCGATCATCACGCGCCAGACGTCGACCGAGCTCGACGCCTCCGATCGCATCATCGAGCGTCCGAAGGTCATCTACAACGACAGCACGAAGAAATACGTGATGTGGCTCCACTGGGAGGGAGCGAACTACGCCACGGCGGAGGCCGGCGTGTTCACGAGCGACACCGTCGACGGCGACTACCAGCAGATCCGGCATTTTCAGCCGGAGGGCAACATGTCGCGCGACGACACGCTGTTCAAAGACGACGACGGGAAGGCGTATTTCCTCTCGGCGGCGAACAACAATCAGGACTCGGCGCTCTACCTTCTCACCGACGACTACACGAACGTCGACAAGCAGATCGGCACGCTGTGGAAGGGCCAGCAGCGCGAAGCGCCCGCGATCATGAAGGCGAACGGCACGTACTTCATCATGAACTCGGCCGCGACGAACTGGGACCCGAACCAACAAAAGTACGGCACGGCGAGCGCGATGGACGGAACGTGGAGCTCGCTCTCGAACGTCGGCGACAGCACGGGTTACGACACGCAAACGGCGTTCATCATCCCGTACGTCGGCTCGAAGACGACCACGTACATCTACGCGGGCGATCGCTGGCAAGATCCGGATCTGAAGAGCTCGAAGTACATCTGGCTCCCGCTCAAGGTGAACGGGACCAAGCTCGCGATGGACAACTACGACAGCTGGCAGCTCGACGTGACGACCGGGGAATGGTCGGCGGCCGGCAGCGCCACGAACGACGGCTTCTTGTCGCAGGCCGGCTGGACGCTCGTCAGCGTGGACAGCGAAGAAACCGAAGCCGAGGACGGCCACGCGACGAACGCGTTCGACGGCTCGACGTCGACGTACTGGCACACGCAGTACACGGGCGCGAAGCCGGAACCGCCGCACGAGATCGTGATCGACCTCGGCGCGAGCTACTCGCTCACGAGCTTCCGCTACACGCCGCGCCAGGACGGCAACCAAAACGGCATGGTCAAGGATTACGAGTTTTACGTGAGTGACTCGACCACCGATTGGGGCGCCGCCGTGAGCACCGGAACCTTCACGAGCACGACCCAGCCGACCACGGAGACGTTCAGCGCCAAGGCCGGGCGCTACATCCGTTTTCGCGGCATGGACGAGATCAACGGCAAGGCCTACACGAGCGTTGCCGAGCTGAACGTCGCGGGCACGCTCGTCCAGTAGCGTCAGCCGCCGAGCAGTCGCCGCACGAGCTGAATCGCGAGCAGCAAGATGACCGGCGTGATGTCGAAGCCGCCGACGGGCGGAATGACGCGCCGGAGCGGCGCGAGCACCGGTTCCGTCACCGCCGAGGTGACGCGGACGACGGGATTGTCCGGCGAGAGCCGGAGCCACGAGAGCGCGACGCTCACGAAGACGACGAACGAGTAGAGGTCGAGCAGGAAAAAGACGAGAGCCACGCCCCCTCTCCCATGGGCTCGCGCGGGCACGCCGTCAATCGGGGCCGCTCGCGCGAGCGCGCGCGCTCGTCGAGGGCCGCTCACGGCGGTGACGCGAGCGGGGTCATCGACACGAGCACGTAGCGGCGCGGGTCGAAGAGGAGCCCCGCCGTGCGGCGGACGCCGTCGCGCGTCGCCCGGGCGAGCGCGGCGCCGAGATCGTTTTTCTTCCCGAAGTCGTCGCCGTAGCGGTAGGCGTCGGTCAAGCGCTCGAGCCACCACTTGTCGCTGCGGCGGTTCGTCTCGTCACGGCGCGCGAGGCGCTGGCGTACCGTCGCGAGGACGTCGTCGTCCACGCCTTCGCGCGCGATGCGCGCGAGTTCCTCGAAGACGGCGTGCCGCAGTCGCTCGAGGTTCTCCGGAGCGCAGGTGAACTCGACGGTCAGCGCGCCGCGCGGCGTGGGCCGCCGCGCGAGTGTCGCCCCCTCGTGGAAGGCGTAAACGCCGCCGAGCTTTTCGCGCAGGAGCTCGCGCAGGCGAAGCTCGAGCACCTCGCCGAGGATCTCGAAGTCGGTTTCGAGCCCCGCGCGGTAGGCGACGGGGCGCGCGAATTCGACCCAGAAGCGCGCCTTGTTTTCGACGCCGCCCGTGACGCTCTTTTCGACCGCGCCCGCCGGATACGTGATGTGCGGATCCTCGAAGTGAGGGCTGCCGCGAGCGCTCGGCAGACTCGCGAGGTAAGTCGTCACGAGCGGCTCGAGCTCCGCCGGGTCGAAGCGTCCGACGACCACGAAGGTGAACCCACGGAAGTTCGCGAAGAGTCGCTTCCACAGCGCGAGGACCGTGCTCGCGTCGATGGCGTCCACCTCTTCCGAGTGCGGGCGCCGCCAGCGGAAATGGTCGCCCGTGGACGCGCTCCGCACCGCCGCCGCGAAGCGGTTCTCCGACTCGTCGGTGCGTCCGTAGAAGCCGGAGGTGCGCTGGCGCTTCCAGCCGCCCGTCGCCATCTCGTCGGTGCGGGGGCTCGTGAGTCGCAGGTTGAGGTAGGGGAACAGCGTGGCAAGTTGATCGGCGCGGCTCCGTCCGTCGACGACTTGCTCGAGCTCGGCGAGCCCGATCTCGAGGTTGATGCCGGAGCCGGCGAGCAACGCGCCGAGCTCCCGGCTGCCGAACGCGCCCGCACCGTCGGCGCCGACGATGCTCGTGGCGTAGCGAGCCGCCGTGTACTCTTTCTCGCCCACGAGCGACGTTCCCCCCGGCTGGATGCCGCGAATGAGCACGGTCCCGCTCGAGAACGCGGTCGGCTTCAAGACCACGCGGACGCCGTTCGAGAGCGTCCAGACGTCGGCGTCGGCGCCCGCGTCGTGACGCCGCGCCACGATCGAGCCCGTGGCCGGAGGGGTCACGACGAGCGGACCTTTCGGCGTGGTCGAAAGCCAGGGGCCGAACTCGGAGCTCTGCGCCGCCCTCTCCATGAACTCGAGGCCGCTCGCCGTGGGGACGTCCTTGCTGCCTTGGAGCACGTCGGCGCAGATGACGCGCCCCGTGCCGGCGGCGCGGACGCGCGCGAGATGATTCACGTCGTCGAGCGTGATGCTCGGCAAGAGCTCGTGCACCGCGGCGAGCTCCTTGACCGGGCCCGGAACTTCTTCGTTCTCGAAGAGGTGGCGCACGAGCTCGCTCGCCTTGCCGGCGAGGGGTGCGCGATTTTCGTCCTCGATCACGCCCTCGAAAAAAGAGCGGACTTCCTTGCTGGCGCGCTCGAGCTCCTCGGGGAGAAAGCCGTAGCGGCCGGCACGCGTGAGCTCGCTCAGCATGGCGAAGAGGGCGTTGTCGAGCTTGCCGTCGCGCGGCGTCACCGAGTACACGAATGCGCCGAGCGCGCGATTCAGGTTCTTCCGCGTCACGCTGGTCCGGAGCAGCACGGACCCCGGCGTGTCGGCGAGCTCGGCGAGGCGTTCGCGCAGCATGCGCACGTAGAGATCCTCGACGAGCTCCGCGCGAAAATCGTCACGTGAAGCCCGCCGCGGGCGCGGCGTGCGATCGAACACGGTGACCGAGCTCTGGTAAAGGTCGGAGTCGGCGTGGACCGCGACTTGCGTCGGTCCGTCGAGCGGCACGTCGAGCACCGGCCGCGGCCGCGGCGCGTCCGGCTCGCGCAGATCGGAGAAACGCTCGACGATGGCGCGCTCGACCGCGCTCGGGTCGAAGTCGCCGACCGCGACCACTCCCATCAAATCGGGCCGATACCAATCCGTGTAGAAGCGCTCGAGCGCCGCGACGGGCGCGGTGCGCACCGTCTCGGGCAGCCCGATGGGCTCGCGCTCGGCGTAGCGCGAACGCGCGAAGAGCAGCGGATTTTCCTCGTCCCGGGCGCGCGCGCGGGCGCCGCGCTGAAGGCGCCACTCTTCGAGGATGACCGGGCGCTCGCGCTCCACGTCGGTCGGATCGAAGGTGACGTTCGTCGCGATGTCGTGGAGCACGTCGATGCCCTGCGGGACCAGCCCGAGGTCGGTCGGCAGCGTGAGCTCGTACAGTGTTTGATCGAAGCCGGTCACGCCGTTCACGTCGGGGCCGATCGTCATGCCCGAGCGCTCGATGAAATCGAGCAGCGCGTGCTTCGGGTAGTGGCGCGTGCCGGCGAAGGCCATGTGCTCCACGAAGTGCGCGAGCCCGCGCTGGTCGGCGTCCTCGAGCACCGAGCCCGCGTTCACCGCGAGCCAGAGCGCGGCGCGCCCGACCGGTTCCTCGCGCCGCAGCACGAAATAGGTCAGGCCGTTCGGGAGCGTTCCGCTCCGGATCGCGCCGTCGAGCTCGGAGCGCACCTCCGGCGGCGCTGGGGGCGGCGGCGCGGGCGGCACGGTGGCCTCGACCGCCGCGGCTCGCGGGGGCGCCGGCGGCGCGGGCCGCATCGTTCCGGCGCAGCCGGCGAGCAAAAGCGCCGCGATCGGACGCTCGAAAGCCTCCCAGTGCGCGACCCACCACGTTCCCGACATCGACGGCCCACGTTATCACGACCGCAATTACCCCGTTGGCGAAGCGCGTTGTATCCTCGAGGCTCGGTATGCGTATCGCTCTCCTCTATCCGCCGCCGTGGAAGATTGCGGACCGCGGACGCCCGGCGCTCGACCACGGCGCGACGCCTTCCGGCGCGCTGCCCGAAGGGCCGCCGGGCGACTATCGCGACGGCGACCTCGACGCAGATTTTTATCAGACGCCGTACGGGTTGTTCGCGCTCGGCGCGCAGTCGATTCGCGCCGGCCATCGCGTGAAAGTGCTCAATCTCTCGGGGTTCGCGTGGTCGCGCGTGGAGGAGGTGCTCGGCGAGCTCGACGCCGACGTGTACGGCCTTTCGTGCTGGACGGCGAACCGTCGCGGCGTCGCGCTCGTAGCGCGCGAGATCCGGCGCCGCCGCCCGCACGCCTGCATCGTCATCGGCGGCCCGCACGCGACGCCGCTCGCGCGCGAGATGCTCGAACATTACCCGGAGATCGACTGCGTGACGCTCGGCGAGAGCGACGCGACCTTCGCCGAGATCGTGGCGCGCGTGGAAGCCGGACGGAGCCTCGACGGGCTCGCGGGCGCCGTCGTGCGCACGAGCGGGGGCGTCGAGGTCGGCCCCGAGCGCGCGAACGTGCGCGACCTCGACTCGCTCGAGTGCCCGCATCGCTATTACGACACGCACATCGTGATGACGTCGCGCGGCTGCCCGTGGGCGTGCACGTTCTGCGGCGCCGAAACGACTTGGGGCCGCGGGTTTCGCGGGCATTCCGTACCGTACGTGCTCGACATGCTCGAGGCGGCGCTCTCGCGCGTGCGCGTCCGCATGCTGCAGATCAAGGACGACACCTTCACCACCAACAAGAAGCGCGTGATCGAGCTCTGCCGCGGCATTCGCGAGCGCAAGCTCAATTTCTTGTGGAGCTGCGACACGCGCGTCGACGTCTTGAGCGACGAGCTCCTTTACGAGATGCGGCTCGCCGGGTGCCAGCGACTCTCGCTCGGGGTCGAGTCGGGCTCGCAGCGCATCCTCGACGCGATTCACAAGAACATCACGGTCGACGAGATCGTCGCCGCGACCGAGATGGCGAAACGGCACGGGGTGCACGTGCGCTTCTACATGATGCTCGGCAACCGCGGCGAGACGCGCGAGACGTTCGAGGAGACGCTCGGGTTTCTCGACCGCGCGGCGCCGCACCAGTACATCTTTTCGTGCCTCTCGGTGTTCCCCGGCACGGCGGATTTCCACGCCGCCGAGCGCGCCGGCTGGCTCCAGCGCGAAGCGTATTTCACCGAGGATTTTCAGGAGCTCAAGGTGCCGTTCGACGCGAGCGAGGACGACGCGCGGCTCCTCAACACCTGGTTCGGGGCAAACCACGGACTCAGGGACAAGTACACGCCGAGCGTGGACGAGTGTCGCGCGGTGCTCGGCCGGCTCGGCGATCACGCGCCCGCGGTGCTCGATCTGGCGGGCGCGCAGTACGCCGCGGGCGACTTCGAGGCCGCGTCGCGCGAAGCCCGTCGCGCCATCGAGCTCGGGCATCCGACGCCCGGCCTCGCTTACAACTACCTCGCGTGCGCCGCGTACCGTCGCGGCGACGTGACGGGCATGCAGGACCACTTCATGGCCGCCGCGAAGACCGATCCGCAGCATCACGTGCTCATCGCGAACGTCGAGGCGGCGCGCGCATGGTTTCGCGAGCGCGGCCCGGAGCGCGGCGTGCCGCTCGTGCTCGAAGGGCGCCATGATTTTCAGCTGTTTCAGCGCAACACGCAGCCGACGCTGCCCGGCCCGCTCGGCGACGACTTCGCGAATTGGGACGCGGCGCCGGAGCCCGTGGGCGCCGCGCCGCGCACGGCCGAGCAGGACAACGCCGGCTGGTTGCCCGATCCGGAGAGCGTGATGCGCCTCGACGTGGGGCGCGAGCCCATCGAGTTCCGGCACAAGCGGCTCCGGGTCCTCGAGTGAACGAGCTCGTGTGCCGGCCGATCGGCGTCGTCCGCTCGCCGTTTCGCGAGCGCGCCGAGGCGCCGCGCCAGACCGCCGCGGCGCGGGACGTGCGCGGCACCATCGAGCTTTTGCCGGGCCACGACTTCGAGCACGCGCTCGAGGATCTCGAGATGTGGCCGTACTTGTGGGTGCTCTTCTGGTTTCACCTGAACGAGGGCTGGCGTCCCAAGGTGCTGCCGCCCCGGAGCGCGAAGCGGCGCGGCCTGTTCGCGACGCGGGCGCCGTACCGGCCGAACCCGATCGGGATGAGCGCGGTGAAGCTCGAAAAGGTGGACGGGCTCGTGCTCCACGTGAGCGCGCTCGACATGCTCGACGGGACGCCCGTGCTCGATCTCAAGCCGTACGTGCCGTACGCGGACGCGCTCGCCGACGCCGAGGGCGGCTGGCTCGAAACCGGGCTGGATCCGCAGCCGGGCTTCGAGGTCGAGCTCGCCGAGCGGGCCGCGCGCGAGCTCGGCTACTTGCGCGATACGTGGCACATCGAGCTCGAGGACGCGATCCGGCGCGTGCTCGTGCTCGGCCCGCAGCAGCACCCGTACCGCCGCATCCGCCGCGTCGGCGACGCGATGATGCTCGCCGTCAAAGACTTTCGCGCGCGCTTCACGGTGGACGGGCGCCGCATCGTCGTTCACGCGATCACGAGCGGCTATCGCCCGCGCGAGCTCGCGACGAATCCGGCGCCGGAGCTCGAGCCGCACCGCGCGCTCGTGGGCATGCGAGCGAAGAGCGACGAACCCTGAGCACCCGCGCGCGGACGGACCCGCTGGCAGCACGCGACGCGCGCTCTCGTGAGGGGAAACCCTAGGCTCGCGCCGGTCGGAGGCGGGCGACGGCGGGTGCGGGGGGCGGCGTGGAGGCGGCGTCGCGCCGGGCGGAGAGGACGCCGAAGTCGCCGGCGAGCAGGGCGTAGCCGAACGCGATCCAGAAGAGCTCCTTGCCGCGCTTGAGGAGCACGAACGCGGCGCCGAGGCTCGCCGCTTCGGGGACGCCGAGGGCGGCGAAGCAGGCGGCGTAGCCCAAGTCCTGCACGCCGAGCCCCGCGGGAACCACGAACACGACATTGCGAACGAGCGAGAGGATCACCTCGAGGCTGCCCGCCGTGACGAAGCTCACGGGCGCGCCGAGCACCGAGAGGATGAGCCACGTCTCGAGCGACTCCATGAGCCAGCCGCACGCGAAGCAGGCGAGCGCGCCGGCGAGGCGCTGCGGCGGCACGCGAAAGAGCGCCGAAACGGCGTTGTCCGTCGCGAAGAAGACGCGTCGCTTCGCGTCGAGCCAGGCGCGAACGCGCGCGCTCGGCACGCGCTCGATGAGCGAGAAAGCCGTCTTCGCGAGCGCGCTCTCGCGGAGGAGCAGCGCCGAGCCGACGCCGCCCGTGGCGAGGACGAGCGCCGCGCCGAGCGTGAGCAGGCCGAGATGCGGCGCGCCGATGACCGCGCGCGACGCGGCTTCGAGCCCGGCGAAGCCGAGCGCGGCGAGGCCGCCGACGTAGAGAGACTGCGCGAGCAAGAGCAGCACTTTGCGGGCGGCCATGCCGGCGACGCTCTGGTCGACCGAGAGCCCGCAGTGTTTGGCGAGGAGGATCGGCTTGGTGCTCTCGGCGAAGGCGACGCCGACCGGGAGGCTCTGCGCGAGCGCTTCGGTGGCGAGGCGAACGCGGAGGAGGGAACGAAAGCGCGGTCGCGCGCCCCCCGCGCGGAACGCGCGCTGCCAGCCGAGCGATTCGAAGCCGAGGGCCGCGAGCTGCGGGCACAGCACGAGAACGACACCGAAAACGCCGACGCTCGTCACGAGCGCGGCGACCCGGTGCGTGTCGGCCGTCGCGAACACGCGCCACAACAAGGTCGCCGCGACGCCGACGGCCGTGCCTCGAAGAACCACGAGCAAGACGCGCTGGGGGCGTTGCACGGAAGAAAAATTTACTGAGCAAATGAAGCGCTCACGTTCCCGGGCGGTGACAACGTCGCGCCAAAAATTCATCGATCCGCCAAGGGCCGGCGTGTGTTTCCGAAAGGAGTCAGACACATGCTCGCAACATGCGCCGCGCGAGGCTCGGAGCCCGAGAAAGGCCTTCATGAAAAAGCTCCTCGGACTCATCGCGGTCGCCGCGTTTCCGCTCCTTGTTCTCGGCTGTTCCAAGACGGAACCGCCGGCGCCGACGCCCGCCCCCGAAGCGCAGCCTGCCGCCAGCGCGGCAGCTCCCGCCGCTTCCGCGGCCGCGGCGCCTGCAGCGACGCCCGCGCCCGCCCCGACCGGGCCCGCCCTCAAGATCGCGTACAGCGACTGGCCGGGCTGGATCGCGTGGGACATCGGCATTCAGAAGGGCTGGTTCAAGGACGCGGGCGTGAACGTGGACTTCGCGTGGTTCGAGTACGCGCCGTCGATGGACGCGTATTCGGCGGGCAAGGTCGACGCCGTGGCCGTGACGAACGGGGACGCGCTCGTCACCGGGTCGAGCGGCGCGCCGAGCAAGTGCATCCTCGTCAACGACTACTCGAACGGCAACGACATGATCGTCGCCAAGCCGGGGATCAAGAGCGTCGCCGACCTCAAGGGCAAGAAGATCGGCGTCGAGGTCGGGCTCGTCGATCACCTGTTGCTCTTGAAGGCGCTCGAGAGCGCGAAGCTCACGGAAAAGGACGTGAAGATCACGAACGTGACGACCGATCAGACGCCGCAGGCGTTGAAGTCCGGCACGGTCGACGCCATCGCCGCTTGGCAGCCGAACAGCGGGCAAGCGCTGAAGGACGTCGCCGGTTCGACCGCCGTCTTCACGAGCGCGAACGCGCCGGGCCTCATCTTCGACCACCTGTGCGTCAACCCGAAGAGCCTCGCCGAGCACCGCGCCGACTGGGAGAAGGTGGTGGGCGTTTGGTTCAAGATCGCCGACTTCATCAAGAACCCGGCGAATCTCGACGAAGCGGCCAAAATCATGGGCGCGCGCGTGAAGATGCCGGGCGACGAGTACAAGAAGCTCATGGCCGGCACGGCGTTTCAGGACATGGCCGGCAACTTGAAGGCGTTCACGAAGGGCGACGGTCTCGATTCCGTGTACGGCTCGAGCAAGATCGTCGACGCCTTCTTCACCAAGAACAAGATGTACAAGAAGCCGGTGAAGTACGAGGAGTACTTCGATCCGAGCCTCGTCGAAGCCGTGTCGAAGGCTAGCAAGTAGCCGATGAGCGAGCTCGCCGAAGGTGAAGTCGACGCCTCGACGTTCGACCCGATGGAGGAGCCGGTCCGTCCCCGGCTCCTCGCCGTTCGGCAGCCGCTCTCGTCACGCGCGACGTTCTCGGTCGGCGTGCTCGCCTTCGCGATCCCGTTCCTGCTCTGGTGCGCGCTGAGTTACCTGCCGTTCTTGTGGCACCCGCTCGTCCTCGTGCAGGACGCGGGTGACACGAGCGTGCCGGGCACTTACGCGTACCTCGCGGAAGGGCAGCTCGTCGAACGCGAGGTGTTCGTCGCGCGGAACCTCGAGCTTTCACGCGCGCACAAGAAGCTCGCGACGGGCGAACGCTCGAATCCCATCTATTTCCAGCCGCCCCACGCCGTCGGCCGCGCCCTCTACACCGCGTTCACGACGCCGCCGGAGGGCATCGGCGACGTGTGGTTCCACGAGAGCCTGCTCCAGAGCTGCAAGGTGATTTTCTGGGGCTTCTTCTGGTCGGCGGTCTTCGGCATTCCGCTCGGCATCGCCTGCGGCACCTTCTCGTTCTTCTCGCGCCTGTTCGAGCCGTTCGTCGATTTCATCCGCTACATGCCGGCGCCCGTGTTCGGCGCGCTCGCGGTGAGCATCTTCGGGCTCGCCGAGGAGCCGAAGATCGCCATCATCTTCATCGGCACGTTCTTCCAGATGGTGCTCGTCGTCGCCAACACGACGCGCACGGTCGATCTCTCGCTGCTTCACGCCGCGCAGACGCTCGGCGCGAAGAACCGCCAGCTCGTGTGGCACGTCGTGATCCCGGGCATTTTACCGGCGCTCTACCGTGACGTGCGCATCCTCATCGGCTGGGCCTGGACTTACCTCGTCGTCGCCGAGCTCATCGGCGAAAAGACGGGGCTCTCGGCGTTCATTTACCAGCAGCAGCGCTACCGCCACTTCGACAACGTGTACGCGGCGATCGTCATCATCGGCCTCGTGGGGCTCGGCATCGATCAGCTGCTCGCGTTCCTCGGTCGCTACTTCTTCCCGTGGGAGAGCGGGAATCTGCGGCTTTTCCGCCTCGCGCGCAGCGTGCGCCAGGCCATTCCGTGGGGCCTCCGGCCCGAACCCGGCGTCGCACCGACGCGCTGAAGGACGCACCATGGCCGAAGACGATCGTCTCGAGCTCCCGAGTTACCTCGAGCACACGCCCGACGTGAAGAAGCGCATCGAGACCTTGCGCGGGCGGCCGGTGGTCATGAGCGTCGAGTCGCTCGGGCGCGAGTTCGACGCGAACGGCGTGCGCACGACGGCGCTCTCCCGCGTGAGCTTCGAGGTGCGGCAGCGCGAATTCATCAGCGTGATCGGACCCTCCGGCTGCGGCAAGTCGACGCTGATTCGCATCCTCGCTGGCCTCGACTACCCGACGAGCGGCACCGTGCGCCTCGACGGGCGCGCGGTGCAGGGGCCGGGCGCCGATCGCGGCATGGTGTTTCAGGCGTACACGCTCTTTCCGTGGCTCACGGTGAAGAAGAACGTGATGTTCGGCCTGAAGATGAAGGGCGTCGCGCGCGCGACGGCCGAGCAGATGGCGCTCGAGTGGCTCGGCGTGGTCGGCTTGTCCGAAGCCGCCGACAAGTACCCGGGGCAGCTCTCGGGCGGGATGAAGCAGCGCGTGGCCATCGCGCGGGCGCTCGCGAACGAGCCGCGCATCTTGCTGATGGACGAGCCGTTCGGCGCGCTCGACGCGCAGACGCGCTGCAGCATGCAAGCGCACCTCTTGCGCATTTGGGAGGCGGTCGACGTGACGGTGCTCTTCATCACGCACGACCTCGAAGAAGCGGTTTACCTCTCCGATCGCATCGTCGTGCTCGGCGCGAACCCGGGGCGCATCGTCGAGATCATCGACGTGCCGGTGAGCCGCCCGCGGTCGCCCGCGCAGTTTTTGTCGGGGCACTTCCTCGCGACCAAGCAGCGGCTCGAAGAGCTCATTCACGGCCCGCAGATGTTCCAGCGCATCCGCGCGGCGTGAGCGTTCAGCTCGGTGCCGCGCTGAGCGCGAGCCGGCGCCGGAGCCAGGCCCGCGCCGGCACCTCGAAGAAGTAGTGGGTGACGGTGGCGAGCACGAGCACGGTGCCGGTGAAGGTGACGAGAAAGAGCGGGCGCTCGGTCGGCAGCGTGATGTGCTTCCACTCGGCGTAGGTGAGGAGCGCCATCTGCAGCGGCACGTGCAGGAGGTACATGGCGTAGGAAATGTCGCCGAGGTGCTTGAGCGGCCAGAGCGAGAGCAGCCAGCCGAGCGGGCGTACCTCGAGCGCGGCGACGAGCACGAGCGGGAAGAGCGTGAGCCCGTAGTGGAGCACCGCGCGGCTCGCCATGCCGCCGATGAAGGCGTCGTTCTCGAAATGCTTGCCCGCGACGAACATGGCCGCGAGGGCGGCGAGCGCGGCGTAGCCGATCCTGCGCGAGAGGCCGAGCTCGCTCGCGCGGAGGAGGCCGAGATAGCAGAGCGAGCCGCCGAAGAAGCCGAGCACGGCGCGGCCGATGCTCGAGTTCACGATCGGGTAAACGCCGATGAGCGTGACGCCCGGCGCCGGCAGCGTCATGCCGCAGACGACGAGGGCGCCGACGAACGCGACGGCCGCCGCGCTCGCGAAATGCGCGCCCCGGAGCTTCGCGATTTGGAAGAAGACGAGGTACACCATCATCTCGACGCCGATCGACCACGAAGGCCCGTTGAACGAAAAGCCTTCGTCGACGACGCCGGCCTGCAAGAGGCCCAAATTCAGCACGAAGTGATAAAGGTCGTTTTGCGGGTAGAGCACGTAGGGGTGCAAAAACCACACGCGGCCCCACTGGAGAGCCGCCACGAAGAGCAGCGTGAGCAAGTGGAGCGGGTAGACGCGCGAGAAGCGCAGCCAAAAGAAGGTACGTCTCGAGAGGCGCCGCGTCGCGACGAGGTCGAGGTACTTGCGCGTGATGACGACGCCGCTCAGAAGGAAGAAGAAGTCGACGAGCATCCAGCCGTGGAGGTAGAGCCAGCCGATCGTCGGCGACGTTGCGGCGTAGGGGTAAAGCGCCTTGTCACCACCGAAGTGCTGGTAGTGAAAAACCATCACGCCGAGGGCCGCGAGCCCGCGCAAGCCGTCGAGTTGAGTGATCCGTCGTACCGAGGTGTCGTCGCCTCGCATCCGTCCTTGCATCTTTAGCATCGCGATCGCCGGCGGCGCCGTTCATGAGGCGAGCGAGGTGTTTTTGGCCGCCAATCTCGTCAACTTTCTTGCAGCGGCTCGTCGTTCCCCCGAGCGCGTCACGACGACTCGCTCGGACCCGACGCGCGCCGCGCACGGACTCACGTGCACGCGCCGTCGATCTCCGCCGCGCCGGCGTCGTGCGATGTTCGCGCAGCGAGGACGCGACTGCGCTCGCGCTCTTCGGTGTCGCCTCTCGTCGAACGTCGCGCGTGACCCGCGCCGGCCTCGGTGCTTGCGGCGCCCGGACGAACGGGCGCGCCCGGCGCGGCGCGGGACGTGCCGGCGAACTGAGTGCGTCGGAGTTCGGGGAAACCACGCCGAAACATCGACGGGGCTAGCGTCCGAGCTGCCTGACCGGGACGACCCGGTCCGCGCTGGCGCCGTCGTGGTGGTAGCGCGACAGGGCGAGCGCCGGGACGACCCGGCACCGAACCGAAGCTCACCTGCGTGCGGGTGAGAGGCGGAGGTGTCCTCGATGTCGAACAGCGTGAATCCCGAAGTGCCGCGACGCGTCCTCGTCGCGGAACCTTTGCGCGGCGGTCAGATGTGGTCGCGCGTGCTCAAGCGCGGCGAGGTGCTGCGGCTCACCGACGTGGAAGGGGGCGCGAGCGTCGCCGCGTTGTTCTTCAACGCCGAGCAGCCGCTCGAACGCTACAACATGCCCGACACGCTGAAGGCGCAGCACATCGCGCGTTTGACGGCCGGAAACGTCTTGTTTTCGGACATGGGTCGCGTGCTCTGCTCCGTCGTCGCCGACAGCGCCGGCTGGCACGACACCATCACCGGGCACCAGAGCGCCGCCGCGTCGCGCGCCAAATACGGCGACGGCACGTACCAAGCGCTGCGCAACGAGTTTTACCGCAATACGCGCGACAATTTCTTGATCGAGCTCGGCAAGTTCGGCCTCGGCAAACGGGACCTCCACGCGAACGTCAATTTCTTCGTGAAGGTCGCCGCGGATCTCGAGGGGAATTTGCGCTGGGCGGAGAGCACGCGCGCGGGCGCGGCCGTCGAGCTCCGCGCCGAGATGAACGTGCTCGTCGTGCTTTCGAACACGCCGCACCCGCTCGATCCGGCGCCGCGTTACGCGCCGAAGCCGGTGGCGCTCGAGGTGCTGCTCGGGCCGCCGCCCGCGACCGACGACGCGTGTCGTACCTCCTGCGCGGAGAACGCGCGCGGCTTCGTCCTCACCGAGCGCGAGTTCGCGGGGGTCGGGTGAGCAGCATGGCACTCAAGGAGAGCAGTCTCGTTGCCGAGCAAGCCGTGTTCGGCGCGGTCGTCGATTCGGGGCTCGGCTTCAGCCGCACGATCCGGCGCGGGCAGACGGTGCGCATCGTCGATCTCGAGGGCAATCAGGCGGTGGATACGCTCTTTTTCGACGCGCACGATCCGACGGAGCGCTACAGCGCCGTCGACACGATTCGCGAGCAAGGCAACATCTACCTGACGACGGGGACGCGGCTCCTCTCGAGCGAGGGCAACCTGCTCCTCACCATCGTCGCCGACACGTGCGGGCGGCACGACACGCTCGGGGGCGCCTGCGCGGCCGAGTCGAATCAGGTGCGTTACGCGATCGAGAAGAAGTACATGCACAGTTGCCGCGACACGTTTCTGCTCGAAATCCAGACGCGGCTCGAGCGGCTCGGCAAGCGCGACATCACGCACAACGTCAACTTCTTCATGAACGTGCCCGTCACCCCCGAAGGCGGGCTCACGTTCGCGGACGGCATCAGCGGGTCGGGCCGTTACGTCGAGCTCCTCGCCGAGCGGGACGTGACGATCCTGATCTCGAATTGTCCGCAGCTGAATAACCCGTGCAACGCGTACAATCCGACGCCGATTCAGGTCTTGATTTGGGATTGATGGGCGGGGCCAGCGCCGCATTCGGTCTTGGGAGATTTGCATGAAGCTGTCCCATGTTCTCTAAAGTCCTCATTGCGAACCGCGGCGAGATCGCGGTGCGCGTCATCCGTACGTTGAAGCGCCTCGGCGTGGGCTCGGTGGCCGTGTATTCGGAGGCCGACCGGCACGCGCGGCACGTGCTCGACGCCGACGAGGCGGTGTGCGTGGGGCCGCCGCCCGCGCTCGAGAGCTACCTGAACGTGCCTGCGATTCTCGCCGCGATCGAGCGGACCGGCGCCGAGGCCGTGCACCCGGGTTACGGGTTTTTGAGCGAAAACGCCGCGTTCGCGCAGACGCTCGAGGCGCGCGGGGTCGCGTTCGTCGGACCGACGGCGGAGCAAATCCGCGGCTTCGGGACGAAGCACGGCGCGCGTTCGATCGCGACGGAGCTCGGCGTGCCCTTGCTGCCGGGGACCGCGCTCCTCGAAGACGCGAGCGCCGCGCAGCTCGCCGCGGAGCGCATCGGTTTTCCGGTGATTTTGAAGAGCACGGCGGGCGGCGGCGGCATCGGCATGCAGCTCTGTCGTGATTCGGCGCGGCTCGTCGAGCAGTTCGATTCGGTGCGCTCGCTCGCGCAGAAGAACTTCGGCGACGGCGGCGTGTTCCTCGAGCGCTACGTCGAGCGCGCGCGCCACATCGAGGTGCAGATTTTCGGCGACGGCAAGGGCCGCGTGGTCGCGCTCGGCGAACGCGATTGTTCCGCCCAGCGGCGCCACCAGAAGGTGATCGAGGAGACGCCGGCGCCGCGCTTGCGGCCCGAGGTGCGCCAGGCGCTCTTCGAGGCGGCGGTGAAGCTCGGCACCGCGGTGAGCTATCGGTCGGCCGGCACCGTCGAGTTCGTCTACGACGACGAGGCGGAACGCTTCTATTTCCTCGAAGTGAACACGCGCCTGCAGGTGGAGCACCCCGTGACCGAGCTCGTGACGGGCGTCGATCTCGTCGAGTGGATGCTGCGCGTCGCGGCGGGCGAAGGGCTGCCGGACGCCATGCCGGAGCCGAAGGGTCACGCCGTCGAAGTGCGCCTCTACGCCGAGGACCCGGCGCGCGGGTTTCGTCCGAGCGCGGGGCTCGTCACCGAAGCCGTTTTTTCGAGCGGCGCGCGCATCGACGGCTGGGTGGAACGGGGCAGCACCGTGCCGTCCTTCTACGACCCGATGGTCGCCAAAATAATCACCCACGGCAGTGACCGCGCGGAAGCGCTCGGGCGACTCGCGGCCGCGCTCGACGAAACGCGCGTGGACGGCATCGAGACGAACCTCGAGTACCTGCGCGCGCTCGTGCGCGACGACAGCGTGCAGCAAGGACGCGTGACGACCGGCACGCTCGGCTCCTTCACGTTCGCCACGCGCACGGTCGAAGTGCTCGCGCCCGGCACGCTCACGACGGTGCAGGACTATCCGGGCCGGCTCGGCTACTGGGACATCGGGGTTCCACCGTCGGGGCCGATGGACACGCTGAGCTTCCGCCTCGCGAATCGCGCGGCCGGCAATCCCGAAGGCACGCCCGCGCTCGAGCTCACGGTTTCGGGACCGACGCTCAAGTTCGCCTGCGACGCCGTCGTGGCGCTCGCCGGCGCGCGCATGGCCGCGACGCTCGACGGCGAGGCGGTGCCGTACCACGCGCCCGTCGCCGTGAAGGCGGGGCAGACGCTCGCGATCGGCGCCGTGAACGGCCCCGGGTGCCGCGCGTATCTCGCGGTTCGCTTCGGCTTCGACGTGCCGGAATATCTCGGCAGCCGCGCGACGTTCACGCTCGGCGGCTTCGGCGGGCACGGCGGCCGCGCGCTCAGGAAAGGCGACGTGCTCCACGTCGCCGCGCCGCGCGACCTGCCGGACGAACCGCGCGCGCTCGACCCGGCGCTCGTGCCCGAGCTCACGGACGAATGGACGCTCGGCGTCGTGTACGGGCCGCACGGCGCCCCGGACTTCTTCACGCCGGAGGACATCCGCACCTTCTTCGCGACGGCGTGGGAGGTGCATTACAACTCCGCGCGTACCGGCGTGCGCTTGATCGGGCCGAAGCCGGCCTGGGCGCGCGCCGACGGCGGCGAAGCGGGTCTCCACCCCTCGAACATTCACGACAACGCGTACGCCGTCGGCACGGTCGACTTCACGGGCGACATGCCGATCATTCTCGGGCCGGACGGGCCGAGCCTCGGCGGCTTCGTGTGCCCGGCGACGGTGACGCGCGGCGAGCTCTGGAAAATCGGACAGTTGAAGCCCGGCGCGCGCGTGCGTTTCGTGCCGATCGCGATCGAGAGCGCGGTCGCGCTCGAAGCCGAGCAGACGCGCGCGGTCGTGACGCGCAGCGCGACGCCCCCGGCGATGCTCGCGAAAAAGCCGCCGGACGACGCGATTTTGCGGGAAATTCCCGCCGAAGGCGAGCGGCCGCGCGTCGTGTACCGGCCGTCGGGCGATCGCTACCTGCTCGTCGAGTACGGGCCGCTCGTGCTCGATCTGGCGCTCCGGTTCCGCGTGCATGCGCTCTGGGAGTGGCTCGGACGCGAACGGGTGCGCGGTATCGTCGACGTGACGCCGGGGATCCGCTCGCTCCAGGTGCACTACGACGCGTCGGTGTTGCCGCTCGCGAAGCTCCTCGACGTGCTCGCGCGCGCCGAGAGCGAGCTCCCCGGCGTGGACGCGATGCGGGTGCCGACGCGGATCGTGAAGATGCCGCTCTCGTGGGACGACCCGCAGACGCGTCTCGCGATCGAGAAATACATGCAGGGCGTGCGGCGCGACGCGCCGTGGACGCCGAGCAACCTCGAGTTCATTCGCCGCATCAACGGGCTCGACGACATCGAGGCGGTCAAGCGCATCGTGTTCGACGCGAGTTACCTCGTGCTCGGGCTCGGCGACGTTTACCTCGGCGCTCCGGTCGCGACGCCGCTCGATCCGCGCCATCGCCTCGTCACCACGAAGTACAACCCCGCGCGCACCTGGACGCCTGAGAACGCGGTCGGCATCGGCGGCGCCTACCTCTGCATTTACGGCATGGAAGGGCCGGGCGGCTACCAGTTCGTCGGACGCACGCTCCAGGTTTACAACCGCTTTCGCGCGACGCGTGACTTCGCGGCCGGCAAGCCCTGGCTGCTCCGCTTCTTCGACCAGATCCGGTTCTTCCCGGTCGGCGCCGAAGAGCTGCTCGAGATGCGCGAGGCCTTCCCCTACGGGCGCTACGAGCTCGAGATCGGCGAGGAGACGTTCGGGCTCGCCGATTACCAGCGCTTTCTCGCGCGCGAGCAGGCGAGCATTGCGGCGTTCAAGACCACGCAACAGGCGGCGTTCGAAGCGGAACGGCGGCGCTGGGCCGAGCAGGGCACGAGCGTCGCCGAGACCGACGGCTCCGAGGCCGCGCCGGCCGCTTCGAAGCACGCCGGCGCCGAGCTCGTCGAGAGCCACGTGCACGGCAGCGTGTGGCAACTCCGCGCGCCCGTCGGCACTCGCGTCGCGCGCGGCGACGTCTTGCTCGTACTCGAATCGATGAAGATGGAAATCGCGATCGAAGCGCCCGCGGCCGGCGTCGTGCTCGAGCTCTTGGTCGCCGAAGGTCGGGCCGTCACGCCCGGTCAGCCGCTCGTCGCGCTTTCGGTGAGGGACGCATGAAAGAAGCACTTTCCCGCGAAATCGAAGCCATCTCTCGCGCGTACGCCGCGGGCGAGCTCGAGCCCCACGAGCTCTTGGACTGCGCCTACACGCGGCTCGAAGCGCTCGGCACGCGACCGATCTGGACCGAAGTCGTGCCGAAAGCCCATGCACGGGCGCTACTCGACCGGGCGATCGAGCGGAAGGCGAGCGGCGAGGCGCTGCCGCTCTTCGGCATTCCGTTCGCCGTCAAGGACAACATCGATCTCGCCGGTTTCCCGACGACGGCCGGCTGCCCCGCGTTCGCGCGGACCCCCAAGCAGCACGCCGCCGCCGTGGCGCGCCTCGTCGACGCCGGCGCAATTCCGCTCGGCAAGACGAACCTCGACCAATTCGCGACCGGCCTCGTCGGGACGCGCTCGCCGTACGGCACGTGCGCCTCGGCCTTCGACGCGCGGCACGTGTCCGGCGGCTCGAGCTCCGGATCCGCGCTCGCGGTCGCGCACGGCATCGTGAGCTTTTCGCTCGGTACCGACACGGCGGGGTCCGGACGCGTGCCCGCCGCGTTCAACAACCTGGTCGGCTGGAAGCCGACGCGCGGCCTCGTGAGCACGCGCGGCGTCGTCCCGGCGTGTCGCTCGCTCGATTGCGTCTCCGTGTTCGCGGGCAGCGTCGGCGACACCGAGCGCGTCGCGAGCGTGCTCCGCGGCCTCGACGCGGAGGATCCGTTTTCGCGCGCCGCACGGCCGAAAACCAGCCCGATCGCCGCGCTCGGCGTGCCCGCGCGGCCCGAGTTCTTCGGCGACCGCGAGTACGAGCGTCTCTTCGCCGAAGCCGTCGAGCGCGCCCGCTCGCTCGGCGCGCGCATCGTCCCGGTCGAGCTCGAGCCGTTTCTCGCGGCCGCGCGCTTGCTCTACGGCGGTCCGTGGGTGGCGGAGCGCTACGCGGCCGTCGGCGAGTTCATCGAAGCGCACCCCGACGACGTGCACCCGGTGGTGCGCGAGATCGTGCTCGGCGGGCGCGGCGTCACGGGCGCCGACGCGTTTCGCGGCTCGTATCGTCTGGCGGAGCTCAAGCGCGCCGCCGACCGCACGTTCGAGTCCGTCGACGCGTTGCTCCTGCCGACGGCGCCCTTCCACCCGACGATCGAGGCCGTGCTCGCCGATCCGATCGAGCTCAACGCGAAGCTCGGCTTCTACACGAACTTCGTGAACCTGCTCGATCTCGCCGCGCTCGCCGTGCCGGCGGGCTTCACGGCGGCGCGCCTGCCGTTCGGCGTCACGCTCGTGGGGCCGGCGTTCTCCGATGGCGCCCTCGCCGTTTTCGGCGACAGGCTGCATCGCACGACCTCGCCGACGTGGGGCGCGAGCGGGCTCGCCCTCGCCGCTGCGGCGCCGCGCCCGCTCGAAACACCGCAAAACGTCCTGCTCGCCGTGGCGGGAGCGCACCTGAGCGGCCAGCCGCTGAACCACCAGCTCACGACTCGCCACGCGACGCTCGTCCGTTCGGTGCGCACGGCGCCGGACTATCGCTTGTTCGCGCTCGCCGGAACGACGCCGCCGAAGCCGGGCCTCGTGCGCACGCCGGGCCACGCGGGGCCGGGCATCGAGCTCGAGGTGTGGTCGCTCACGCTCGAGGCGTTCGGCTCGTTCGTCGCCGAGGTGCCTCCGCCCATGGTGATCGGCACCGTGGAGCTCGCCGACGCGACGCGCGTCAAAGGGTTCCTCTGCGAACCTGCGGCGCTCGAGGGCAGCGCCGACATCACGCACTTCGGCGGCTGGCGCGCGTTCCTCGCGTCACGCACGTAGCCGCCGGAGGTGCGAGCCGCGCGTCAGCTGCGCGGCATTTCGGTGGTTTGCCCCGCGTCTTTCCAGCCCTTGATGCCGGCGCGCATCACGCTCACGTCGGCGTAACCGGCGGAGGCGGCGCGCTTGGCGGCGCTGTCGGACGCGCGGCACATGGTGCCGCCGCAATAGAAGACGAGCTTCGTGTCCTTGGCGGCGGGGAGCTCGCTCAGCGCGTAGTCGTGGGAGTTCGTGAGCAGGATCGCGCCCGGCACGACGCCCATCTTCTCGCGCGTTTCCGCTCCGTTCGCGTCGACGATGGTCGCGCTCTTGGCTTGGATGAAATTCGCGACGTCCGACACCGAGACTTCGCGGACGGCGGCGGGTGCCGCGGCGGTCGGCTCGGAGGACTTCGTCTCCTTCGAGGCGGTGTTGCAAGCGGCGAGCGCGAGTCCGAGCGCGAGCATGATCGTGCGAGCGTGCATGAGTGCTTCTCCTTTACCGGTACGAACGGTAGCACCACGCGCGCTTGCCCGCCGCGCGCCGGCGCGGTACCAAAGAGGGGCGAGGCGGCATGGGCGCAAGAGCCAAATCGCCGAAAGAAAAGCGGCCGAAAAGGCCGTCGAACACGCCGGACGGCGCCGGCGACCCCACGTCGCCCGGCAACAAAGTTGCAGCGCGCGGTGCGAGTGAAGGCGCTCCGAGCGCTCCAGACACGAGCGAGCTTGCCCCGAGCGAGCCTGCCGCGAGCGAAGCTGCGAGTCCCCGCCGGTTGTTCCCCGAGTCCGTCCCGCCGGCGATGGTGGCGGAGGTGTTCGAGGTCGCGGGCGCCGATGACGACACGGTGCTCTCGTCGGTGCCGCCGCCGCCCGAGCGCCCGCAGCCGCGGCTGTCGCGCCCGTGGTCCAAGCCGCCGGCGCCGCACCCGCCGCATCCGAGTCGTCCGCCGGTCGCTCCCGCTCCGATCGAAGAGACGGACGCGCTCGAGCTCTCTTCCGACGCGCTCGAAGACGACGCACCGCCAACCGTGGCGACCGCGAGCTCGGCGCGCGGTGCCTGGCTCGCGGTGGCGGGAGTCGCGCTCGTCGCGGGCGCTGCGCTCGGCGTGCGCTCGTGCAGCGCGGCGCATGAGAACGAGGCGCCCGCCGCCCGCGCTCGCGCGGTGAGCGGCGCGGGCGAGCTCCGTTAGCGGAGCTCGGCGCGCGGCCGGCTGCGGCCGAAAAACGCGACGCATGCATGCGTTTTGAACGCTCCGACGCGGAGCGGGCACGGAGGGTCGAATCTCGGGCCGCGGGGCGCCGAGACGAGGACTCCATGCGCCTTCCGACCTTTCGTACTTGGTTACTCGCCTTCGCGGCAAGCTCGCTCGCCACCGTGTACGCGCCGGCCGTCGTCGCCGAGAGCGCGCCGGTAGCGGATGCCGTGACGCCGCCGCGCCTCGCGAGCGCGCCGCCCGTGGCGTTGCCGCCGGGCGCCGCGCCGAAGGAGCCCGTGACGGTCGAGCTCGAGCTCACGATCGACGCGAGTGGTCGCGTGAGCGCGGCGCGCGTCGTCCGTTCGGCGGGTTCCGATTTCGACGACAGCGCGCTCGCCGCGGCCCGCGCCTTCGTGTTCGAGCCGGCGCGTCGCGGCGACGAGCCGCTCGCGGTGACGATCGCGTATCGCTACGTGTTTCCCGCCGTGCCCGCGCCGGCTCCGAGCGCGGCGCCGCCGGCCGTACCCGCGCCGAACGCATCCGCGCCGAACGCGCCGCCGCCGAGTACGACGCCGGCGCCCGCGAAACCCGTGCCGAGCGGCGAGCTCGAGTCGTTCGAAGCGACGGCCGAAGTCGAAGCGCCGCCGCGCGAGCCGACCAAGCGCACGCTCGAAGGCGAAGAGCTCACCACGATACCCGGGACGCGCGGCGACGCGTTGCGCGCGATCGAAGTGCTCCCCGGCGTCGCGCGGACGGGCATCGGCGACGGCACGCCCATCTTGCGCGGCGCGGGCAGCGACGAGAGCCAGACGTACCTCGACGGCATCCCCGTGCCGTTTCTCTACCACTTCGGCGGCGTCACGAGCTTCTTCAACTCGCGGCTCCTCTCGCGCGTGGATCTCTATCCGGGCAACTTCTCTTCGCGCTTCGGTCGCGTCGTCGGCGGCGTCATCGACGTGCGCGCCCGCGACCCGAAGAGCGATCGCTTTCACGGGAGCTTCGATCTGAACTTGATCGACACGTCGCTCGAGCTCGAAACGCCGATTGGCGAGAACACCGGTATCGCGCTCGCGGGCCGCCGCTCGAACATCGATCTCGTCTATTCGAGTCTCGTTCCCAAAGACACGTTCTCGGTCGTCGCGGCGCCCGTCTACTACGACTACCAGGGCATCCTCAGCCATCGCTTCGGGCCGCACCATCGCTTGCGGGTGCTCGCTTACGGCAGTCACGACGAGCTCAAGCTCGTCTTCAATCACCCGAACGCCCAGGATCCCGGGCTCACCGGCAACGTGCAGGGCGCCACCGGCTTTCATCGCATTCAGGCCGAGCTCCACTCGGATTTCTCGCCGGCCGTGACGCAAGAGCTCACCGTCGCGCTCGGTCGGCTCGACTCCTCGCAGCACTTCGGGGAGTTACAGCAGGTGTTCGGGGGCGAGGAGCTCTACGGGCGCGGCGAGTGGACCGTCGAAGTCGATCCCGCGCTGCGCGTCATCGGCGGACTCGACCTCTTCGCGAACTTCCTGAGCGGCGACTACCGGGGTCCGGTACCGACGCAGCAGGAGGGTAATCCGCGCCAGGGTGACGCGCTCGCGGCAGAGCGCGTGCTCAGCGCGAAAGACAATCACCTGAACGTCGTGCGCCCGGGCGCCTACGTCGAGGTCGGCTATCGCCCGCTGCAGCCCCTCTTGCTCAGTCCCGGCGTCCGGGCGGACTACTACGCCGAGTTCAGCGCGTGGTCGATCGATCCGCGACTTTCGGCTCGTTACGAGCTGAGCGACAGCACGCTGCTCAAGGCGGGTGTCGGGCGCTACTCGCAACCGCCGCTCTTCTGGATGAGCGTTCCGGGCATCGCCAATCCGAACCTCGACCCGTATCACGCCATCCAGGTGAGCGCGGGGTTCGAACAGCGCGTTTCGAAAGGCGTGAAGTTCGGGGTCGAAGGCTTCTACAAGCACCTCGACCACGTCGTGGACGGCACGGCCGACGGCGGGCCGCCCAATTTCGTGAACGGCGGGAGCGGCAGGATTTACGGCGCCGAGCTCTCCGCCGAAGCGCGCCCCGACGACAAGACCTTCGGTTTTCTCGCGTACACGCTGTCGCGGAGCGAACGCAGCGACCACGGCGGCCCCTATCGGCTCTTCGACCACGACCAGATTCACATCCTGAGCCTCGCGGCGAGTCGCAAGCTCGGCAAAGGGTGGGAGCTCGGCGCGCGGTTTCGGCTCGTGAGCGGCGATCCGCAGACGCCCGTGACGGGCAGCGTCTTCGACGCGCGGAGCGGCGTCTACGTGCCGACGTACGGCCCCGTGAACAGCGAGCGCAATCCGCTCTTTCAGGAGCTCGACGTGCGCGTCGAGAAGGCGTTCCGGTTCGGCGCCTTCACGCTCGCGACGTACCTCGACGTTCAAAACGTCTACGACGCGAAAAATCCGGTCGGTTACACCTACAACTACGATTACACCAAGCGGGAAGAAGCGTCCGGACTCCCGCTCTTTCCGAATCTCGGCATTCGAGGTGAGCTATGAACCAACGAGTCACGGGCGCCCTTCTGGCGTTCAGCCTGCTTTCCGCGGCCGGCTGCGACAAGCCGCTTTCGCCCGTCGAAGTCATCGACGGGACGCGAATTTTGGCCGCGAAAGTCGAGGTCGCGGGCGACCCGACCCGCGCGTCGCCCGAGCCGGGCGAGGACGCGAGCGTGCGCTTCCTCGTCGTCGCGCCGGACCCGGCGGCGACGTTCGCCTACCGCTTCGACGCGTGCGTGGCGGCGGACTCTTCGTCGGATCTCGCGCGCTGCGGCGGCGCCGCGCTCGGGACGGCCGTGAGCGTCGAACCGGTCGCGGAGCCGCCGAGCGTGACCTTCACCGCGCCCGGCGACGCGTCGAGCGGCACGCGCCTCGCGGTGATCGGCGGTGCCTGCGCGGCCGGCGTCGCGCTCGGCGACGAGACCGGCGCGAGCTGCGCCGACGGTTCGAAGCCGTACGCGGCGACCGACGACTTTTTCATGGATGACGGCACGAGCCCGAACACGAACCCGGCGCTCACCGACGTCGGTCTGAACGACGTCGTGCTCGATCCGGCCACCGCGACGCTGACGGATTGCTCCGTGTTGCCGAACGTCGCCGTCGGGTCGGGCCCGCGTACGCTGGCCGTCAACCTCGATCCGGCGTCGCGCGATCCGCTGGTGCAAGTGGCCGCGAGCGATCCGGCGCGTGAAAGCCTGCTGATTTCCTACTTCATCACGCAGGGCGACCTCGATCACGCCTTCAGCGACATCGACGCCGACGCGACCGATCTCCGCGGCAGCGTGAGCTGGACGCCGCCGTCGAATGCCGACGGCCCGACGCTCGCGCGCTTCATCGTCGTCGTGCGCGACGGGCGCGGCGGCTCCGACTTCACCGAACGGCGTCTCTGCGTCGTTCCGTAACCCGAAAGCAACTCCATGAACATCGAACGCATTCAACGTATCGCGAATTACGGCTCGCATTGGATCCTCTGGGTGCTCGTCTTCGCGTCGGTCGTCGCCCTCGCGATCGTGCTCGAGCGCGCCGTGCTCTTCTGGTCGTCGCGGGACAACCTGGTTCGCCTGCGCCGCGAGGTGCGGGCGCTCCTCGCCGTGCGCGACGTGCAGGGCGCGCGCCGGCGGCTCGACGGTTCGCCGAGTTTCGAAGCGACGGTCGCACGCGCCGGCCTCGACGCCGACGGCGCCGCGAGCGCCGAGGAGCGCATCCTCGCCGAGCGCGAGGTCGTGCGCCTGAAGCTCGAGCGAAACCTCGGGTTTTTGGGCACGCTCGGCTCGAACGCGCCGTTCATCGGCCTGCTCGGCACGGTGATCGGCATCGTCCGCGCGTTTCATCGCTTGAGCGAGTCGGCGGGCCAGGTTTCGGCGAGCCTGATGGCCGAGATCGGCGAGGCGCTCATCGCGACCGCGATTGGGATTTTGGTGGCTCTGCCCGCCATCGCCTTTTTCAACCTGTTTCATCGGGCAATCAAGGCGCGGCTCGGGCAGAGCGACGCGCTCGGGCACGAGGTGCTCGCGTACCTCAAGTCGGCGCGCCACGCGGCCGCTTCGGACGCGGAGTGAACGATGGCAAGCATGTCGAGCTCGAACGGCGACGAAGAGATCGTGGGCATCAACGTGACGCCGCTCGTGGACGTGGTGCTCGTGCTGCTCGTCGTCTTGATGGTGACGGCGGGCTACATCGCGTCGCGCGCGATTCCCGTCGACTTGCCGCAGGCCGCGACGGGCGAATCCGTGCCGCAAACGCTGGCGCTTTCGCTCGACGAGCACGGCGCCCTCTACCTCGACGGACGGCGAGTGGACGAGCCGGCGCTCCACGCGCGCGTCGCCTCCGCCAAGCGTGCCCGCCCCGACCTTCGAGCGGTGATCGCGGCCGACGGCCGTGTCGCCCACCAGCGCGTCATTCGACTGATTGACCTCCTGAGGCAAGAACATGTTACCGAATTCGCCCTCGACGTCCGGCCCGAGGATCTCGGCGGGGCAAAGTGAGGAATCGATGGCTCAGCACCCCTTCGTCGGCTTGATCGCCGCCGCATTCGCGAGCGTGCTTGCCCACGGTTTTGCTTACGCGTCGCTCGGTCTCGCGCCGGTCGCGCCGCACGAACCGCCGCCGAGTCGCGTCTCGTTTCGCGTGCGTGACGCCGCGCCGCCGCCCGCGCCCGACGCGCCGAAGCTGCCGCCGCCAGCCCCGAAGCCCGAGCCACGGCTCGCGAAAGCGAAGCCGAAGGCGGCGCCGAGCGTGAATCCGGACCCGCTCCCCGCCGCGCCGCCGCCGGTCGACCTGCGTGGCGTGACGCTCACGAACGACACCGGTGGAGCCGCGTGGAGCTCGGCCGTCGGCAACGGCAGCGCGCTCGGCGGCCCTGTCGGGCCGATCGGCGGCGTCACGACGCGGCCCGTCGCGAGCGACGCGCCCGCGCGCCCGAGCCCGCGCGCCCCCGAAATCCCGTTGGTCGACGCGGCGGATCTTTCGTCGCGCCCCGTGCCGCCGGCGCTCGCCGGTGACTTGCGCGAGCGTTATCCCGCCGGGGCCAAGCAGCGCGGCATCGGCGGCTCGGCGAGCGTCGAGGCGCGCATCGAGCCGGACGGGCGCGTGCGGCAAGTACGGCTCGAAAACGAGACGTTCGCGGGCTTCGGCGAGGCGTGCAAAAAGACGCTGCTCGGCTCGTCCTGGTCGCCGCCGCGCGACAAGGCAGGGCGCAAGGTCGCGACCCTCGTTCGCTACACGTGCCGCTTCGTGGTCGAGCGCTGATGCGATCGCTCGGGTTTTTGCAGGGGCTCCGGCTCTTCGTCTGCGTGCTCGGCGCGCTGCTCGTCGCGGCGGGCGCGCGCGCGGGGTCGGCCGGGTTACCCGCCGTGATCAGCGTCGGCGGCTCGGGCCTCGACGCCGCACGCATCCAAGCGGCGATCGAGCACGAGCTCGGCGTCGCGCTCGTGATCGCACCGAACGCGGACGAGCGGCTCGAGGTCGCGATCACCGGGCGCCGCGCGAACGTCACGTACTACGCGCCCGGTCACGAGCCCGTGACGCGCTCGGTCGATCTCCCTCGTGACGAGGAGCGAGCGCTCGAAACCATCGCGTTTCTCGCTGGGAATCTCGCGCGGGACGAGGCGGCCGAGCTCCTGAAGCAGCTTGCCCCCGCCGCGCCCGAGGAGCCGCCTCCACCCCCGCCCCCCGCCGCGCCGACGCCGTCTCCGGCCCCGAAAGCACCGGCACCGAAGCCCGCTCCGCCGGCGCCGCTGGCCGAGCCGGAGCGCTTCACCGCGGACGTCTCACTCTACTATCCGCTCACCGCGCTCAAGCACACCGAGTCACGGCGCCTGAATCTCGAGATCGGATTGGTGTCGTCGCGCGTCGGCGCGATTCACGGGGCGGGCGGCGCGTTCGGCTACTTTCGCTCGGACGGCCCGGTCGAAGGCTTCTCCGTCGGCATCGGTTGGAATCGATCGGGGCCCGTCCGCGGCATGCAGTTCGGCGGCTTCGTGAACGAAGGCTACGGCGAGCTCCGCGGCTTGAGCTTCGCCGGTCTGGTCGACGCGCGGGACGGCGATACGCGCGGCGCGCAGGGCGCCCTCATCGTCACGTCCACGCACCTCGCGTTCGGTATCCAGGCGAGTCCCATCGTCGCGGTCGCTCACGACGTCGTGGGCGTTCAAGCCGGCGGCGTCGTGGCGGTTTCGCGCACGGTGCGCGGCGTCCAAGCCGGTGTCGTGAGCGTCGCCGGACCGACCGAAGGCCTGGAGCTCGGCATCGTGAACGTCGCCGGGCGGGTGAAGGGCCTGCAGCTCGGGCTGGTCAACGTCGCGGGCGACGTCGACGGTGGCGCCATCGGTTTCGTGAGCATCGCGAAGAACGGCCGCCTTCAGCCGAGCGTTTGGTTCGCCGGTCCCGGCGCGAACCTGATGGTCGGGCTCCGCTCGGTGGTCGGCTACACGTACTCCGAGCTCGCCGCGGGGTACGACCCCGGACTCGACCGACCGAGCTATCAGGTGACGGCCGGGCTGCATCTCGACCTCGGCCATCGTCTCTACGGCGAGGTCGGCGGCGGCTACGGCGAGAGCTACGAGGGCGCGAACGGTCCGCTCTTCTCCGACAAGGCGCTCGTCCGCTCCGAAGTGCGCTACGAGGCGCGCGCGGGGTTCGAGCCGGTCCACGGCGTGACGGCGTTTGCCGGCGGCGGCCTGACCCAACGCATTCACGGGACCGGCTCCGAAATCCGCGGGACCTACTTCTTCGGCGTCTCGTTCCTCTGACGAAAACCCAAGTTAATTCAATTGGTTCGGAAAAAAGCACGCGACCTTTGAACGGAATGCCGAGCTCCGGGCACTACGGCCAAGACCCGCGAGCCTTCCCGCAGGCGGACCCGACACAAAGCATTACGATGGCGCTCTCTGAGCTCGTGACCATGACGGACTCGGCGTTCGTTGAGCGTGAAAGGGCGCTGCAGAGCGATCTGGTCGTGCGGCTCACGCTCGGCGATCGCACGGCGGTGGCCGAGGCGTACGACGCGCATCACGGCGCCGTGCGCGCTTTCGCCAAGCGCTTGGTCGGCGAGGTCGCGGCGGCCGAGGACCTCGTGCACGAGGTGTTCGTGTCGCTGCCGCAAGCCGTCAAAAACTACCGCGGCGACGCCTCGTTGCGCACGTTCCTGATCTCCGTGGCCGTAAACCACGCGCGCCATCACGTGCGCGCCGCGGCCCGGCGGCGCTTGGCGATGGAGCGTTACGAACGGGAGCCCGCGCGCGGTAGCGTCGATCCGGAGCAAACCACCGGGCAGCGGGAGCTCGCGCGTGCCCTCGAACGCTGCCTCGACGCGCTGCCGCTCGACCAGCGCGTCGCGTTCGTCCTGTGCGAGGTCGAAGAGCGCAGCTCGACGGAAGTCGCCGAGATCGTCGGGGCGCCCGAAGGGACCGTGCGAACGCGGCTTTTTCACGCCAAAAAGAAGCTCAGGGCCTTGCTCGAGCAGGAGGGAGTGCGATGACGGACGACCTGCTCGCCCGCGCCGCTCGCGCCCTCCGCGAAGAGACGGCGGGTGACGACGCGAGCGCGCGCTTCACTCGCTCGCGCATCATGGCGAGCGTGCACGACGAGCGCGTGAAGCGCCGCACGCGCTGGGCGTTCTTGATCCCGATCGCGGCGACGTTCGTCGCGGCGAGCGCGTTCGGCGCCGCCACCGGCAAGACGCACGCCGTGATGCTCGTCATCACGCGAGCGCTCGGGATCCATCGCGAAGAAGCGCCGCCCGCGCGCCCGGTGCCGCGCCACGCCGTCGCGCGCCCTTTCCCGTCGAGCGCGCCCGTGGCGACGCCGTCCACGGTGGCCGCGCCGTCCGCCGGCGCGAGCGACGTAGCGCCGCCGCCCGAGCCGCCCGCGGTTCCGGAGCCGCCGCCCGCGGCGAAGGGTGAGCGCGCGCTCACCTCCGGCACGCCGGGCCTTGCCGCCGCCGCGCCCTCGCACGCCCTTCCCGCTGCGGGGGACGCGGCGGCGGACCCCACCTTCGAGCTCTATCGCACGGCGCATCAGGCCCACTTCGTGGACCGCGACTACGCCCGGGCTCTCGGCGCCTGGGACGCTTATCTGAGGGCCGCGCCGCACGGAGCCCTCGCGCCCGAGGCCCGCTACAATCGCGCGCTCTGTCTCGTGCGCCTGCACCTGAACGACGAGGCCCGGAGCGCGCTCGCGCCCTTTGCGGAAGGCCGCTACGGAACCTATCGGCGCGAGGACGCTCAACGCCTCATCGCCGCGCTCCCGCCCGAACAGAGCGGGCCGTAACGAGCGCTTCGCTTCGCGCGTCGCAGGCTCGCGCTATAACGCGGGCCTCATGGCTTCCCTCAGCGGTCGTCGGATCCTCATCACGGGTGTGTCGCGCGGCGTCGGGTTCGAGACGGCGCGGCTCTTTCTGGCGGAGGGCGC
>DATJXW010000226.1:0-39995 GCA_035499895.1 Polyangiaceae bacterium | reverse complement strand
TCGATCTGCACGGTCTTGCGCACGGTCACCATGTCGCCGGCGAACGGCGGCACGCGCGTGCGGCGCATCGTCGAGGCGATGCAGCCGCCGGTCGGCGTGGCCTGGAAGGGCGGTCCGGAGATTTGCGCGGTCGTGACGCGGCCGGTTTGCGAGAAAGTGAGCGTGACGACGGCGACGCCGCTCGGGTCGCCTTCTTTCCGGCAACTGGACGCTTGCGCGGCCGTCGCTTCGAGTGCCGTGCGCGCGGCCGCGACGTCGAACGGATCGGTGCCGACGGGGCCGCGCGGTTCGATCGGAGTCGGAGCGGCCGAGGTCGCTGTGGGTTTGGCCGGAGCGCTCGTCGCTTCTTCGTTCGTCGCGGCGGGTTTCGTTGTCGTGCTCGCGCTCGCTTCACCGTGCTTCGACGACTTCTCGCTCGTCGCCTCCACGGCGGGCTTCTCGCTCGTCGCCGCCGGTGCGCCGGTCGCCGCCAAGGCAGCAGCGGTCTTGCCGGTCGCGGGCGCCGGTTCGCTCGTCGCCGCTTCGGTCGGCGCGGCAGCCGCTTCACTCGCGGCCGGCGCGGCGGAAGCAGTGTCCGCGGCCGTGGCGCTCGGGGGCTCGGCCGCGGGCGACGGTGCGGGCTCGGGCGGGGCGGGCGCGACCGCGGCGTTCGCCTCGGGCGCCGCGGGCTCGCTCGCAGGCCGAACGCGGTGCGTGAAGAAATAGCCGCCGGCGCCGCACGCGGCGAGCAAGAGGACGTAGAGCACGCCGCGGCCACCCTTCTTTTCGGCGGGCGCGCTCGTGGTCTTCGAAACGGGCGCTTTGGTCGAACCGCCCGCGGATTGCGGCGAGCTCGGTCGCACCGACACCGGCGCGCGCAAGAGCGCGTTCGCGTCGGGGGGTGCGAGCGCGGGTGCCGCGTCGAAGCTCAAGTCGCCGCTCAGGAGATCGTCGGTGAGATCGCCCGACGGCTGGTGCTTGCGCGCGGCGGCGGCGTCGGCCGCCTCGTTCGCCGGTGGCCGCGGCGCGTGCGGCGGATGCGGAGCATGCGGCGGGTGCGGCAGGCGTTTGTCGCGCTGGTGCGGCACGGGCGTCGCTTCCGGATCGTCGTCCTTCGTGACCTCACGCGCGTAACCCTTCGGCAGCGCGGGCGCGACCGGACGCACGCTCTCGAGATAGTCCACCGAATCGATCGGCACGGTGGAATCCGGCGGCTTCGAATCGATCGCGAAGAGCTCGGAATCGGGAATGGAGAGCGGCACCGTGGAGATGGGCGCGCTCTCCACCTCGTCGGCGGCGGGCTTCGCGAGCGGGGCCGGCGGCGCCGCGGCGACGGGCTTGGCCGGCGCGACCGGCTTCGGCGTCGCCGTCGCGCTCGCATTCTTGAGCGGGCTCGCTGCGGCGGCGACGGGGCTCGCCGTCGCGTCTTTCGGCGCGGTTTTCACGCCGAGCAGGCCCGGCGACAGCGCGACGATCTTCGGCTTCGCGTTGTTGCCGGAGCCGGGCGTCGGCGTCGCCGCGTCGCTCGGCGTGGGCGTCGCCGACACCATGGGACGGCCGAGGCCGAGCGTCGTGCCGGAGGTCGTCGTGCGCACGGGCAACGGCGTGCCCGTCGCGCTCGCGCCTGGCCGCGGAATTCCCGCCGGTCGCGGCACGCCGCCGACGGGACGTGGAAGCGCCGCGGCTCGCGGCGCCACCGGCGGCGGCACGTGCGCTTCGGTGTCGCGCGTGGGCGGCAGGGTCGGGGCTTCGAGCTCCGCGACGGGCGGCAGCGTGGGCGCGTCGAGCTCCATGATCGCGGGCGTGACGGCTTCGGCCGGCGCTCTCACGACGAGCGGCATCGCCTGCGCGCCCGACGCCGACGACGGCGGCGGCTCCGGAATCTCGATGTCCGTCACCGACGGCACGTCCGTCTCGTCCGTCTCCGTCGCGAGGTCGAGCGGGTCGCCCGCGTGACGCTTGGTGGGCACCGCGCCCTCGTCGACGTGGATTTGCGTCTTGCAGTGCCGGCACGTGATGACGACACCGAAGCCCGCCGCCTTGCGCCGGTAAAGCGACTCGGCGAGTCGATAGCTCCGGTTACATTGTGGACACTTGATGAGGAGCATGACTCAAAGCTCGCGCGTAGGCCGTTACGCCCAATCATCCCCCGGCTTCCGCGCGGCGCGCAAGCGACCCCGAGCTTTGCCGCCGAGCTCGCGGCTCACACGAGCCTTTCGCGTACGCGCGGCCGAAACGAGCGGGCAATCATGCGGCGCCGCCGTCGGCGCGACGTTTCGCCACGGCGCTCCGAGCGCGCTCGTGCCTTCGGCCCGCGCTTCACGCGGGCGGAACCTCACGCCGGTCGCGTGACGATCGCCGCGAGGTGCCGCCCGCCCGTCTTCCCGTCGCGACGGTACGAGAAGAAGCGCTCGTCTTCACTGAAGGTGCAGCCGCCGACGTCGTCGATGCGCTCGGCCGCGACGCCCGCGGCCACGAGCTTCGCTCGCACGATGTTGTCGAGACGCACGTGTGGCTTCATGCCGTCGCGCCGCACCACGCACGGAACGGGTGAAACGGCGGCGAGCTCTTCCGCCACGTCCTCGCCGACCTCGAACGACCACAAGCGGATGTGCGGGCCGAGCGCGGCGACGAGCTTCACGTCGCCGCCCGCCGTCTCGCGGAGCCGCGCGAGGCCGGCTTCGATCACGCCGCGCACGATGCCGCGCCAGCCGGCGTGAATCGCCGCGACGGCGCCGCTCTGCTCGTCGGCGACGAGGATCGGCACGCAATCGGCGATGCGCACGCCGCAGGCGAGACCCGGCGCGCGACTCACGAGCGCGTCGCCCTCGCGCTCGGCCGTCGCACTCGCGCTTTCGTCGCCGTTCAAGCCGACGGCGGCGTTGCCGTGAACCTGAGCGAGAAAATGGATCCGCTCCGGCCCGAGCCCGAGCGTCTCCCCGGCGAGCGCGAAGTTTTGCGTGACGCGCTCGGGGTCGTCGCCCACGCTGCGCGAGAAGTTGAGGCTCGCGTACGGGCCTTCGGACACGCCGCCGCGGCGCGTGAAAAACGCGTGGCGGAAGCCGCTTTCGCGCAAGAGCGCGCTCTCGAGGAACTCGGCCGGCACGGCCCTCGGTCTATCCGCACGGCGTGCGTCGCGCAAGGATCCCCGAGCGTCGGCCTGACTTCGGGGTTCGCTCGTACGCGGCGGCGAGTTTTGGTATCGATCCTAGGTCGGATGCGCCCCAAAGACCCCTTCATCGGCCGCGAGATCCTCGGCGGACAATTTCGCGTGCTCGAGAAGGTCGGCACCGGCGGCATGGGCTCCGTCTACAAGGCGTCGCAGCCGGCGATGAACCGGATGGTCGCCATCAAGATCCTCCATCCGAAGCTCGCCGGCCGCAAAGATCTCACGTCGCGCTTCCGGCGGGAGGCGCGCGCGATGAGCCAGCTCACGCATCCGAACACGGCCAAGGTCTTCATGTACGGCGAGGCCGAAGAAGACGGCTCGCTCTACATCGTGATGGAGATGCTCGAGGGCAAGAACCTGAATCAGACCGTGCGCAAGGAGGGCCCGATGCAGCCCGACCGCGCGATTCCGATTCTGATCCAGGTCTGCGGCGCGCTCCAAGAAGCGCACGATCTCGGCATCGTGCACCGCGACCTCAAGCCGGAAAACATCTTCCTCTCGAAGCAAGGCGGCCTCGTCGACTATCCGAAGGTTTTGGATTTTGGTCTGGCGAAAGTCACCGAGCGGCAAATGCAGCCAGGAAGTGTCATTCTCACGCAGGAAGGCATGGTGTTCGGCACGCCCGAATTCATGTCGCCCGAGCAGGCGCAGGGTCGCGTGCTCGACGCGCGGAGCGACATCTATTCGCTCGCCGTGATCCTCTACGAAGTGCTCACCGGCAAGCTGCCGTTCTCGGCGCGCACGCCGATGGAATACATCCAAAAGCACGTGATGGAGCCCGCCATCCCGCTCAATCAACGCGTGCCCGAGCGCAAGTTCTCCCAGGGCCTCGAGGACGTGCTCTCGCGCGCGCTGCTGAAGAAGCCCGACGAGCGCTACCAGTCCGCGGCCGAGTTCGGCGAGGCGCTCCGGCCGTTCGGCGGCTCCGCGGCGGCTTCCCTGCCGGCAATCCGCATCGCGGGCCCGCAGGTCGTCGTCGAGCGAGCGGGTCTCGACAAGAGCGAAGCGCCGACCGTCGTCAATCAGTCGAGCGGACTCGGATTGCTCGTCGGCGTCGCCGTGGCATGCCTACTCGGCGGCGTGGTCATCGCGGTGATCGTGATGCACGCCGTCGGACACTGATGGAAGAACCGCCGCCCCGCGCGGAACCCGCCTCGAGCGGCGCGCATCCCCGACGTGAGCTCGCCTTCCGCGTCCTCAAATGGACGGCCGCGGGCGTCGTGGTCGCGGTCGCGGCCGCGGTGCTCTCGGTCGTGCTCGTGGTGCGGCACTACCAGGCCGGCTTGCCGAGCGTCGCCGATCTCAAGACGTACCACCCGCCCGAGGTCACGCGCGTCCTCGCGCGCGATGGCACCGTGCTCGCGAGCGTCTTCGTCGAACGCCGCACGGTCGTCCCCTTCGCCGAAATCCCGCAGCACGTGAAGCTCGCCTTTCTCGCCGCCGAGGACGCGAGCTTTTACGAGCATCGCGGCTTGAATTACCTCGGCATGCTGCGCGCGCTCGTCGTGAACGTGCGCGCCGGTCACACGAAGCAGGGCGCGTCGACCATCACCCAGCAGGTGATCAAGAACGTCGTGCTCACCGCCGACCGCAACTACGAGCGTAAAATCAAGGAGACGATCCTCGCGCGCGAGCTCGAGCGCACGCTCACCAAGGACGAGATCTTCGAGCTCTACCTGAACCAGATTTACCTCGGCCACGGGCGCTTCGGCGTCGAGGAAGCGAGCCGCTACTACTTCGGGAAGAAGGTGCGCGACATCGACTTGACCGAAGCCGCGACGCTCGCCGGCCTCGTCGCGTCGCCGGAGCGCTACTCGCCGCGCCACGACGAGACGCGGTCGCTCGAGCGCCGCCACTACGTCCTCGATCAAATGCTCGAAAAGGGCTTCATCACGCGCGAGCTCCGCGACGCCGCGTTCGACGCGCCGCTCCGGCTCGCGCCCGTGTCGGACGGCGAGTCCGATCTCGCGCCCGAAGCCGTGTCCTACGCGCTCGCAGAGCTGCAGTCGCTCGTCGGGCCGAAGGCGCCCGCGGACCCGAACACGAGCAGCGACCAAGCGCTCCGCGGCGGCTACGTGCTCACGACCAGCATCGATCCGGCGCTCCAGGCCGCGGGACGCAAAGCCGTGCGCGACGCGCTCGACGCCTACGCGCACCGGCAGAAGCTCGAAGCGCCCTTCACGGCCGAAACGAAGAAACTCTGGGGCAAGCCCGCGACCGTGCCGCCGAAGCCGAACAAGGCCGCGGTGGGGCACGTCGTCGCGCTCGACGACGGCGCGGGCAGCATCGACGTCGACGTGGGCGGCGCGCGCTGCAGGGCGCTCCTCCGCGGCGAAGAGCGCTTCAATCCGAAGCACCTCCCGGCGAGCGACTTCACCAAGGTGGGCGCGCTCCTGCGCGTCGCGTTCGACGCGCCGCCGCCGGCGACGCCGAGCTCGGCGCCCGCGCCGTGTCACCTCGCGCTCGGGCCCGAGGCCGCGCTCGTGGCGATCGACGTGCGGACGCGCGAAGTGCGCGCGCTCATCGGCGGCTACGACGCGATTTCCGGAGGTTTGGATCGGGCGACCTCCGCGCGGCGGCAGCCCGGCTCCGCGTTCAAGCCGTTCCTCTACAGCTTCGCGCTCTCCTCACGGCGCTTCACGCCCGCGAGCGTGCTCACCCTGCCGAACGTCGCGCGGCCCGGTCATCCCGCCGTGCTCACGGACGCCGGCGTCCCGGCCGAAAATCGCCGGCTCAGCGTGCGCGACGCCATCGCGCAGAGCGACAACGACGCGGCCGCGTTGCTCTTGAAGGAAGTCGGACCGCCGAACGTCGTCGCCTGGGCGCACGCGCTCGGCATCGAATCCGACTTGCAACCGACGCCGTCGCTCGCGCTCGGCGCGTACGAGGTGACGCCGCTCGAGCTCGTGAACGCGGTCGCGACCTTCGCCGCCGGCGGCGAGCTCGAGCCGCCGAAAATCGTCGTCTCCATCGAGGGCGGCGGCGTGCGCCTGCCGCCACGCGTGCCCAAACACCGCGTCATGTCCGTCGAAGAGGCGTATTTGACGACGAGCTTGCTCGAGAGCGTCGTCGAGCGCGGCACGGGGCAGCGCGCCAAGACGCTCAAGCGTCCCGTGGCCGGCAAGACGGGCACGACGAACGGCGCAAAAGACGCTTGGTTCGTCGGGTTTTCGCCCGAGCTCGTCGCGGGCGTGTGGGTCGGCTACGACGAGCCGCTACCGCTCGGCGGCGGCGAATCCGGCGCGGTCACCGCGCTCCCCGCGTGGGTGAGCTTCATGAAGGCCGCGCACGAAGGTCACCCGGCGACCGAGTTTCCGAAGCCGAGCGGCATCGTGACCGTGCACATCGATCCGGCGACGGGGTTACTCGCCTACGCGGGCCAAACGGACGCCGTCGACGAGGAGTTTCTCGAGGGCACCGCGCCGTCCACGGTCGCGTCACCCGACGCGGGCGCGCCCGAGCCGGCCGCGGCCCGCGTGGACGGCGGCGCCGACGACGAAACGGCCGAGGGCGCCGCGCAGGGCAGCGAAGCAACCGACTCCGCGCGCGACCCGAAAGACGCGGGGAGCGCCGCGGCGGCCGGCGCCGTGGTCGCGCCGTTCTGAGCGTCGCGATCCCGGGCGTCAGCCGCCGATGCCGCGCTTCGCGATGACGACGAGGTGCGGGCCGAGCACGAGCGCGCCGACGATCGCCGCGCCGACGGCGGTGATGAGGACGGCCCCGGCGGCGAGATCCTTCGCCGTGCCGACGAGCGGATGCCGCTCGGGCATGACGGCGTTCGCGAGGTACTCGAGCGCCGTGTTGAGCGCTTCGGCGGCGAAAACGAGCGCCGCCGCGAGAACGAGGGCGCACCACTCGAGCGCCGACAGCCCGACGAGCACGCCCGCGACGAGCACCGCCACGGTGGCGAGCGAGTGGATGCGCGCGTTCGGTTCGGTGCGCAGCTGCCAGACGCCGCGGAGCGCGTGGACGAAACTACGCAGGCGCCGCCGGACCCAAGGCCTCGAGCTCGCGTTTCCGTCGTACTCGGGCATGTTCGAACCCGAGCGTCAGTTCAGTGCCGGGTTTCCCACGGCGAGGCTGGGCTCAGGTGATACGGAAACTGCGGGCCGAAGCTCCGCGGGGCGGGGAAGCTCTGTCCGGGCTGGACGGTCGAGCTACCGCTCCGCGTCGTGAACACGGGCGTCGACGGCACCGCGCTGCCCGTCAACGCGCCGCGCGAGACGATGGGCACGCCGTAGCCGCCGTAACCATAGCCGTAGCCGTACCCGGCTCCGGACCCCATGTAGTTGTTCACGTTGACCGTGATGGACGGTTGGCCCTGCGAGCCCGCTCCGGGCGCGCCCGGATCCGGCGGAGCCATGTAGATTTCGCCGAGCGTCACGGTGTGGTCGAGGCGGTGCGGCCCCGTTTGCGGCGCTGCGTCACTCGTCAGCGCCGGCGGCATCGCGTCGTGTTCCAGCGCGACCTGCTCGTCCCCGATGGACCCGCCGCCCTCGGGCTCGCGCACCCACTCCTGATTCGCGGCGCCGCCGCACGCCGCGAGCGACGTGAGCGCAACGGTGAGAACCAAGGCGACCGCGGGCCGGCGCATACTTCAAACATAACGTCAGAAAAGCGGCTTGTCCCGTATCTCCTTGCGAAACCGCGAGCGAAGCTCGTCGTGACACGCTTTGCACTCGGCTTTCACCGTCTGGATGTCGCCTTGCCGGGCCGCGTCGGCGCCCTTTTTGGCGATGGTATCCCACCCGGTGAAGCCCGCCGGCGGGTGCGCCGCCACCTGGTCGAAGGTCTGCGCGAGCCGAGCGGTGTCGTTCTGATCGAGCGCCGGCTTCATGTTTTCTTTCATCCACTTCTGGAGCGGACAATCCGGTAGCGGCTTCTTCCCGCAGGTGGCGTCGGCCGGTCCCTCGTCCTCCTTTTTGCACGCGGGCGCGAGGACGACGAGCGCGAAGAGCGCGGCGGACGCGAGACGAACGCGGGGCGAGAGGAAGGGGCGCATCGGTGGGGGCGAGTGTACTCGCCGGTCCCGGCTACCGCGCGGAAAGTTTCGCGAAACCTGGCCACGCGCACGCTCGGACGGTGGGTATCGGACTCACGGTTCCTGAGCGCACGCGTCGGGTGGTCGCCACCGACCTCGACATCGACGTGCTCGGTCCGTGCACGTATCCGTCCCCGCTCGCCGACCGGCTCGCGCGCGAAGCGATTCACTACGTCGGGCGCGCCGACCGCGTGCTCTTGGACGATCGGCTGTCGCGCGTGGTCGAGCACGAGGGCGGCATGGCGACGGCGCCGGCCTTCGAGCTCGCGGGGCCGCGCCATCGCGTCTTCTTCCAGCCGTCGGAGCTCCGCGCCGGCATCGTCACGTGCGGCGGGCTCTGCCCGGGGCTGAACAACGTCATCCGCGGCCTCGTGCTCGAGCTCACGCAGGGGTACGGCGTGCCCGAGGTGTTCGGCTTCCGCTACGGCTACGAGGGTCTCGTCCGCCGGCACGGGATCGGCCCGGTCAAGCTCACGCCCACGACCGTGGCGGACATTCACCAACAGGGCGGCACGTCGCTCGGTACGTCGCGCGGCGAGCAAGATCCGGACGAAGTCGTCGATCGACTCGAAGAGCTCGGCGTGCGCATGCTCTTCTGCATCGGCGGGGACGGCACGTTCCGCGGCGCCATGGCGATCGCGCAAGCGGTGGCGCGGCGCGGGCTCTCGATCTCGGTCGTCGGCGTGCCGAAGACGATCGACAACGACATTCACTTCATCGATCGCAGCTTCGGATTCGAGACCGCCTTTTCGGCGGCGGTCGACGTGATCCGGAGCGCGCACATCGAAGCGACGGGCGCGCGCAACGGCATCGGCGTCGTGAAGCTCATGGGCCGGCATTCGGGCTTCATCGCGTGCCACGCCGCGCTCGCTTCGACGGATGTCGACGTCGTGCTGATTCCGGAGTTGCCGTTTCGACTCGAGGGTCGGGGCGGGCTCTTCGATTACCTCGAGGCGCGGCTCGAAGAGGAGTCCCACGCGCTCATCGTCGTCGCGGAGGGCGCGGGGCAAGAGCACTGCTCGAACGGCAGCGGTCCGCAGTCGACGGACCGGAGCGGCAACGCGAAGCTCGGTGACATCGGCGTCATCTTGCGCGACCGCATCGTCCGCCACTTCGCGAGCAAGCGGAGCGAGCTCACGCTGAAGTACATCGACCCGAGCTACCACATTCGCAGCGTTCCCGCGTCGCCCGCCGACAGCGTCTACTGCTGGAACATGGCGCGGAACGCGGTGCACGCCGCGATGGCGGGCAACACGAACCTGCTCATCGGGCGCTGGCACGGGCGCTTCGTGCACGTGCCCATGCAGCTTGCCACGCGCTTTCGCAAGCAAGTCGACGTGACGGGCGACCTCTGGTCGAGCGTCATCGAATCGACGCGCCAGCCGTTCGCGTTTTCGTAATCCGAGGCGTGGAACGGCGCCGTGCGGCTTCGCGCGGCGGAGCCGCCACGATTCACGGCTGAAATTCGACGAGATTGCCCGTCAGCATCAGGAGCGAGAGCACCGTCCAACAATGATTGTAGTAGCGGCTCCGCGCGAGGAGCTTGCCGGTGCGGAGGCGCGCGTAGGCTTCGTCGAGGAAGGTTTGGTACGCTGGCGAACACATCGCGCCCGCCGCCGCGCCGCCGACGAAGACGGCCGAGCCGGGATTCGGCTGCGCCGTTTTGCGATCGGGGCAAGGGCGGCCGTCGGTGTGGTAGCCGTCCCCGACGGCGGCGGCGCCGAGCGCGGCGAAGAACGAGCTCGTTTTCTCGACGTACGCGCGCGCGCGCCTATCCGCGTAATACGCGAAGTCTTGGGCGAGCCGGAACGGCAGCCGGGCCGAGTCCGTCTGGTAGTTCGTCTCGGCGCCGGGGAAGGCTTCGAGCGGCACGCCGCGCGCGTCGCACCACGCGGGCACGAGGCCGTTCTCCCGATTGTTGCTCGCGTCGTTGAGCGACGCGGCGACGGCGTCGTAGCCGCGATCGACGACGTTCAGCCAGTCGCGATTGCCCGAGACCTCGGCGAAGAGCCGGTATTGATGCGGCGAAAAATACGACGGATTGAAGACGCCCGGGCGCCATTCGTCGCCGGGTTTGAAGAGGAACGGAAAGTCCGCGTGGTCGACTTCGTGCTCCCAAATGCGATCGATCTGGCGCCGCGCGTGATCGAGATAACTCTCGCCGAGCGCGCCGCGGCCGCCCCACTGCCGGTCGGCCATGACGAGCGCCCACGCGATGTCTTCGTCGGCGTCGCTCGCCGCGCCGGTGCCGAGCGCGCGCTCGCCGTCGGGCGCGACGTACCAGCACATGAGTCCGCGCTCGTTGGCGAAGGCGAGCGCGTAGCCGTAAAGCGCGTCGAAGAGCGCTTGCTCGCCGAGCATCACGGCGATGAGCATGCCGTACGCGATGCCTTCGGAGACGGTCGAGTTCACGACGCCGTCCGGCGTGTCCGGCCGCCGCGTCCGCAAGAAACCGCGCGCTCCTTCCGCGGTGACGATCTCGTCGCGAAACGCGTGAAAGGCGCGCAGCACGTCGGCGTGGTTCGCCGCCGCGGGATACGAACAGTGGGGGAGGCGGCGATTGTGCGGGAAAGGGAAGCGGCTCATGCAGGCGAGGCAACGGCTCTACCACCGAGCCGCCCGTGACGCGTCGTCCTCAGCGCAGCGCGCCCTCGCGCGCGGCCCACGCGACGTGCGACTCGTGGAGCGTCACCTTGAGCTCGCGGACGGCGTCGGAGCCGGGGCCGAGCTCGCCTTTTTTGATGCGCTCGGCCACGCGCTCGAAGACGACGCCGGCGAGAAATTCGGTCGTCGTGTTCTTGCCGGCGAAGGCCGGGTCGTCGTCGAGGTTGCGGAAGTTGAGCTCGCCGAGGATCGATTCGAGCACGTCCGTGGCGCGGCCGATGTCGACGACGACGCCCTCCGGTCCGAGCTCCGCGCGCCTGAGCTCGACATCGACGACGTAGGTTGCGCCGTGCAGGCGCTGCGCGGGACCGAAGAGCTCGCCGCGGAAGCTGTGAGCGATCATGACGTGGCCCCGAACGCAGACGCTGTACATGGCGCGCGCAGGATACGTCAGTAGCGAACGCGGCGGCAGAGGCCGCCTTGCAGCGCGAGCTCGGCCAGAGCGGCCGGGAGGGCGTCGAAGGGCGTCTCGCCGTCGATGAGGCAATCGAGCCGGTCGTCGCGGAGCAGCGACAGGGCGAGCTCGAGCCGCGACCGGTGCGTGAAACGCGGGCGCGCCTCCGGGCTCACCGTGCCGACCTGCGACGACCGCAGCGTCAGGCGCCGCACGTGGAAATCCGCCCCGAGCGGCAGCGGAACCTCGGCGTCGCCGTACCAGCTGAGCTCGACGATGGCGGCGTCGTCGGCGGCGAGCGACAGCGCCGTCCGCACGCCCTCCGCGCGCCCGCTCGCGTGAAACACCACGTCCCGGCCGGCGTTCGCCGTGCCGGGCGTCGCGAAGCTCGCGCCGAGCGCCGCCGCGACCGCCGCCCGCGCCGGCAACACGTCGACGAGCTCGACGTGCGTGCCCGGCACCCGCGCGGCCAGAAACGCGACGAGGCACCCGACGACGCCCGCCCCCACGACGGACACCCGATCGCCCGCCCGCACGCGCGCGTCCCAGAGGGCGTTCAGCGCCGTCTCCATGTTCGCCCCGAGCACGGCGCGCCCGGGCGGCACGCCGTCCGGCACCGGCACGAGCGCGCGCTCGAGCACCACGTACGCCGTCTGGTGCGGAAACAAGCAAAAGACGGCGCGGCCCGCGTGCGCCCCGCCGCGCGCGCGCCCCACGTTCGAGTAGCCGTACTTCACCGGCGCCGGGAAATCCCCCGCTTGATGCGGGCAGCGCATCCGCCGGTATTCGCTCGGCGGCACGCGCCCCTGGAACACGAGCGTCTCCGTACCGCGACTGACGCCGCTGAAGAGCGTCTCGACCAGCACCTCGCCCGCGCGCGGCGAAGCGAGCGCTTCGTCCCGCACCTCGCTCTGCCCGGCGCCCGTGATCCAGAATGCACGCGCCGTGGTCGGGTCGCTCGCCATCGTTCCGCGCATGATAGCCTGACGGGCCGTGCCGCGTGAGAAGAGCCTCCCGCTCACTCGCTTCAGCCGCATCCACGCTTTCGTCATGCTCGCGGCGTCGAGCGCGGCGCTCGCGCTGGGCGAGGCGTGGCCGTACGTCGCGGCCGGCGCCGTGTCCCTCGCGACGCTCGTCGCGCTCTGTCGCGGCGCGCACACGCCGAACGGCGCCTTCGGCTGGGGGAACGCCGTCACGACGCTGCGCTTCGCGGTCGCGTCGAGCATCGGCCTCGTTCCCGAAAGCGTGCCGCTCTGGGTGCTCGGCGCGACCGTCCTCGTCGTCTTCGCGCTCGACGGCCTCGACGGCTGGGTCGCGCGAGAGCGCGGCGAAAGCTCCGAGTTCGGCTCTTACTTCGACATGGAAACGGACGCGTATTTCGTGCTGCTCGCCGGCATCGTCCTCGTCGAGCGTGGCCGTTACGGCGCCTGGGTGCTCGTGGTCGGGCTGCTCCGGTACGTCTACGTGCTCACGCTCGCGCTCGTCCCGGCGCGCGGCGGCGAACAGCCGCGCTCGTCGTTCGGGCGCCACGCGTTCACGTGCTTGATGCTCGGTTTGACGCTCGGGATGGTGTTGGGCGAACCGTTCGGCACCGTCGCCACCGCGCTCGGCTGTGGGCTGGTCACCGCCTCGTTCCTTCGCTCGTTTTACTGGTCGTACGGCCGCGCGCTCCGCTGACCGCCGTTCACGCGCGCGCCGGCTCGACCGCGCGCCGCCGCTCGCGGAGCCACACGAAGAGGAGCGCGGCCAAGACCACGGCCGTGCCGGCCAGATCGCGCCGCCTGAGCGCCGCTCGCCCGACGACGCATTGCAAGAGCAGATTCAGCGGCAGCTGCACACACACGACCGGCGCCGTGACCGCGACCGGCGCGAGGTGCGTCGCGCGATCGAGCGCGTAGAGCCCGAGGAGCCCGAGGCTGCCGACGCCGCACATCACCGCGAAATCGCCGAGCGTCGGCGTGACCCAGACGCGCGGCATGAACGGCGCGAGCGCGAGCGCCACGCCGGCGGCGGTGTAAAAGAGGTTCGTGCGCGTGTCCTCGTCGCGGAGCCCCCGCGTCATCGCGACGTAGAGGCTGAAGGTGCCCGCCATGCCGAGCGGGAGCACGAGGAGACGCAGCCCCGGCCACGGGCCGAACCCGGAGAACAACACCGCGCCCGCGGTCGCCGCGAGCGTGGCGGCGAGCGCGGACGGCGCCGGCCGTTCACGCAGCACGAGCGCGCCGAAGGCCACGATGAAGAGCGGGGAGAGCCAGAAAATCGCCGAAGCCGTGCGCGGATCGACGCCGCTCCGGAAGGCGAACACGAAGCACGCGGGCATCCCGAGCATCAAGAGCGAGCGCCCGATTTGGTACGCGAGACGCTTCGTGCGGACGAGCCCCGCCGGGTCCGTGCGGCCGGCCAGCGCGAACAAGACGACCAGGTGCACGACGTAGCGCGTGAAGACGACCTGAAACGGCGAGTAGACGGTGAGCGCGCGGGCCGCGAGCACTTCGACGGCCGCCCACGTGGCCGCGAACACGGCCATGAAGCCCATGGCGCGCGGCGCGTTCACCGCGTGCGCTCCAGCCGCGCTCGGAGCCGCGCGGCGAGCTCGTCTTCGTCCAAAAGATCGAGGTCGTCGCTCGTCGCGGGCGCCGCCGCCGGCACGACCGGTTCGGGCGGCGGTTTCGGCTCGCTCGCCGGCGCTTGCACGTCGGCGAGCTCGACTTCGAGGAAGCCGGCGAGCGCGTTCACGCTCGGGTAGTTGAAGGTGAGCGTGGACGGCAGCGGCCGTCCGGCGCCGCTTTCGAGGCGCTTTCTGAGCTCGACCGACATCAGCGAGTCCATGCCGAGCTCGAACAAGCCGGAGTCGAGCGGAATCGGTTGATCGCTCGGGACGCGCAGCACCGTCGAGACCTCGCCGAGCACGAAATCGAGCAAGAGCTCGCGCCGCGCGCCGGGCAACGCCGCCGCGAGCCGCGCCGGCAGCGCCGCGACCGGCGCATTCGCGCTCGCCGTCTCGGCAGCGGGCGCGGCCTCGCCGCCGAGGTGCGCCAAGAAGCGGCGCGCGCGTTTGGCTTCGTAGAGCGGCTTCAGTCGACTCCAGTCGATGTTCGCGACGACCGCTTGCGCTTCGGAGGTACGGACGAGGCGCGCGAGCGCGTCGAGCGCCTCGTCGGTCGGAAGCGGCAAGAGTCCGCCTTCGAGGAAGGACGCCTGGCTCTCCTTCGAGGCGAGCCGCATCGTTTCCCACGTGCCCCAATCGATCGAGAGCGCGGGCACGCCGTGGGCACGGGCCGACGGCGCGAGCGCGTCGAGAAAGGCGTTGGCGGCGGCGTAATGCGCGAGGCCCGTCGCGCCGAGGAGCGCCGTCGTCGACGAAAAGAGCACCAAAAAGTCGAGCTCGCGCGCGCGTGCCAAGCGTTCGAGCAGCACGCTGCCGCGGAGCTTCGGTCGCAGCATGCGGCTGATCGCTTCGGCGCCGAGCTCGGTCACGGGAGCGGAGTTGAGATCGGCTGCGGCGTGCACGATGCCGCGGAGCGGCGGCAGCTCAGCGGACGCGAAGCGCGCCGCGAGCGCGTCGAGCGCCGCTTCGTCGCCGACGTCGAGCGCGAGCGGGATCACCCGTGCGCCGAGCGCCTCGAGCTGCCGCACGCCTTCGGCTCGAGTGTCGGGGCGACGCCCGGCGAGCGCGATGCACTTCGCGCCGTGCTCCGCGAGAAAACGCGCAACGACGAGGCCGAGGCCGCCGAAGCCGCCCGTCACGAGGTAGGTCGCGTCGGGTCGCAAGGCGAGCTCGGCGCGCGGCGGCGCGGCTTTCGACCTCAGCCGCGCCCCGAAGCGACGCCCGTCGCGGAGCGCGATTTGGTCTTCGCCGTCGGGGACGCGCTCTCGCGTGTCGAGCTCGCCGAGGAGCGCGTCGGCCAACTCGGCGGGCGTGCCGCTCGGCGGCAAATCGATCACGGCGCCGAGCGCGAGCGGCGCTTCCACGGCGAAACCGCGGCCGAGTCCCCAGAGCGGCGCCTGCCACTCGGGTGCTTGCACGGAGTCGCCTGCGACGCGCTCGGCGCCCTGCGTGACGAGCCAGGCTCGCCCAGCGGCTTTGGCCACGCGCGCGAGCCACCGGAGCGGCAGCTCGCAGGCGAGCGTTTCGGACCGCGCGACCGCGCCGAGGTCGCCGTGCGCGGCGGCCGCGAGCTCGAGTGCGCCGAGGTAGACGACCTCGGTGTCCGGCTCGAGCGTCTCCGGGACGGCTTCCGGAGCGACGAGGACGGCGCGATCCCCCTTGTTCGCAAGCCTTTCGACGAGTCGTGGTCCGAGGCCCGCGCTTGGGCCGACGACGAGGTAGCTCCGTGGCCGCGCCGGCGCACGCGCGACGATGAGCGCTTGCTGAGCGGCACGGCGGTCTTGGTTCGTGCCTTCGGGGATCGCGTGGACGCTCGTGAAGCCGTGCTCGCCGAGGAGTTTCGCCCAGGCGTTGCGGTCGATGAGCGCGTAGTCCGGGCGAAGGTCGGTGTCCGTGAAGCTCCACCACCCTTCGGTGAGTCCGAAGGTGAGATCGACCCAGCGCTCGGGCGCGGTGCCTTCGAGCAGCAAGAGGAGCCCGCCCGGCGCGAGCAGCTGTCGCACGTGCGCGACGACCTGCCGCAGGTTCGAGGTGGCGTGGAGCACGTTCGCCGCGATCACCACGTCGTAGGCGCCGCTCTGAAAGCCCTGCCGGCTCGGATCCTTACCGATGTCGAGCAGGGCGCGGCTCACGAAGCCGTAACGGGAGAACTGCGCCGCCGCTCGTTCGAGGAACGCGGGCGAGACGTCGGTGAACGTGTAGTCGGTGCGTTCGGCGGGGAGCGCGGGCAAGACGTAGGTCGTCGTGCCGCCCGTGCCCGCCCCGATTTCGAGAACCCGCAGCCGAGCGCCGGCCGGAACGCGCGCGACGGCCTTGCCGAGCGCCTCGGCGAGGGCGGTGTTGTACGTGCGGGCGAACGGCGATTCGACGTAGATCTTGCGGGCTTCCGCGAAGTTCCCCTCGGGGAAGAGCACGTCCACCGGGTCGCGCTCGCCGCGGAGCACCCGCGCGAGCTCCGCGCCCGCGCGCCGGAGCACGCTCACTTCACCCTGAGCTTCCAGGCGCGGCGAGCTCGGATCGATACGCGGCGGGCCGAAGGCTCGCGTCACCTCGAACGCACCCGCGCCGCGCGCGCGGAGGACGCCTTCTTCCGTCAGGATCACGAGCGCCCGCGCGAAGAGGCGCGTGTGGCGCGGCGCGACGCCGAGCGCCCGCGTTTCCGCGGACGCCTCGAACACGCGACCCGGCACGTCTTGGAAGCCGAGCTCCTTCAACGCCATGCACAGGTACTCGGCGCTCAGGCGGTCGAGCTCGGGCAAAAGCTCGTCGTAAATCGCGAGCTCGTGCTCGCGGGCGAGCTCGTCGAAGCGCGCGCGCACCTCGCCGCCGTATTGGGCCGGATCCACGAGGGCCGGCGCCGCGGCGAGCACGCTCGGCACGGGTTCCCACTCGACGGCGTAAAACGGCCCGCTCGCGCCCTGCTCGCGCACGAGTCGAGCGAGCCCGGCGCGGGAGGCGCGCCGCAGGCAGACGCCCGTCAGCGTGCCGAGCACTTCACCGCTCGCGGACCGCAGCGTGACGTCGCCGTACCAGGCCGCCGGGCGCGCCTCGCTCGAGGGGCGCAGGCGCGCGTGACAGACGATCGCCGCGGGCAGCGGGCGCAAGAGCTCGAGGCGCTCGAGCTCCGAGAACAGATAGATGTCGTCGCTTTGCGAGCGAGTCGCCACGGCCATGCCGAGGGATTGCAGGGCGGCGTCGAGGAGCCCGGGATGCGCGCAGACGAACCGCTCGCTCGCGTGCGCGGCGGGGAGCACGGCCTTGGCGAGCACCTCGCCGTCGCCCGTGCGAACCTCCGTCAAAGCGCGAAACGCGCCTCCGAGCGTGACGCCGAGGCCCGTGAGGCGCGCGTAAAAGGCGTCGGAGCTCGCGGGCTCCGAGAGCGACGTCTCGAGGCGTGCGAGCGGCGGCGCGTCCGGCTTCGGGCCGTCGCCGGCGAGCCGAACGAGGCGGCCGCTCGCGTGCAGGCGCCAGTCGTCGGCATCGGGGTCGCGACCGTGAATCGAGAAATCGAACGCGCCGTCGGGCGCGGCGGTCAGCTGCGTTTGCAGGGCGTGCGGCCGTTCACCGAGCACGAGCGCTTCGTGGATGGCGAAGTGGGTGAGGGCGCGCGGAGCGGCACCGGCGAGCTTTGCGGCCGCGGCGTGCGCGATTTCGACGAACACCGGCGCCGCGACGAGCACTTGACCGAGCACGCGGTGTTCGGCGAGCGAGCTCACGGTTTCGAGCGCGAGGTTGAGCTCGAAGATCGGAGCCGCCGTCGGCAGGCGTCGTCCCGGCAGCGCGCCCGGCGGGTCCGCGGCGGCGCTTCGCGCGCGCTGCTCGGCGCTCGGCGCCGGCAACCAATACTGCCGGCGCTCGAACGGATACGACGGCCATGCGGTGCGCCGTCCGCCGAAGGAACGAGCGACCCCGGCGAAATCGATTCTCGCGCCGTTCACGTAGAGCTCGGCGAGGCTCGCGGCGAGCTCGTCCGCGTCCTTCATCCCGCGGCGGAGCGAGCTCACGAAGCGTTTGTCGTCGCTCGTGAGGTTCCGCTGCGCGAGCGCCGTGAGCACGGGGTGCGGTCCCACCTCCAAAAAAACTCGATGTGGCGCGAGCGACGCGATGCCTTCCGCGAAGTGCACCGGCTCGCGCAGGTGCCGGCGAAAATACGCGGCGTCCGGCGCGCCGCCCGGCAGCGGCTCGCCGCCCGTGAGGTTCCACGCCACCGGGATCTTCGGCGGCTTCATCGTCACCTGGCGGGCGCACGCTTCCATCGCCGCCATCGCCGGCTCGACGAGCGGCGAGTGGGCGGCGAAGCTCACGAACAGGCGCTGGCCCTGGACGTTCCGGCGCGCGAGCTCGGCGAGCAAGCGGTCGACGGCGTCGCTGCTGCCCGAGACGACCACGCTGTCCGGAGCGTTGACCGCCGCGACGGCGAGTCGATCGGCCATCGGCGCGACGAGCGCGGCGACTTCGGCGTGCGGGGCGAACACCGCCGCCATCGCGCCGCCGGGCGGCAACGCTTGCAGGATCCGCCCGCGCTCCGCAATCAGGCGTAGTCCCTCCTCGAGCGTGAACACGCCCGCGACGCAGGCGGCGACGTACTCGCCGACCGAATGCCCGATGACGGCCGCGGGTTCGACGCCCCACGAACGCCAGAGCTCGGTGATGCCGTACTCGAGCGCGAAGAGAGCCGGTTGAGTCCACGCCGTCTCGTGGATCGGCGCGCCCTCGGCCGGCCCCGGCGCGAGCACGGACTCGAGCGTGCGCCCTCGTGCGTCCGGGCCGAGGATTTGCGACGAGCGATCGATGACGTCACGAAAGACGGGCTCGTGCTCGTACAAGAAGCGACCCATCCCGGGGTATTGCGAGCCCTGACCCGTGAACAGGAAGACGACTTCCACCGGAGCCGCCGACGGCGCCGTTCCGCGCCGCAAACCCGGATGCGCCGTCCCCGCCTTCGCCGCGGCGAGGGCGGCGCGCGCGTCCGCCACGTTGCTCGCGACGACGGCGAGTCGCTCGCTGAAGTGCGAACGCCCCGCGCCGGCCGTGAGCATGGCATCGGCGAGCCGCGCACCCGGTGCGTCGAGCGCGCCTTCACAGCGGTTCGCGAGCTCGCCGAGCGCGGCGGGGGTGCGGGCGGAGAGCGGCAGGACGTAGACGGGGCGCTCCGCGCTCGTGGCTTCGGAAGACACGGGCGGCTCTTCGAGCACCACGTGCGCGTTCGTGCCGCTGAAGCCGAACGAGCTCACGCCCGCGAGCCGGCGGCGCTCGCTCCGCGGCCAGGCGCGCGCTTCGGCCGTGACGGCGACGGGATGGCTCGTCCAGTCGATGTGCGGGCTCGGCTCGTGAAAATGAAGGTGCTTCGGGATGCGCTCGTGGGCGAGCGCCAGCACGACCTTCATCACGCCGGCGATGCCCGCCGCGGATTCCAGGTGACCGATGTTCGTCTTCACCGAGCCGACGAGCACGGGCTGGTCCGCGGCACGGCCCGGCGCGAGCGCCGTCGCGAGCGCCTTGATCTCGATGGGGTCGCCGAGCGACGTGCCCGTGCCGTGCGCTTCCACGTAGTCGATCGCGGCGGGCTCGACGCCGGCGTCGGCGAGCGCGGCGCGAATCACGGCCTGCTGAGCCGGTCCGTTCGGCACCGTGAGGCCGCCGCTCCTGCCGTCTTGATTGACGGCGCTGCCGCGGATCACGGCCAAAATCCGGTGCTCCGCGGCCACGGCGTCGCTCAAGCGCTCGAGCACGAGCACGCCGCAGCCCTCGCCGCGCGAGAAGCCGTCGGCCTTGGCGTCGAAGGTCTTGCAGCGCCCGTCCGGGGCGAGCATGTGCGCCTTGCTGAGCGCGATCGTCGTCTCGGGCGAGCACATGAGGTTCACGCCCGCGGCGATGGCGAGCGACGTCTCACCCCGGCGCAGGCTCTGGCAAGCGAGGTGCAGCGCGACGAGCGACGACGAGCACGCCGTGTCGACGGCGAGCGAAGGCCCCTGCAGGCCGAGGGTGTACGAGATGCGCCCGGAGGCGGTGCTGTGGGCGTTGCCGGACGCGAGGTACGCGTCGATGTCCTCGAGCCCGTGACCGAGCACGCGCTGGAAATGATCGCTGTTGCAGATGCCGACGAAGACGCCCGTCGCCGAGCCGTGGAGCTTGGCGGGCGCGAGCCCCGCGTCCTCGAGCGCTTCCCACGTCACCTCGAGCAAGAGGCGCTGCTGCGGGTCGAGGGTGAGCGCCTCGCGCGGAGTGATGCCGAAAAACGCCGCGTCGAACTCGGTCGCGTGCTCCAAAAAGCCGCCGGCGCGCGCCGACATGCGCCCCGGCGTGTCCGGATCCGGCGCGTAGAGCGCGTCGATGTCCCAGCGCTCCGCGGGCACCTCGACGATGCCGTCGCGCCCTTCGTCGAGGAGCCTCCAGTACGCGCCGGGGTCGGCGGCGCCGCCCGGGAAGCGGCAGCCGAGCCCGACGATGGCGAGCGGCTCCCGCGCGAGCCGCGCGGCTTCGTCGACTTGCTCCTTGAGCTGCGCGGCGAGGAGCGCGAGGCGTTTCGGCGAGAGGCTGCTGATGCGATCCAGAAATTCGGCGTCCATCGCGCTTTCGAGTCCTTGTGCTCAGCGCTTCTGCTTGAGCGCGGCGAGTTGCCGTTCGACCTCTTCGTCCGAAAGGTCTTCGATCGATTCCACGAGGTTTTGTCGGGGCGCTTCTTCCACCGCGGCCGGCTTCGGGGCGAGCTCGAGTGCATGCTCGAAGAGGTAGTCCGTGAGCGTTTCGAGCGTCGGATAATCGAAGAGCAGCGTCGGCGGCATCGGCCGCGAGAGCGCCGTGGCGAGGTTGTTCCTGAGCTCGACGGCGAGCAGCGAATCGAGCCCGAGCTCGCCGAGCGGCGTCGTCGGATCGAGCTCGAACGACGCCGAAAGCCCGAGCGCCTTGAGCGCCCGTTCACGCACGAACGCCGAGAGCCGCGGCCGCCGCCGGCCTTCCGGCAATGCGGCGAGCTCCGCGCGGACGTCGGCCGGGCGCGCGACTTCGGCGCGGCTCGTGCTCGTGCTCTCGGTGCTCGTCTCGTTCACGAGCTCGCGGAGGAACGGCGGTACGGCGCCGCCCGCTTGCTCCACGTACCTCTGCCAGTCGGCCGGCACGACGGCAACTTGCGTCGCCTCGCTCGCGAGCAGCCGCTCGAGCACGGTGAGGCCCTGCGCCGGGGTGATCGCACCGAGGCCCTTCGCGGCGAGCCGGTCCATCACTCCGCGCTCGACCGCCGCGCCGACCTCGGTCCACGCGCCCCAATCGATGCAGAGCGCGTGAAGCCCCTTCGCTTGCCGCGCGCGCGCGAAGCCGCCGAGAAAGGCGTTGGCCGCCGCGTGGTTGGCCTGACCCGGCGAACCGAGCACCCCGGCGCCCGAAGAAAACAGCACGAACCAGTCGAGCGGGTCGGCGCGGGTGAGTGAGTCGAGGAGCTCGGCGCCACGCACCTTCGGCGCGAGGACGCGTTCGAGACGCGCAGGCGTCTGTTGCATGAAGCTCGCGTCGTCGAGCACGCCGGCTCCGTGAACCACGCCGCGCAACGGCGGACCTTCGCGCCGGAGCCGTTCGAAAAGTCCGCGCAGCGCCTGCTCGTCGGTCACGTCGAGCGATTCGGCGACGAGCGTCGTCGTCGGCCGCCTGAGCGGAGCGAGCTCCGCCTCGACGCGCGCGTCGACCGGACGCCGTCCGAGGAGCACCACGCGACCGGCCGCGTGCTCGACGAGCCAGCGCGCCACGACGAGCCCGAGCCCCGACAAGCCGCCCGTCACGACGTACGTGCCGTCCGCACGGACGTGGCGCTCCGGCGCGCCGTGGCGCACGACGATCTTTCCGGCGTGACCGGCTTGCGCCATCAGTCGAAACGCTTCGGCGGCGTCGTCGAGCGCGAACGCGTGGCGCGGCAGAGAAGTGAGCCGTCCGCTTTCGAGGTCGCGCACGAGCCCCTCGAAGAGCGCCCCGATGAGCGCCGGTTCGTGCTCGGACGTCTCGCCCCAATCCACCACGTGATAGGCGATGTTCCGGCCGAGCGCCGCGACCCAAGCCGCATCCTTGATGCCGCGCTTGCCGATTTCGACGAAGCGACCGTTCGGCGCGAGCGCCGCGAAGCTCGCGTCGATGAGCGGGCCGGTGAGCGAATTCAAGACGACGTCGACGCCGCGGCCCTGGGTGAGCGCCGCGATTTCTCGCGCGAATTCGTCGCTCCGCGAGTCGAACACGTGCGTCGCGCCGAGCGACTTCACGAGCTCGCGCTTCCAGGGCGAGCCGGCCGTCGCGAATACCTCCGCGCCCGCGCGCCGCGCGACGTGGACGGCGGCCATGCCGACGCCGCCCGCCGCGGCGTGGATCAAGACGCGGTCGCCCTGCCGCACGCGCGCGAGGTGATCCAGACAGAACGCCGCCGTCAAAAACGCGATGGGGAACGCGGCCGCTTCTTCGGCGCTCATCCCCGGCAGTCTTGGCTGGACGTTTTCGACGCGAGCGACCACGTGCGACGCGAAGCAGCCGGGCGCGACGGCCATGACCGCGTCACCCGGCTTGAACCGCTGCACGCCTTCGCCGACGGCCGCCACCGTGCCGCTGCACTCACCGCCGAGCGGCCCCGGCTCCCCCGGATACATGCCGAGCACGTTCAGCACGTCCTTGAAATTCAGGCCCGTCGCCTCGACTTCGATTTCGACCTCGCCCGGTCCTGGCGCGCGCCGTTCGACGGGAGCCAAGGTGAAGCCTTCGAGCGAGCCTTTGACGGCGGGCACGAGCCTGTAGGGTTCGTTCCGCGGGCCCGTGCCGAGGCCGCGCCGGCGAGTCGTCGAGTAGCGCACGAGGCGCTCCACGCGTCGCGTGCGCGCGTGCCACGAAATCTCGACTTCGCGGCCCGGCGCGTCGAGCTCGGCGGTGAGCTCCGTGACGGGCGCGGCCTCGCCGGGCGCGAGATCGACGCACACGCAGCCGAGCTCGGGATGCTCGCGGCGGAGCGTGCGGGCGAGACCCCAGAGCGCGCCTTGATGCGGATCGACCGCGCGTTCCTTGGGCATGACCTGTTGCGCGCCGGACGTGAGGAACACGAGGCGCGGCGGTGCTTCACCCACGAGCGCCTGGGCGAGCAAGAGCGCCTTCAGCGTGTCGCCGCGGGCGTCGATCACCGCGCGCGGCACGCGCCCGGACTCACGCAGTGCGGCGAGCAATTGCCGGTAGTCGGCGGCCGAAGCGCCGTCGAGCGTCGCGCGAGTGCCGTCGAACGCGAACGCGCCCGGTTCGACGAGCAAGCAGCGGTCGCCGCGTTCGGCGAGATGCCGCGCCAGCGCCGAAGCCACGCCCCCGGCATCGGCAAAGAGCAACCACTCGCGCGCGGCCGCATGCTTCCCCGACGCCCGCGCCAGAAACAGGGACTGGAGCGAGAGGGTGCCCACGGCCGCGCCGTCCGCCGGCAGCGCGCCGACCGCGTCGAACCCGGCCGTCCGCAGCACCTCGAACCAGCGCGCGCGCGTCAGGGTCGCGTAATCGGTGCGCAAATCAGTGTCGGCGAACGCCCACCAGCCCTCGGTGAAGCCCACCGTGAGATCGAACCAGCGCTGGGGCGCCGTCACTTCGAGCATCGCGAGCACGCCGCCCGGCGCGAGCAGCGCGCGCACGCGCTCGAGCGTCACGCCGAGGCGGCTCGTCGCGTGAATGACGTTCGAGGCGATCACGCAGTCGAACGAGCCCGGCATGAAGCCTTGCGCTTCCGGCTCGCGCTCGAGATCGAACACCGCGAAGCGCGTGCCCGGACGCGCGCCGAAGCGTTCGCGGGCGCGCGCGACGAAGAGCGGCCCCACGTCGGTGAACGTGTACTCGACGCCTTCGGGCAGCCGCGGCAAGACGTGGGCGGTGCTGCCGCCCGTGCCCGCGCCGATCTCGAGGATCCGCAGCGGCCGTCCCTTCGACGCGCGCCCGGACAACGCCGTGACGAGCTCGGCCAGGAGCCCGTTGTACAAACGCGCGGTCGGCGTGTCGCGGTAGAGCCGCTCGGCGCGAGCGGTCGACCCGCCGGGGAAAAGCAGGTTCATCGGATCGACGTCGCCGCGGAGCGACTCCGCCATCTCGCGCGCCGTCGCGGCCGTCACCTCGAGCTCGATCGCGCCGCACGAAAAGTCACGCGCGAGCGCGGAAAGCTCGCGCTCGGGGTCTTCGGCGGCGAGCGGGCGCACGACCCGAAAGCCGTCCGCGCTGCGTTCGAGCACGCCGGTTTCGGCGAGAATCGCCAGCAGTCGCGCGAAGAGGCGCCCGTGGCGGGGCAAGACGCCGAGCCGCGCGGCGAGCTCGGCCGGGCGCGCGGTGTCGCCCGGCGCCGGCGACCAGCCGAGACGCTGCATCGCGACGAGCACGTAGCCCGCGCAGAGCGCCTCGAAGCGCGGGAGAAACGCGTCGTACGCGTCGAGCTCGGCCGTCTTGCGGAGCTCGGGCAGGGCGCGCGCCGCTTCGTTCACGACGGAGCCGACGTCGAGCTCCGGGCCGAAGACGGACGCGGTCGCCGGCTCGGCCTCGCGCCAGACGAGCTCGTAGAGGATGTCGTCGAGCCAGCGCTCGGCGTTGCGCGCGAGCGCGTCGCGGCTCACGCGCTTGAGCCGCACGCCGGAAAGCTCCGCGAGCAGGGCGCCCGATTCGGCGTAAATCGTGAGCTCGGCGCGGCGCGTTTCACCGCTGCCCGGCTCGACGCGGGCGTGACTCCAACACCGTGTCCCGGGCGCGGCGAGCAAGCGGTAGGCGCCGATACCGATCGGCAAGAACAGGGCGTCGCCGGGTTCTTTCGCGAGCGCGGCCGCGAGCACTTGCAGGCACCCGTCGAGCAAGAGCGGGTGCATGGCGTAGCTCGACGCCGCCGCCGCCGAGCTCGCGCCGAGCTCCACGAGCCCGAGGCTCTCGTCGTCGCCGCACCAGAGCTCGCGGACGACGTGAAAATCCTCGCCGAAATCGAGCCCGCGCGCGACGAAGCTCCGGTAATGCTCCTCGGCCGTCACGCCGCGCCCGCAGCGCGCTCGCGCCTCGGCGAGCGACGAGCGCGCGGGCACGTGCGCACGCTCGGACAGCGTCGCGACGACGTGGCGTTCGAAGCTCGCCGTTTCGTCGCCGGCCGGCGCGCTCGTGATCGAAACCTCGACGGTGCCGTCGCGGGCCGGCTCGCAAACGTATTGAACGGTGCGCGGGGCGCCGTCCGCCGCGAGGAGCATCGCTTCTTCGATGCTCACGTCCGTCACGGCGGCGCGCGCGGGATCGAGCAGGCGCCGCGCGAGCGTGAGCAGGCCGTCGAGATACGCCGTCGCCGGCAGGATCACCTGGCCTTGGACTTGGTGGTGGCGCACGAAGCGCGGCGAGTCCGCGCCGAGCTCGGCCTCGAAAATCGTCTCGCTCCCGCTCGTGCGGAGCTTGCGGCCGAGAAGCGGATGGTCGCCGCTCGCGACGTTCGGCGTCGCGCGCGCGGCGCGGGCGTCGGCTTGAAACCAGTAGCGTTCGCGCTGAAACGGATACGTCGGTAAATCGACGACGTTGCCGGTGCCCGCGGCGAGCGCGCGAAAGTCGAGCTTCAGACCGGCGAGGTAGAGCGCCGAGGCGAGCGCGAGCATTTGCTCCGCATCGGGGCGCTGCTTGTGCAAGCTCGGCAAAAGCAGCGGACCGCTCTCGCCGTAGGTCGCGCGCGCGAACGAAAGCAGCGTCGGGTGCGGTCCGAGCTCGATGGCCACGCCGGGCCGGAGCGCGAGCAGCGCCTTGAGCCCCGCGCCGAAGCGCACCGGCGCCCGCACGTGGTCGCGGAAATACGTCGGATCGGTCGCGCGCGCGGCGGTGAGCACGCCGCCCGTCACGTTCGAGACGAACGGCAGGCGCGGCGCGCCGAAGCGCACCTTCGCCGCGGCCGCGCCGAACGCGCCGAGAATCGGCTCGACGAGCGGCGAGTGGAAGGCGTGCGAGACCGGCAGCGGCTGGCAGCGAATCCCCTCGTCGCGGAGGATCGCGCAGAGGCTTTCGAGCTCGCCGAGCGCGCCCGAAATCACCGTTTGCTCCGGGCCGTTCACCGCCGCGATCGAAACCCGCGCTTCGCGACCGACGAGCGCCCGCGCGACGCGCTCTTCCGTCGCGAACACCGCCGCCATCCCGCCGCCTTCCGGCAGGCTCTGCATCAAGCGGCCGCGTTCGGCGACGAGCGCCGCGGCGCTCGGCAAATCGAGCATGCCCGCGACGCAAGCGGCGGCGTACTCGCCGATGGAATGGCCGATGACCATGTCGGGCACGACGCCCCACGAGCGCAAGAGCTCGGCGAGCGCGTACTCGACGGCGAACAACGCGGGCTGCGAGTAACGCGTCTGGTCGATGGGCGTCGAGGCGCCCGGCTCCGGAAACACGAGCTCGCGCAAGGGCCGATCGAGATGCGGCGCGAGGAGCTCGGCGACGCGGTCGAACGCTTCGCGAAAGACCGGCGACGTCTCGTGCAGCGAGCGCGCCATCCCGGCGTATTGCGCGCCCTGGCCGGTGAACAGGAAGGCGACGCGCGGCGGATCGCGCGGCACCGCGCGCACGCGCGCCACGCCCTCGCTCGACTCGAGCGCCGCGAGCGCCGTGAGCCGCGGCCCGAGCTCCTCGAGCGAGCGCGCCTGCACCGTCGCCCGGCACGCAAAATGGGAGCGCCCCGCATTCGCCGTGAAGCAGACGTCCTCGAGCGGGAGTTGCGGATTTTCTCGGACCGCCTCCGCGTGCCGTGCGGCGAGTGCTGCCAGCGCCTTTTCGTCGCGCGCCGAGAGCGCCAAAAGCCGGGGTGTCGCCGTCGCCGTGCCGGCCTTCGGCGTCGCTGCCGGCGCTTCTTCCACGACGAGGTGCGCGTTCGTGCCGCTGAACCCGAACGAGCTCACGCCGCCGAGGCGCCGGCCCTCGATCGGGTCCCACGCCGTGAGCGCCGTGGGAACGCGAAACGGCAGGTCGGCCCAGGGGATGTGCGGGCTCGGCGTGCGAAAGTGGAGGTGCTCGGGGATTTGCCGGTGCACGAGCGAGAGCACGAGCTTGATCAAGCCGACGACGCCCGCGGCGCCCTCGAGGTGCCCGATGTTCGTCTTCACCGAGCCGAGCAGGAGCGGCTGGTTCGCCGGGCGGCCCGGTCCGAACACGTTGCCGAGCGCTTGGACCTCGAGCGGATCGCCGAGCTCGGTGCCCGTCCCGTGCGCTTCGAGGTAGCCGACGAGGCGCGGCTCGACGCCCGAGCGCGCGAGCGCCTCTTTGATGACGGCTTCCTGAGCGGGGCCGTTCGGCGCCGTGAGGCTGCCGCTCGGTCCGTCCTGGTTCACGGCGCTCCCGCGGATCACGGCGAGAATGCGATCGCCGTCGGCCTGCGCGTCGCTCAGGCGCTTGAGCACGACCATGCCGCAGCCTTCGCCGCGTCCGAAGCCGTCCGCCGCCGCGTCGAACGTCTTGCAGCGGCCGTCGCGGGCGAGCATGCGCGCGCGTGACAGCGCGATGTAGAGCTCCGGCGCGAGCAGCAGATTGACGCCGCCCGCGAGCGCCATGCGGCAGTCTCCGGAGCGGAGCGCCTGGCACGCGAGGTGAACCGCCACGAGCGAGGACGAGCACGCCGTGTCGATCGTGATGCTCGGCCCCTGCAGGCCGAGCAGGTACGAAAGCCGGCCCGAGGCGATGCTGTGCGCGATGCCCGACGTGAAGTGCGCGTCGAGGAGCGCGAGGTCGTGCGTCTTCAGCGCGAGGTTCGCGTAGTCGCTCGCGCAGAGGCCGACGTAGACGCCCGTCGGCGAGCGCTCGAGCCGCTCGGGCGCCTGCCCCGCGTGCTCGAGCGCCTCCCAGCTCACCTCGAGCAAGAGGCGCTGTTGCGGATCCATGCCCTGCGCTTCGCGCGGCGCGATGCCGAAGAAGCCGGCGTCGAAGCGATCGACCGGACCCTGCAGGAACCCGGCCGCGCGCGCGGCGATGCGCCCCGGCGTCTCCGGATCGTCGGTCTGGTAGGCGGCCGCGTCCCAGCGACCGGGCGGCACCGGGCCGACCGCGTCGCGCCCCTCGGTGAGCAGGCGCCAGAACGCGGCCGGGTCGTCCGCGCCCGGCACGCGACACGCGACGCCGATCACGGCGACGGGAGCTCGCGCCGCGCGTTCGAGCTCGCCGATGCGCGCTTCGGCTTGTTCGAGCCCGAGGAGCGCGCGCCGCAGCAACGACGCTTGCGCTCCGCCCTGCGACGCTTCGGTCACTTGCCCTCCAGTCGCTTGAGGAGCGCCGCCTCGACTTCCGCCTCGCTCATGGCCGCGACCGTTTCGGCGCTGAGCGCGCTCGCCGCCTTGGGCGCCTCCACCGCGGCGGCGGGCGCCGCGACCAACTCCTCGAGGCGCTGGGCGAGCGCGTCGATCGTCGGGTAATCGAAGAGAATCGTCACGGGCAGTCGGCGTTCGAGGCCGAGGCTCGTCGTGAGCGCGTTGCGAAGCTGCACCGCCATGAGCGAATCGAAGCCCAAATCCATCAGCCTGTCTTGCGCGCCCGGAGGTCGATCAGCCTGAAGCCTGAGCGTCATCATCACCTGCTCGCGCACGAGCTCGCGCAACAGCGAGCGCCGTTCGGCCGGCGCCGCGTCTCGCACCCGTTCCTGCACGCTGACCGTCGCCGCCGTTTCGCTCGCCGCGACGGCTTGCCCCGGCGCCTTTTCCGCCAAAATTTCGCTGGCGGCGAGCTTCTGCGCCTCGCCCGCTCGGCGCGCCACGATGACGTGCTGGCCGAGGCTCGCCGCGCTCGAATCCGGGCCGGGCCACGCCCGCGCCGATGCGAAACCCGCGCGCAGCAGCGCCCCGCACCAGGTGTCGGCCGCAATCAGCGGGTTATCCACGCGCAGGTCGTCCGCGAAATGCTGCCAGCCCTCGATGAGCCCGGTCGTGATGTCGAACCACGCGAGGTGCGTCGTGGACTCGACGAGCACGAGCATGCCGCCCGGCGCGAGCAGCTCGAAGAGGCGCGCCAAGGCCGCGCGGAGATCGACGCTCGCATGGACGCAATTGGCGGAGACGATGAGATCGAAGCTGCCCGGGCCGTGGCTTCCGACGCTGCGATCCTTGTCGAGATCGAAGCGCGCAAATTCGAGGAAGCGGTGGGCCGCGAAGCGCCGCTCCGCGCGTTCGAAGAAGAAGTCGGAGACGTCGCTGAAGACGTAGCGGGTGCGCTCGGGCGGGAGCACCGCGAGCAGGGAGCCCGTCGTGCCGCCGGTGCCCGCGCCGACCTCGAGCACGCGCAGCGCCTGCGTCGCTCCGCGCGCCTCCGCGAACGCTTCGAACGCCGACGCGGCGAGCGCGTTCACGTAGCGCATGGTGCTCGAGTGCGTGTAAAGGCCCTCGGCGAGCTCGAACGAGCCGCCGGGAAAGAGCGTCTCGAGCGGGCTCTCTTTGCCGGTGAGCACGTCGCCCGCGATGGTCACGCAGTGCCGGAAGTAGGCGAGGAGCGGCTGATTGTCCGTGAAGAGCCGCTCGGCCTCGGCAAAGCCGCCCGCGAGATCCGGCTCGGCGAGCGGCTTTCGCGCGACGTACGTCTCGCCGTCCTTGCCCAGAGCGCCCCGCTCGACGAGCCCGTCGAGCCAGCGCTTCACGAGATGGTGATACGTCGCGCCGAAACCGCCCGCGGCGAGCACCGAGTCGAGGCTCCGGCGTTCGCCTTCCGAAAGGAAGAGGGACGCGGAGCGCAGGATTTTCGTCGCGTGGTCCAGCGTGAGTCGCGCGAGGAGCGCCCACTTGGCCGGATACGACACGGCGTTCAGCGAGAGCGGTCCGCGCTCGGCCTCGCGGTCCATGTGCGAGCAAACGCTCGTCCAACTTTCGGCCGAGGGTGCCGGTTCGGGCGCGCGCTCGTCGAGGGCGCTCGCCCAGTGACGCTCGCGCTTGAACGGGTAGAGCGGGAGCGGCACGCGGCGGCGCGCGTACGGCCGATCGAACTCGCGGAAATCGACGTCCACGCCGCTCACGTAGAGGCGCGCGAGACTCTCGAGCAGATCGGACCAAGCGGGGCGCTCCCGATGCAGCGAAGGCAGCCATTCGACGCCCTTCGCGACGCACTCGGCGCCCATGCCGAGCAGCACCGGGTGCGGCCCGATTTCGACGAAATGCGTGATGCCCTGCGTGACGGCCGTTTGGATCGATTCGGCGAAGCGCACCGGCTGCTTGAAGTGATTGAGCCAGTACTCGGCGCGCCCGACGTCGTTCGCCTCGACGACGCGCCCCGTGACGTTCGAGACGATCGCGTTCGTGGGCGCGCGCCACGTGACCGCCGCGAGCGCCTGCGCGAACGCCGGGAGGAGCGGCGCGACGAGCGGCGAGTGCGACGCGTACGGGACGCGCAGCCGCCTCACGCGCGTGCCCGCCGCTTCGAAGCGGCCGAGCAGATCCACGACCGCCGCTTCGGGCCCGCTCACGACCACGTTCTCGGGTCCGTTGAAGCCCGCGATCACGAGGTCGCCTCCGTAGCGCGCAAGCTCGCCGGCCACGCGCTCGGCCGGCGCGAACACGGCGCCCATCGCGCCGCCCGCGGGCAGCTCGTCGGTCAGGCGGCCCCGCGCGGCGACGAGCTTGAGTCCGTCTTCGAGCGAGAAGAGCCCCGCCGCGCAGGCAGCGGCGTATTCACCGAGGCTATGGCCGAGCACGAGCGCCGGCTCGACGCCCCACGAACGCCAGAGCCGCGTGAGCCCGACCTCGAGCGCGAACGTCGCCGGTTGCGCGTAAAGGCTCCGTTCGAGCACCGTGCCCTCGCCGAACAGGGCGTCGCGCAGATCGCCCGGCAAGACGCCGGTGAGCAGCGTCGCGCATTCGTCGAGTGCCGTTCGGAACACGGGCGAGGTTTCGTAGAGCGCGCGTCCCATGCCCGGGTTCTGCGCGCCGTGCCCCGTGAAGAGAAACGCGACCTGCGGTCGCTTCGCCCAATCGAGACGCCCGCGCGCGACGGTGGGCGAGGTCGCGCCTGATTCGAACGCTGCGAGGCCGCGCGCGAGCTCTTCGCGCGTCGCCGCCACGACCGCGAGCCGCTGCTCGAGGTGGGAGCGCGTCGTGCCGGCCGAGAAGCAGAGGTCGGCGACGGACGCGGACTCGCCGGCCTTTTCGACGGTCGCGCGTTCGAGGCGCGCGAGCTCCGTGAGACTCGCCTCGCTGCGAGCGGAGGCGGTGAAGAGATGAAGCGGGCGCTCGGGCGTGTCGGCCGCCGCCGGCGCTTCGAGTGCGGGCGGCGCTTCGAGGATGACGTGCGCGTTCGTGCCGCTGAACCCGAACGAGCTCACGCCCGCGAGCCGCGGGCCCGCCCCGGGCGGCCACGGCGTGACGCTCGTCGGCACGCGCAGCCCGGGGCTCCAGGCGATGAGCGGATTCGGTTCCGTGAAGTGCAAATTGGGCGGGATTTCACCGCGTTCGAGCGCGAGCGCGGCTTTGGCCACGCCGGCGATGCCGGCGGCCGCTTCGAGGTGCCCGATGTTCGTTTTCACCGCCCCGAGCAGGAGCGCGCGTTCCGGCGCTCGCCCTTCCGCGAGCACGGCGCCGAGCGCGCCGACCTCGATCGGATCGCCGAGCGACGTGCCGGTGCCGTGCGTTTCCACGTACGCGACGTCCTCGGCGCCGACGCCGGCGTTCGCGAGCGCGGCGCGGAGCACGGCTTCCTGCGCGGGTCCGTTCGGCGCCGTGAGCCCGCCGCTCCGTCCGTCTTGATTGACGGCCGACCCGCGAACGACGGAGAGGATGCGATCGCCGGCCGCCCGCGCGTCACCGAGTCGTCGGAGGACGACGACGCCGCAGCCTTCGCCGCGCACGTAGCCGTCGGCGCGGGCGTCGAAGGTCTTGCAGCGGCCGTCCGGCGCCATCATGCGCGCCTTCGAGAAGTTGATGTTCATCTCGGGCGTGAGCACGAGGTTGATGCCGGCCGCGAGCGCCAAATCGCATTCGCCGAGACGAAGCGCCTGGCACGCGAGATGGAGCGCGACGAGCGACGACGAGCACGCCGTGTCGACCGAGACGCACGGTCCGTGAATCCCCAAAAAATACGAGAGCCGCCCGGCCGCGACGCTGAATGCGTTGCCGGTGCTCACGTACGCGTCGATTTGCTCGCGGTGGCCGAGGAGCGCGCGCCCGTAGTCGCTGTTGGCGATGCCGAGGTAGACGCCCGTGCGCGATCCGGCGAGGCGCGTCGGCGGCACGCCGGCGTCCTCGAGCGCGTGCCAGGCCACCTCGAGCAAGAGCCGTTGTTGCGGATCCATGCTCGCGGCTTCGCGCGGCGAGATGCCGAAGAACTCGGCGTCGAAGCGATCGACGCCGTCGATGAACGCGCCGAAGCGCGTCGTGAGCTTGCCCGGCGCGTCCGGATCGGCATCGTAGAGCTCCGCCGGCCAGCGCTCTTCGGGGATGGCGCCCACGGCGTCGACGCCCGACCAGAGCATTTGCACGAAACTCGCGCGATCGACGACGCCGCCCGGGAGCCGCAAGCCCATGCCGATGACGGCGACCGGCTCGCGCTGGGCCGACTTCGCGAGCGCGAGCTCGGCGCGGAGCTCGCGGATTTCGAGCAACGCTCGCTTGACCGGGGTGAGCGACTCGTCAGCCATCGTGGGTGTTCCGCGCCGTCGCGTCGAGCTCCGCGAGGAGCAGCGCCTCGGCTTGTTCGTCGGTGAGCTCCGCGAGCTCGCGCTCGGCCGCCGCCGCCGTCGCGCTCGGTTTGGCCGTGTCCGCGGGTCGTTCGGGCGCCTGGCGGAGCTCGAGCACGCCGAGCAGGTGGTCCGCGAGCGCGTCGAGCGTCGGGTAGTCGAAGAGGAGCGTCGCCGGCAGCGGCCGTCCGCTCGCGCGGGCGAGCGCGTTGCGGAGCTCGACGGCCATCAGCGAATCGAGTCCGGAGTCTTTCAATGCTTGCCCGGGGTCGAGCACCGCTTCGGAAGCGAGGCCGATCACGCGCCGTGCATGCCGCGCGAGCTCCCCGACGAGCGAGGGCCGGCGCTGCCCGAACGGGAGTTTCTCGAGCGTGCCACGCAGGCCGTTCGTGGTCGCCGCTGCCCGCGGCGTTTCTTTTTCGCGCGGCGCGAGCTCGGAGAAGAAGGCGGCGTCCGCTCCCGCCGGCAGTCGTTCCAGGAAGACCCGCCAGTCGATGGTCAAGACCGCGGCGTGCGTCGCGTTCTCACGCAGCAGCCGTTCGAGGCGATCGAACGCGACCGTGCGCGCGAGGTTGCCGAGCCCGCGCGCCGCCCACACGTCGGGGCCGCGCTTGGCGAGCTCGGCGAGCATCCCGACCTCGCCCCACGCGCCCCACGCCACGCTGAGCGCGGGCAGCCCGACCCTCTGCCGGGCGTGCGCGAGCGCGTCGAGCTCGGCGTTGGCCGCCGCGTAGGCACACTGTCCGGGCGCGCCGAGCAAGAGACCCGCCGCCGAGTAGAGCACGAAAAAGTCGAGGTCGAGCTCGCGCGTGAGCTCGTGCAGGACGAACGCGCCCTGGGCCTTGCCGCGCAGGACCTCCGCGCAGCGCGCCCACGTCTGCAACACGATGGGTCCGTCGTCGAGCGCGCCCGCGGAGTGAACGACTCCGCGCAGCGGCGGCATTTCACGCCCGACGCGCTCGAGCGTCGCCTGCATCCCCGCGCGATCGGCGGCGTCGACCGCGACCGCGCGCACCGTGACGCCGCGTTGCTCGAGCTCCGCGATGACGGCGCTCGCCCGCGCGTTCGGCGCGTGCCGGCCGCTCAACAAGAGGTGACGCGCGCCGATGCCGGCAAGCCAGCGCGCGGTCTCGAGCCCGAGCCCGCCGAGTCCGCCGGTGATCCAATACGTCGCGTCGCTCGTGACGAGCGCGTCGTTCTTCTGCCGAGGTGCTTTGACCACGAGCTTTCCGATGTGCTTCGCCTGGGCCATGTAGCGAAACGCTTCGCCCGCTCGTTCGAGCGGGAAGGCGCGTACCGGCAGCGGCCGGATTTCGCCGGCGGCGAGGGCGCCGAGCACGTCGTTCAGCATCGGGCGGAGGAGCGTGTGGTCGGCTTCCGCTTCCGAACCGAGATCGTAGAGATGGTAACGCACGTCGGGGCGAGCCCGCGCGGCGTCGTCCGGCGTCATCACGCCGCGCTTGCCGAGCTCGAGGAAGCAGCCGCCCTTGGCGACGACGCGGAGGCTCGCCGCGATGAAATCCCCGGACAGCGAGTTCAGGACGACGTGCACGCCTTCGCCCCGCGTGAGCTCGTCGATGCGGTCGGCGAACTCGAGCGAACGCGAGTCGAGCACGTGCTTGACGCCGCGCGCCGCCAGAAACGCCCGCTTGCGCGCGGAGCCCGCGGTCGCGAAAATCTCCGCGCCCGCGCGTCGCGCGAGCTCCACCGCGGCGAGGCCGACGCCGCCCGCGGCCGCGTGAATCAAGACGCGCTGCCCGCGTTCGAGCCGCGCGAGCCGGTGAAAGCCGTAATACGCCGTGAGGTACGCGACGGGCAGCGCCGCCGCGCGTTCAGGGCTCATCCCCGCCGGCACGGGCGCAAGGTGAGCGGCCGGCGCCGTCACCTCGCTGCCGAGGCTCCCGGGCGCGAACCCGAACGCGAGCATGCCGAGCTCGAGGTCGCCCGCCGGTGCGAGCACTTCCGTCACGACGCCCGCGCACTCGACGCCGAGCGGCGCGCTCGCGCCGGGATACATGCCGAGCGTCGTGAGCACGTCGCGAAAGTTCACGCCGGTCGCGAGCACCCGAAGCCGCGCTTCGCCCGGCTGGAGGGGTTTGCGCGCGCGACGCTCGAACGCGAGTCCTTCGACGCTGCCGGGGCGTGCGACCTCGACGCGAAGCGGCTCGGAGTGCACGACGAGCGGCGCGGGCCGCTTCAAGCGGGGCGCCCAAAAGCGCTCGCCGCGCCATGCGAGAGCCCGCGACCGTTTCGGCGTCGCTTGCGTCAGCTTGGCGTGGAGCGCGGCCGTGTTCGGGGCGTCCTCCGCGTCCGGATCGAGATCGAGCGTCGAGATTTCGAGCTCGGGGTGTTCGAGCGCGGCGACGCTCGCGAAACCCCAGAGTCCGGCGGCTCGCGGCGCCGCGCGGAGCTCCGATTCGCTGCCGCTCACGCTGCACGCGCCGCGCGTCACGAACCAGAGCGGGCAGCCGCTGCTCGCGCTCGCCGCTTGCACGAGGTGCAACGCCGAGCCGACATCGAGTGCGTCCTCGCTCGTCACCCGTTCGGCGACTTCGCCGTCGAGCGGCGGCACGTCGAGGCCGAAGAGGTGCACGATACCGCCGAGTGAGCCGCCCGCGTCGGCCAAGAGCCGCTTGAAGTGCTCGGGGTTCGCCGGATCGACGACGAAAGGGCCGCCCGGCGGCGAGGCGTACGCCGCGCCCGTGACCACGCGCCGGCACGTGGCGCCCGTTCCCTCGAGGGTGCGAGCGAGCGCTTCGCCGACGCCACCGCGATCGAGGAGCAAGAGCCACGTTCGCGCGCCGGCGACGCCGCCGTTCGAGGGCGCGTCCACTTCCGCCTGCCACTCGACGCGATAAAGATCCTCGGCCTGCTCGGCCGGCCGCGCGAAGGCGCTCGCGTCGGCGGGAGCGAAGCGCATGCCTTCGATCACGGCGACCTGCGTCGCTCCGGCGCCGCTCCGGCTCTCGAGCACGACGTCGGCGTTGAGCGAGCCGGACTGCCCCGTTTCGCGCACGCGCGCGCGGGCGAACAGATCGCCGTCCGCTCGTCCGAGGATCCGCAACGAGTCGGCGCCGAGCGGCAAGAGCACGCGCGCGGGACGCGAGCCGCCCGCGTCGGGCCCCGCCGCGAGCGAACAGAGCTGCAACGCGGCGTCGAGCACCACGGGGTGCAGCGCGTAGCCCGCTTCGAGATCCGGCGGCGGCACGACGCGCGCTTCGGCCGCGCCCGCCGACGTTCGCACCTCGTCGAGGAGCCGGAAGCTCGGTCCGAACTCGACTCCGAGCTCGCGAAAGCGGGCGTACACGGCCGAAACGTCGAGTTTGGTCGCGTTCGCCTCGAGCGGCGGCAGAGCGAGCGACGGCGCCGTGCGAGCGGCGAGCACGGTCGCGCTCGCGATCGAGCGCCACGCGGTTTCGCGCCCGGCGCCGCTCGCCGTCCATTCCTCGAAGAGCTCGGCGCGGCCCGGCTCTCCCGGCGTGATCACGACCTGCAACCGCGGCGCGGGCGAACCCGCGTCGGGCACGTGGAGCGGGCGCTCGATGGCGAAGCCGCCGAGCTCGGGTGTCGCGCCGAGGGCGCTCGCCGCCGCGGCGAACAGGAGCTCGGCGAGCGCGGCGCCGGGCACGATGACGCGGTCGAAGACGCGGTGATCGGCGAGCCACGGCGCGGCCGCAGTCACGTCGAAGACGCGCACGCCGCTCCCGGCGACGACCGTTCCGCCGCCGAGCAACGGATGACCGCTCGCCGCCGCTCGCGGCGCGTTCTCTCGCGTGCGGATCCAGTAACGCTTGCGTTGCCAGGCGTACGGCGGGAGCGCCGTGAGCGCGCCGCTCCGTTGCAGCTTGTTCCACGCGGGCGACCAGCCCGCTTCGTAGAGACGCGCGGCGGCTTCGAGCATCGTCTCGCGCTCGGCTCGACCGCGCCGGAGCGAGGCGACGACACGCGCCGATCGCCCCGCGGCGTCGATGCTTTCGGTCACGGCCGCTGACAGCACCGGGTGCGGCGCGACTTCGACGAAGACGTTCGCGCCGTCCGCGGCGAGCGCGCGAACGGCGCTCTCGAAGCGCACCGGCGCGCGGACGTTGCGGCCGAAGTACGCGGCGTCGAAGCGTTCGGTGTCGGCTCGCGCGCCCGTGACGGTCGAATAGACGGCGAGCCTCGGCGCGGCGGCCGTGACGCTGCCGAGCGCTTGCCGCAGCCGCTCCTCGAACGGGGCCATCTGCGCGCTGTGAAAGGCATAGTTCACCGGCAACATGCGGTGACCGACGCCTTCCTTCGCGAGCTCGCCGAGGAGCTGCTCGAGCGCGGCGCGTTCGCCCGAGAAGACCACGCTGCGCGGTCCGTTCATGGCCGCGAGCGACACGCGATCGCCCCAAGGCCGTAGTCGTTCGGTCGCCTCGGCCGCGCTCAGCGTGACCTGCGCCATGCAGCCGAGCCCGGTCGCTTCCTGCATGATGCGCCCGCGCTCGAAGACGATGCGCACCGCTTCTTCCAGGCTCAGCACGCCCGCCACGTGCAGCGCCGCGATCTCCCCCACGCTGTGTCCGACGACGCCTTCGGGCGCGAGACCCCACGCTTGCCAGAGACGCGCGAGCGCGACCTGCAGCGCGAAGAGCGCGGGCTGCGCGACGTCGGTGCGCCCGAGCCGCGACTCGGACTCGGACGCCGCGAGCTCGGCGCGGAGCGACCAGCCGGAGCGCGGCGCCAAGAGCGCGTCGCATTCGTCGATCGCCGCGCGGAAGAGCGGCTCCTCGGTCATGAGCTCGCGGCCCATCGCGTACCATTGCGGGCCCTGGCCGCTGAAGACGAAGCCCACGCGAGGACGCTCGCCGCTCGTCGTGGTTTCCGGCGCGGCTTCGAGCGCGGCGACGCGTTCGGCGAGTCGCTCCTTCAGCGACGCCGCGTCCGTCGCGGCGACCGCGAGACGGAAGTCGTAGTGCGAGCGCCGGCGCGCGGCCGAGTAGCAGAGGTCGTGCAAGGGCGCGCGCGTCTCGTCGAGGAACGAGAGCCACGACGCCGCGAGAGCGCGTAGCGCGCCGGGCGAGGCCGCCGAGAGCGGCAGGATCCCCGCCGTCCCCGCCGTCGGCTCCGGACTCGCCGGCAGCGCGGGACTCTCCTCGACGATGACGTGAGCGTTCGTGCCGCCCACGCCGAACGCGCTCACCGCCGCGCAGCGCCGCGTCGAACCCCGAGGCCACGGCGTGAGCTCCTTCGGAATCGTGAGTCGCGTCCCGGCGAGGGAGATGTGCGGGTTCAGCGCGCTGAAGTTCGCTTGGCCGGGCACGGCGCCGTGCTCGAGGGTCAAGACGAGCTTGATGAGCCCCATCACCCCCGCCGCCGCTTCGAGGTGACCGAGCCAGGCCTTGGCGCCGGTGAGGAAGCAGGGTGAACGGGCAGCCTCCGCGCGACCGACCGTCGTCGCCAGCGCTTCGACCTCGATCGGATCCCCGAGCGGAGTGCCCGTGCCGTGTGCTTCGATGACACCAATCTGTCCGGGATCGAGCTCCGCGTTCGCGAGCGCCTCGAGGATGAGGTCGCGCTGAGCGAGTCCGTTCGGCGCCGCGAGCACCGTAGAACGGCCGTCCTGATTCACCGCCGAGCCTCGAATCACTGCAAGAACGCGGTCGTCGTCGGCGATCGCGTCGGCGAGTCGCTTGAGCACGACGACGCCGCACCCCTCGCCGCGTCCGAAGCCGTCGGCGCTCGCGTCGAAGGTCTTGCAGCGGCCGTCCGGCGCCATGAAGCCGACTTTCGACAGCGAGACCATGAGTCCCGGCGTGATCATGAGCGAGACGCCGCCCGCGAGCGCGAGGTCGCATTCGCCCGTGCGCAGGCTCTGGCAAGCGAGATGCACGGCGACGAGCGAGGACGAACACGCGGTGTCGATCGACAGGCTCGGCCCACGCAGGTCGAGTAAATAGGAGAGGCGATTCGCGAGCACGCTGTGCAGCGTTCCCGTCAGCGTTCGCTCGTCGATGGCGTCGAGGTCGGCGTAGGCGAGTCGCTCGTAATCGTTTTGGTAGCTCGAGACGAACACTCCCGAACGGCTGCCGCGCAGGCGCTCGCGGAGCTGGCCGGCGTCGTCGAGCGCCTCGATCGCCACCTCGAGGAACACGCGCTGCTGCGGATCCATGCGCTCCGCTTCGCGCGGCAGGATGCCGAAGTAGGCTGCGTCGAAGCCGTCGACGCGATCGAGGAAGCCGCCCTCCTTCGTGATCGCTTTGCCGGGCACCGAAGGATCGGCGTCGAACCAGGCGTCGCCGTCCCAGCGATCGGACGGCACGCTGCGGACGGCGTCTTTGCCCGAGCAGAGGAGGCGCCAGAACGCGGCGGGCGAAGCGGCGCCGGGCGCGCGGCAACTCATGCCCACGATGGCGATGGGATCGGCGCGCAGCACGGCTTGTGCCTCGCTCCGCACCCGCTTGGCCATCAACGCGAGCTTGACCGAGGAGAGCTCTCCGAGCCGCGTGGCGGAGACACTCATGGACCCGCCTCCGAACGGGCTCGTCGCAGGGCCAAAGCCGCTTCCTCGTCCGACAGTTCGGCGATGTCGTCGAGTCCGAGCGCCGGCGGGGTCGCCGCTCCGGCGGGTTTGGCGACCTCGGCGGCGGCCGGCGGCCGTTCGTCCCCGGCGAGGTGTTCGACGAGGGCTTCGACCGTCGGGTAATTCCACGCGAGCGTCGCCGAGAGGGGCCGCTCGAGCGCGACCTCGAGCCGATTGCGGAGCTCCATCGCCATGAGCGAGCTCAACCCGAACGAGCCGAGCGTGCGCCGCGTGTCGAGACGGTTCGGAGCGATCTTGAGCACGGCCGCCACGCTCTGTTTCACGAGTTCCTCGAGCAGACGGCGCCGCTCTTCACGTCCGGCCGTCGCGAGTTTGGTCGCGAGCTCGCTGCCGTCCGCGCTCGCCGCGCCGTTCTTGCCGGCGAGATGGCGGTACAGCGCGGCGCCGCGGCCGAGTCGCGCGCGCTGAAACAGCGCCCAGTCGATTCGCAGCACGGCGAGCGCCGGTTCGTCCGCGCCCGCGATCCACGAAAACAAGCTCACGGCATCGTCCGGCGGCAAGCCTTCGATGCCCTGCCGAGCGAACTCCTGCATCACGCTGTCTTTGGCGAGGCCGAGCCCCTGCCACACGCCCCAGCCGACACTGAGCGCGTGGCTGCCGCGCGCGCGCCGATCGCGAGCGAGGGCGTCGAGGGCCGCGTTCGCAGCGGCGTAGTTGGCGGCGCCGACGAGCCCGACGTACCCCGCGATCGACGAGAACACGACGAACAAGTCCAAGTCGGGCAGTAGCCGGTCGAGCAGTTGAGCGCCGCGGAGTTTGCCCTGCCGCACTCCTTCGAATTGCTCGGCCGTCATCTCCGCCGCCAGGTGATCGTCGACCGCCGCCGCGGCGTGGATCACGCCGCGGATCGGCGGGTAGGCGTCGGCGGCGTAGCCGTCGAGGAACGCGCGCAGCTGATCCTCGCGGCTCACGTCGACGGAGACGGTGAGGACGCTCGCGCCGAGCGCTTCGAGCTC
>DATJXW010000225.1:0-23115 GCA_035499895.1 Polyangiaceae bacterium | reverse complement strand
TGAAGTCGGCCTCCCCGCGAGCGGCGGCGAGATTCGCTTTTCGGTGGCGGGCCGGCGCGGGCGCGTCGACGTCCGTGAAGTGCTCGACGCCGTCGGCGAAGTCGACCTCGCCGAAACAGGCGCCGAGACTCGCGTCGCTCGAGAGCGGCGCCGTGCCGTCTTCGTGAAGTTCCGCGAGCGCGCCGTCGGAGCGGCGCACGATCACGTCCGCGGTGCCGTACGGCGCGCCGAGCGTCGCCGGATTCGGGCTCACGCTCGCCGTCACGCCGAGGCTGCCGAGCGCCCGCGTCACGGCGCTCGCGACTTCCACCGGAGTCTGCCCCGCGCGCGTCGGCACGCGCACGCGCCGGCCCGCCACCGAAAAGCGAATCTCGCCGCCGCTCGCGGGGAGGCCGACTTCACAACCGACCGCGAGCATGTACACGGGCGGCGGGTCGTGAACGAGGATTTCCTGCGTGCTCGCGTCTCCGAAGTGAATGCCGCACTGCCCCCACAAGCGACTCGCGACGTCGATTTCGTTGCGGGCGAGAGCTCGTGCGCCGGCGTCGTCGCCGCCGATGGCGGGCATGCCGCCGCGCGCCGTTCGGAAGACGTGCAGGCGGAGCCGCGCGCGAAAACGCTCGATGGGGCCGACGGCCGTCACGCGCGGTCCGCCGACGCGAACGCTCGCTATTTTACGGCCGTCACTGCTCAGGGTGATGCGCCCGCCGACTTCGGCCTGGAGCCAGCGCTGCGATTCGACCGCACGCTGGCGATCGATCACGTCGGCGACGGCGAAGCCGAGCGGCGTCGCGCGGCACGCGAGCTCGGCGGGCATGCCGGGCGGACACGCGATCGGCTCGAGCGCGAGATTTCGGATCGCGTCGATGGTCGCGCCGTTCGGCCGCGTGGACGTGAGCGTCACGTTTTCGGGGAGCGCGTCGAGCGGCCCCGCGAGGAGCCAGCGCATGGCGTCGGGATCGAGCGACTCCGGGCTCTCTGCGTTTTGCCCGGCGGAAGGCAGGCGTCGCGACACCGCCGCGTGCGAGCGCGCGAGATCGACCGGCGCGCCGCGGCCGTCGAGCAGGACCGCCTCGACGACCGAGAGCTCGATGGCGGCGCCTCCGATCTCGAGCGTCGTGGTGCCGGCGTGCACGCCTTGAAGCGCGAGCGCGCCGCGCGGTTTGCCAGGCCCGTTCCACACTTTCGAGCCGGCGATGAGACGAGCGATCGGCGAGGTGAGCGGCGCGACCGGCAGCCCCGGCGGCAGCGGCACGAGATCGGTCGCGGCCGCTCCGGCGACCCGCACGTCCTGGTCGTCGGCGACGCCGTCGTCGTCGTCGTCGTCCGTGTCGGCGAAGATGACGAGCGAACCGTCCTTCTCGAAGCTGGAGTCACGCGCGCGCGCCGGCGCCGAAGCGAGCAGCGCGAGCCCGAGCGCGGAAAGCCACAGCTTGCGCCGCTCCGACTTCATGGTGCCAAGCCGAGCTGGACGCGCCGGACGCGGGGCTCCGTGACCAAGGGTGATGATTCTTTAGCCGACGCTGCTGCGAGCACCAAATTGGCGAAGGTAAGGCTGGGCAATTTCGTGCTCTCCGCGAGCTCGTTCGCCGCGGCGAGCGCGACGTTTCGTTCGCCGAGGTCGAAGAGAGCCGCGCTCGCGAGCCCGCGCAGCGTCTCGTTGCGGCCGCGCGCGACCGCGTCGACGAGTTGAGTGCGCGCGCGTTCGTCTTCGAAGTCGCGCGCGAGGCACAACGCCGCTCGCACCGCCACGTCGCCGTCGAGCCGGCCGCGCGTGAGGTGACGCAAGAGCGGGCGTACCGTCTCGGTCCTGGCGGCTGCGAGCCGAAACAAGAACGAAGGATCTTTGTCGGCGGTCGGGCGATCGCTCAGGCGGACGGCGAGCTCGAGGTTCGGACGCACGGCGGGTTCGTTCCGGCCGTCGCCGAGCGCCCAGCACACGAGCGCCCAGGCGGGTCGCGTTCCGGGAGCACCGACGGCGGCTTCGCGCTCGGCTTCGGCGAGCGCTCCAGTGTCGCCGGCGCGCATCCCGAGCTCGGCGAGCAGAAGCCAGCGACCCAAGTGACGTTCCGCGCCGCGGAGCGCCGCGAGCGCCCCGGCGACGCCCTTTCCGAGCGCCGGGCGCCACGCCCACGCGGCGAGTACCTCGTCCGAGAGAGCGATACGGTGCGCCTCTTTGATCATCGGCGCGATCGCGCGGGCATGCGCGCCGTTCGACTCGCCGCGCGCCACGCGTGCGATCTCCGCCGCGAAAGCCACGTGGGCGTGGCGGTTGCCCGCGAGTTTCGCGAGTGGTTCGGCGAGCGCCGGGTGATCGCTGAAGCCGGCCGCCGCGAGCGTCGCGAGCCCTCCGCCGTCTTCGTTGCCGAGCGCGAGCGCGAGTAGGGGTCCCGCGCGCGGCTCCCGGTCTTCGGCGAGCGCGCGGATGATCGCGCCGTAGAGCGGCCGGTCGAACGAGCCGCGCCGCACGAGCAATTCGAGCGCGCTCACGAGCTCGCGCCGGAGCGCAGGCGCGTGCAAAAAAAGGCTGCGCAGCGCGCCACCGAGCCAACCTTCGCGCGCCGGCTTGCGCTTGAGCGCAGAACGCAGCTCCGCCACGAGGCGCGCGATCGGCGCGTCGCCCAGCACGGAGACAGGCTCCGCCCTCTCGGACATTGTGCGTCGACGATAGCCCCAAACGCTCGTTGACCGAAAACCTTCGGACGGCTACCTTCGCCCGCGAGGAAAAACCGATGCGACCTCGTGTTTTCGTGCTGATGCTGGGCGGCCTCATCGCGCTGCCGTTGTCCTGCAAACAAGACGAGCAGCCGCCGGCGCAGCAGCCGCAGCAACCGATGTACCCGCAGCAGCAGCCCTACCCGCAACAGCAGCCGTACCCTGCGCAACCCGCCGCGCAGCCGACGGCGATGCAGCCGGCGCCGGTCGCGACACAGCCCGCTCCCGTTCCGACCGCCGCGCAGCCGGCGCCCACCGGAGCCGCGCCCGCGGGCGGCGCGCTGTCGCAACCTTCGCCGATGGCTTTGCCGTGCACCTCGGACGCCGCGTGCCTCACGCACCGTTGCAACACGCAGTTCGGCAAGTGCGCATGGCCGTGCCAGAGCGACAATGATTGCAATCCCGGCAATCACTGCATGGCGGGTGCCTGCGTGCCGGCCATGCCCGGACAGTGACCGAAGCCGAATACGAAGCAGCCGCGAAGCCCGAGCTCGACGCGCTCGTGCGCGCGCTCGACGCGCTCGACGCGACCGACTTCGAGGCCGAGCTCGCGAGCGACATCCTGACGATCGAGTTCGAGGACGGCGCGCGTTACGTCGTGAATTCGCATCGCGCCGCGCGGCAGATCTGGATGGCCGCCGAGCTCAACGCCTGGCACTTCGATTGGCTCGCCGCCGAGCGACGCTGGGTCGCGGCAAAGTCGGGAGACGAGCTCTGGAGCGCCCTCGAGGGCGTCTTGTCGCGCAAGCTCAAACGTCCGCTACGGCTCGAACGTCGATGAGCCGCACGCGGTCGTCGGCGAGCGCGTAACGTTCGCCCGTCGCCGTGCAGGTCGCGACGCCGTCGCTGAACTCGAGCCGCTCGCCCCGGCGGCTCACGAAGCCGGACGGACGCGCCGGCACGCCGACGACGAGCGCGTGGTCCGGCACGTCGTCGCGCACGAGCGCGCCGGCGCCGACGAAGCTGTATTCGCCGAGCACGACGCCCGGCAGGATCGTGGCGTTCGCGCCGATCGTCGCGCCGCGCCGGACGAGCGTGCGCCGAAATTCGTCGCGCTTCGGGAAGGCCGCGCGCGGATTCACGACGTTCGTGAAGACGACGCCCGGCCCCACGAACACCTCGTCCTCGAGCTCGACGCCCTCGAAGAGGCTCACGTGATTCTGCACGCGCACGCCGCTCCCGACGCGCACGCCGCCTCCGACGAAGCAGCCTTGTCCGAGCATCGAACGAGCGCCGATGCGGGCGCCCGGCATCACGTGACAGAAGTGCCAGACCTGCGCGCCCGGGCCGAGCTCGGCCCCCGGATCGACGACGGCGGTCGGGTGGATCGTGGGCTTCGAAATTGACGTCATCACGCTACGGCACCACTACCGTGACGAAGGCTCGGGCGCGAGCGCCGCTCGGTTCCATGGCTCCGAACGGCGACGTACCGGGTGCCGACGCCGAAGCTCGCCGTCCGGCGCGCGATTGAGCTGTGCTATTCGAGCGAAGCGTGCGGGTTCTCCACGTCCACTCCGGCAATCTGTGGGGAGGCATCGAAGGCTTCCTCACGACGCTCGCGCGCCGCGCCGAGCTCGTCCCCGAGATGCGCTCGGAGTTCGCGCTCTGCTTCGACGGCCGCTTGCAGCGCGAGCTCGAGAGCGCCGGCGCCACGCTCACCGAGCTCGGTCGCGTGCGCGCGCGGTCGCCGTGGTCGCTCGTGCGGGCGCGGCGCGAGCTCAGACGCTTGCTCGCCGATCGCAAGTACGACGTGGTCGTCTGCCACTCGGCCTGGACGCAGGCGATGTTCGGCGGCATGCCGCGCGTCTTCGGCGTGCCCGAGGTCTTCTACCTGCACGACCGCGTGCGCGACGATCATTGGCTCGAGCGCTGGGCCGCCCGGCATCCGCCCGACTGGGCGATCGTGAACAGCGAGTACACGCGGCACGGCCTCGTGCGGCTGTTCCCGCGGACCGGCGTCGACGTTGTCTATTACCCGATTGAAGCGCCCACGGGGGAGCCTTCCCCCGACGAACGGCGGGCGTTGCGTGCCGAGCTCGGTGTCTACGACGACACCGTCCTCATCATGCAGGCCTGTCGCATGCAAGCGTGGAAGGGCCACGATCGACTGCTGCGCGCGCTCGCCCATTTGAGGGCGCCGACGATTTGGCTCTGCGTGTTGATCGGCGACGCCCAACGGCCCGCCGAGCGCGCCTATCGCGCGAAGCTCGAGGAGGACGCGCGGGCGCTCGGCGTCACGGCGCGCGTGCGCTTTCTCGGCCAGCGCGACGACGTGCCGCGCCTCTTGCGCGCGGCCGACATCCACTGCCAGCCGAACGCCGAGCCCGAGCCGTTCGGGATCGCGTTCGTCGAGGCGCTCCAGGCCGGGTTGCCCACGGTGACGCTCGACATGGGCGGTCCGCGCGAGATCGTGACGCCCGCGGTGGGACGGCTCGTCACGAACGAGGGCGAGCTCGCGCGGGCGCTCGACGAGCTCGTGAACGACGCCGCGCTGCGCCGGAAGCTCGGCGCCGCGGGTCCGGAGCGCGCGCGTCGACTGTGTGATCCGCGGGCGCGTCTCACCGAGATCGCGGCCGTCCTCGCGCGCGTCTCCGGTGCGCCCGTGGCCCAGACGGGCAGCGGATGAACGGCGCCCCGCGCACCTTCGCGATCCTCACGTCCGAATACCCGCCCGGCGCGGGCGGCATCGGCGATTTCGTGGCGCTCCTCGCCGCGCGTCTCGCGTCAGGCGGCGATCGCGTGCTCGTGCACACGGCGCGCCCGAGCGAGCCCGCCCGCACCGAAGGCGTCGACGTGAGGGTGCTGCCCGACGATTTCGGCCCCGAGACACGCGCAGTGCTCGCCCGCGACTGGGCGGCGCTGCCGAGCGACGCGGTGATTTTCGCGCAATACGTGCCGCAAGGGTTCGGCTGGAAGGGCATGAACCTGCCGTTCGCGCGCTTTCTCGGCGAGCGGCGCGAGCGGGTGTGGCTCATGCTGCACGAAGTCGTCTATCCGTTCGCGCCGCGACAAAGCGTGAAGCTCGACGTGCTCGCGGCGGCCACGCGTCTGATGTTGCACGTCGCGAGCCGCCATGCGGAGCGCGCATTCGTCTCCACGCCGGCGTGGGAGCCGTGGGTCGAGCGCTATGCCCGGCGCGGACTCGGCTGCGAGTGGTTTCCCATCCCCGCGACCGCCGTCGCCTCCGCCGATTTCGAGCGGCCGGAGCCGGCGCCGGTGCCGACCATCGCCCATTTCGGCACGTACGGTGCGCTCGTCGCGGAGCCGCTCGAGCGCGTCGTCGTGCCGCTGCTCGCCGCCGACGCGGCGCGCGAGCTCGTGCTCGTCGGGCGCGGCTCCGAGGAATTTCGAGCCGCGCTCGCCAGCCGGCATCCCGAGGTCTCGGCGCGCGTTCGGGCAACGGGGCCGCTCGATCCGCAGGGAATCGCCCGCGAGCTCACGCGCGCGTGGGTCACCGTGTTTCCATTTCTCGAAGGGGTGACGACGCGGCGTACGAGTCTGATGACCGCGCTCGCGGCGGGCGCCGTGATCGTGACGACGAGTGAGTCGTGCACGGAGTCGGTGTGGCGGCGAAGCGGCGCGGTCGCGCTGGTCGACGGCTGCCGGCCGGACGCCATCGCGGCCGCCGTCGAGACGCTGCTCGGCGACGCCGGCCGGCGCGCGGAGCTCGCCCGGCGCGCCCGCATCCTTTATCGCGAGCGCTTCGAGCTCGAACGCGCCGTCCACCGGTTGCGCGAGCTCTACGACGCGCCACGCGCGTCCGTCCGCGGCTGATTCAGCCCGCCCGCTCGTCGATCAAGCGGAGCATCGCGGCGCTCATGGCGTCCCAATCGTGGCGCCGCACGCGTTCGGAAAACGCGAGCCATGCGGCGCGTTCGGCCTCGCGCTGGTCTCGCCAGAGCAAGAGCTTGCGCGCGAGCTCGTCAGCGCTCGCCGGGTCGTCGATGAGCACGTGACGGAGCTCGGCGGGGTAGAGCTCGGCGACGCCGGCGTGCGCCGAGACGAACGTCGGGAGCGCCTTCGCGATCGCTTCGAGCGCGCCGAGCCCGAACGGCTCGTAGCGGGCGGGCGCCACCAGCGCGTCGCACGCGGCGAGCACGCGCGGAACGTCGCGCCGAAAGCCGAGCAAGCGAATCCGCTCGCCGAGCCCCGCGCTCGCGACGCGCGCGCGCCACGCGGCGAGCGCCGAGCCGGCGCCGACGGCGACGAGATCGACGTCCCACGAGCCATTTCGGACGAGGGAGCGCCACGCGTCGAACACCGTATCGAAGCCCTTGCGGCGGTCGCCGAGCGCGCCGACGAACGCGACCGCCGCGCGTTCACCGAAGCCGAGCTCGGCGCGAGCGCGCGCGCGCGTGTCGGCGTCGCTCGGCGCGAAGAGCGCGGCGTCGAGTCCGATGTGCACGACCGCGACGCGCGCCGCTTCGACGCCCACGTCGTCGATCACGGCGCGGCGCGTCGCTTCCGAGTTCGCGATCACGAGCTCGGCGCGGCGCAGCGCGAGTCGCTCCTGCCGGCGGAGGTACACGCCGTACGCCGCGCGGCGCGCCCCGGCGAAGGACGGCTCGAGCTCCGGCCGGTATGCCGCATGGACGTAGTGCACCCAATTGACCGCGGCGGCGACGCAGTTGCCCCCGTTCACGACGGTCACGCCGCCGGCGCTCCGTCGAGCCGCGGCCGCACGCCGGCCCGCCCGATCGAGCAGCGGGTCCCCGAGCAAATACGAGCCGAGCGGCTTCGGCACGCGGACCAGGCCGACGTGGGGCCGCTCGGCGAGCTCGCCCTCCGCTCGATGGGCGACGAGCTCGACGTCCGCGCCGAGCCGGTTCAGGTAGTCCGCGAACGCGTAGTTCGCGCGGTCCATCCCCCCGGTTTTCACGAAATCGCCCGCGACGATCGTGAAGCTCCGACGTGGGGCGGCCAAGGCGAGCGCGAGCATTCTTCAAGCTCGCGGGTCGAAGCGCAATCGCTTTCTTCGCGTCGCGCCGAGCACGCGAGCCCAGTGACGAGGGCGTCCCTTGGCGATAGGGTCGCGACGCTTCGCATGAAGGTCGTCCTCGCTTGCAGTTTCCCGCGCGACGAAAAGCTCGGGTCCGCGCGCACGCCGCTTCGGCTCGAGCCCGAGCTCGCTCGCCTCGGCGTCGAGGTGGTCTCGCTCTTCGCGGAGGACTTGCCCGCCGGGCCACGCGGGCGCGCGGCCGAGCTCAGCGCGCCGTTCCGAATGGCGTGGGCGGTCGAGCAGCGCGCGGCCGGCGCCGACATCGTCGACATCGCCGGGGGCGACGGCTTTGCGTACTTTCGCTATGCGCGCGTGCGCCGGCCGCGCCAAGCGCTCGTCGCCCGCTCGAACGGGCTCTGGGATCTCGCGCTCGCCGGCGAGGATCACGGCCTGAAAAGCCCGCTCAAGCGCGCCGCGAGCCGCGTCTATCAAGAGCAGGTCCTGTGCCGCTGGGAACAGTCGGCGATCCGCGCGGCGGACGTGGCCGTGTTCTTGTCGCGCTGCGACGCGGACGAGGTGGTTCGGCGCCGGTGGAAGACGCGCGACGGCGTCGGCGCCGTCAATCCCGGCGTCGATGCGTTCTTCGCCGACGACGCGCCGCTCGAGGGGCGCAAAGACGTGGCTTTCGTCGGCACCTTCTTCCATCGCAAGGGGAGCGACGTCGCGAGCCGCGTCATGTCCGAGCTCATGCGCGAACGACCCGAGCTCGGGCTCACGCTCTTCGGCAGCGGCACGTCACCCGAAGCCGCGCGCGCCCACTTCGACGAGAGCGTCCGCTCGCGCGTGCACGTCGAGCCGCCGCTCAGCGCCCGCGAGCTCGCCGCACGCCTCCAACACTTCGCGGTCTTCCTCTTTCCGACCCGCTACGAGGGCTTCGGCATCGTCACGACGGAAGCGATGGCGCGCGGTCTCGCCGTCGTCACGACTCCGACCGGCGCGGGCGCCGACATCGTTCGCGACGGGGAAAACGGCTTCATCGTGCCGGTCGGCGCCGTCCCGGAAGCGAAATCGGCCGTGGCACGCTTGCTCGACGACGATGCCTTGCGGGTGCGCTTGGCCCGGGCGGGGCGAGCCGCGGCGACCGCGCTCACCTGGGGTCGAGCCGCAGAACAGCTCGTTTTGCTGTACGAGCGCGCGCTCTCTCGGCGACGGCACTAGAATTTTGCATTCCTGGCCGGCTGGTCGGCTCTTGTTCGGGGCGAATTGCCAGCCTCGACGCAAGGCGTTGTGCCGCCTAAAGTTCCGGCTCGCCGCGAATGGCGGGTTGCCGGCTGGCAACGAACGGTCGGGAAAGGGATCAAAGCTTGAAGAGCTTCCTAGTGGCGTTCGTTCTCGCGCTCGTCGCGAGCCTGGTGCTGACGCCACTCGTTCGCTCGGTCGCTTTCGCCAAAGGCGTGGTCGCCAGAACGGGCGGCCGTCACATTCACGCGGGTCGCATCCCGCGCATCGGCGGCATCGCCCTGGCGCTCGGCTGGTGCCTCGCGCTCCTCGCGTTTCTGCCGCTGCATACCCTGGGTACCGACGCGCTCGAGCACTCGCGCGCCCAGTTCTTCGGCATTCTCGCGGGTGCGCTCCTTCTTTGCGGCGTGGGCGCGGTCGACGACATCCGAGGTCTGCGGGTTCACGTGAAGCTTGCCGCGCAGCTCGTGGTCGCGGTTCTCGCGTACACGTGTGGCGTCCGTGTCGACGCGATTTTTCTGCCGTTTGTCGGCACGTTGTCGATGGGAGTCTTCGCGCTCCCGGTGACGGTGCTCTGGATCGTCGGAATCACGAACGCGGTGAACCTGATCGACGGGCTCGACGGGCTCGCGGCGGGCGTGAGCTTGTTCGCGGCCGTGACCGGCTTCGTGGTCGCCATCCAAAATGGATCGCTGCTCATCGCGCTCGCTCTGTCGGCGCTCATGGGCATTTTGGTTGGATTTTTGTTCTACAACTGGAGCCCGGCGCGCGTGTTCATGGGCGATTCGGGGAGTTACTTCCTCGGCTACGTCCTCGCGACGACCTCGCTTGCGGGCTCGGTTCAGCAGAAGACCTCGACGGCGGTCTCGCTGCTCGTCCCGATGGTGGCGCTCGGTCTGCCGATCTTCGACACGCTCTTCTCGATGCTGCGCCGCTTCCTCGAGCGGCGCCCGATTTTCTCGCCCGATCGCGGTCACATCCACCACCGGCTGCTCGAGCTCGGCCTCACGCACCGCCGCGCGGTCGTCGTCCTCTACGGCGTTTCGGTCGCGTTCGCCTGCTGTGCCGTGCTGATGTCGTTCGGGGGCGGGTGGGGGAACGGCGGGGCGCTGCTCATCGCGACGCTCGTGCTGCTCGGCTTGATGCGTCAAACGGGCTACGTCGATTACCTGCACCGCCGTGGGCGGACCGAAGCTCGGATCTACGACGGTCTCACCGAGCGGCTCCGGCGCGCGCTCCCCGAAGTGCTCGTCGGCTTCGAGTCGTCCGAGGACGAGCCGGACGCCTTGCGCGTGCTCAGGCGGACGATGGGCGATACGGGCTGTTCGGCGATCGAGGTTCGGACCCAAGGGCAAGTGGTGCACAGCTTTCCGGACTTCGCTTCCGCGCAAGTCGGCGTGATTCGCCGGTCGTTCCCGCTCGGGCCGGACGCGCTCGCGCGCGCTCAGGTGGATTTCGTGTGGCACGTCGATGACGGTGAGCCCACCGTCCAGGCGAGCATCCTGCTCCAGCTCGTCGCGGACGGTCTCGCCCGCGCCCTGCACCGCTGCGAAAGCGCGCTTTCTCCGGCGCGTCCGCCGGAAGCGGCGCCGAGCGAGCGCTCCGTACCAGCCGTCGTCGCACTCCCGGGAACCAGCCGCTCATGAATTCATTGCTCCCTACGCCGTCGAACGCTCCCGGGCCGCGCGGTCCGGCCCAATCGCTGCGGCCGGGTGACTCCGAGGAACACGCCTTCAGCCTGCCGCTCATGGCGCGCGCGCTGCGCAAGAACTGGTTTCTCGTCGTGCTCGGCGTCGCGGCGTTCGTCACGGGCGCGTCGCTCTACACCTCGCGTGTCACGCGCATCTACGAGGCGGCCGCGACCGTCCAGCTCGATCCCCAGCCGCTCATGCCGCTCGGCAACCAGAGCGGCACGCCTTCGGGCGGCCCCGAGAGCTACTGGAGCAATCAGGAGTATTTCGCGACGCAGCATCAGATCCTCACGTCGCGCAAAATCGCCGACGCGGTCGTGCGCAAGCTCGCCCTGAACCGCGACCACACCTTCGTCGTCAATCTGCCGGCCGGGCCGCAGACCGCCGGTACCGAGGTGTCCGTGGACACGGCGGCGGAGATCTTGCGCGGCCGCATCGACGTGAAGCAAATCGCCGACAGCCGGCTCACGCGCGTCACGTATCGCGACGCCGACGCCGCGCGAGCGCAGCGCGTGCTCGCGGCGCTCGTCGACGAGTACGTCGATCAAAATCTCGATCGCACGCTCGACTCGGCGAGCCAGCGCGCGGAGTGGCTCGACACCCAGCTCGTGAAGCTCAAGCAGGAGCTCGAGTCGCAGGAGATGGAGCTCCACGACTTCAAGAAGCGCAATAACCTGCTCAGCGTGTCGTTCGACGATCAGTCGAACATGCTGCGCGCGCAGATCCAGCAGCTCAACACGGCGCTCACCGACTTGAAGGCGCGACAAGAGCGCGTGGCCGCCCGCCTCGCGGTGCTCCAGGGCATCAGCGTCGAAAACCCGGCGGCCATCCCGCAGAGCGAGCTGCTCGGCGACGGGCTCCTGAAGTCGCTCCGCTCGAGCTACCTCGACGCCGAGGAGCAGATCGGGCGGCTTCGCGCCATGGGGAAGGGTGAAAATCACCCCGACGTGCAGGCCGCCACGGTGACCTTGCAGTCGTCCCGCGACGCGCTCAAGACGGAGATCGAGAACATCCGCAAGGGTTGTCAGGCGGACCTCGAAGCGGTGCATCGCGAGCTCGCGGGGGTCACGCGCCTCTACGAGACGGCCAAGGCCCAGGCGATGGATCTGAACCTCAACGAGGTTCGCTACGCGCGCTTGCGGCGCTCGAAGGACAACACGGAGCACGTGTTCGGCGTGGTGCTCGAGCGCTCGACCGAGAGCGGGCTCTCGAAGCTCATGCCGTTCAACAACGTGCGCGTGCTCGATCGGCCGCTCTTGCCGGGCGGCCCGGTGCTGCCGCGCACGCCGCTGAACCTCGCGCTCGGCGCGGCGCTCGGCTTGATCGTCGGGCTCTGCTTCGCGGTCGGACGCGAGCTCCTCGATCGCACCGTGCGCGATCCGGAGGACGTCGAACGCGAGCTTTCGATCCCGTGGATTGGGTCTTTGCCCGACGTGCAGGGGCGCGCCGGTCTCGCCGCGCTCTACTACGGCCGCTATTCGCAGGGCGGCGAGCACAAGCGCACCCAGCGCCCCGAGCCTGCCCCGGAGCGCATGGTGCCCGAAATGCTCGTGCACCATTATCCGAAGAGCGCGGCCGCCGAAGCCGCGCGCGCCATCCGCACGAACCTGCTGCTCACCTCGCCCGATCGCCCGTACAAGACGCTGCTCGTCACGAGCCCGAGCCCGGCCGAAGGCAAGACCATGGTCGCCGCCTCCGTCGCGATCGCGATGAGCCAGGCGGGGCAGCGCGTGTGCCTGGTCGATTGCGATTTGCGCCGCCCGCGCGTCCACAGCGTGTTCGGAAGCCCGATCGACCCCGGCGTCACGGTGGCGATGCTCGATCCGAGCCGTCTCGACGAGGCGATCATCAAGACGCCCGCGCCGAATCTGTGGGTGCTGCCGGCGGGGCCGACGCCGCCGAACCCCGCCGATCTGATGCACAGCGAGGCCTTCGGCAGGCTGCTCGAAGCCTTGCAGAGCCGCTTCGACCGCATCGTCATCGACAGCCCGCCCGCCGGCATCGTCACCGACTCGGTGGTGCTCTCGACGCGCGTGGATGCGACGTTGCTCGTGGTTCGCGCGCGGCGCACGCGGCGTGACTCGGCGCGCCGCGCGCTCAGGGCGCTGATGGACGTGGGCGGCACCGTCCCCGGGTTCATCATGAACGCGGTCGTCGCGTCCGGCGACAGCTACTCCTACTCGTATTACGGCTCGTACACCCAGGACGAGAAGTCGTCGGAGAGCTGATTCGGTCGCCGTCGAGGCGCGCTTCGACGGGCGCTCAGGCGCGCCGGAGCACGAGCGGGCGCAGGCGGATCTCCTGCATGAGCACCGCGTTCGTGAGCCAGAATTCGAGCCCGGCCGTGCCCATGAACACGGGGTAACTGAAGCAGAGCGCGAGACTGCCGACGCTGTAGGCGGCGACGATGCTCGCCCAGGTGGCCTGCGTCGGGTCCGGCGTGCGACTCGAACGGCAGGCGTAGACGATGGCGGCGAGCACGGCCGCCGGATAGACGAGGAGGAGCGGCAACCCTCCGTCGAGCACCCAGCCGCCGACCTGGATTTCGGACCCGATTTCCTGCTCGGCCGAGCCGAAATACGAGTTCATCATGCCCCAATGGCCGAGCCCGGCTCCGAGCGGGTAGCGCGGGAGGAGCTCGACGAACGCCTGCTCGAGCATGTTGCCGCGCGAGTTGTAATAGACGGTGCCGGGGTCGGCCGCGATCAGCGACTCGAGCCGCGTCTTCATCATGTCGCCGCCGACGCCCGAGGCGAAGTAGAAGCCGACGAACCCGACGGCGCCGAGCAGGATCAGCAAGAGCGCGCCGCGGGACGCGCGTCCCGACCAGACGAACAGCGCGATGAGCGAGACGAACGAGACGATCGCCACGACGACTTCGGCGCGCACCTCGCACAGGTAGAGGCACATCAAGCCGAGACCGGTGCTCGTGATGCCGAGGAACCGCGCGAAGCGAAACGGACGCAGCATGGTGACGCCCGTGCCGAGCAGCGCGGCGTAGATCCCGTCGACGCTCGCGCCGCCGGGCGCGTCCGTGAGGCCGGTCGGCCGCGGCACCCAATCCCCCGAGCTCAGCCGGATGAGGAGGTTCGTCCGCTGCATCAGCGTCGCCAGATCCGGCAAGAAATAGGCCGGAAAATAGACTTGAAGCACGCCGACGAGCGCGCCGAGCGAGTGGAACGTCCAGAGCAGGAGCAGCAGGCGGCCCAAGGTTCCCGTCGGTAAATCGAGCCTGCCGACCCAGAAGAGCGGGGAGATGACGGCGACGCAGAAGGTGAAGTGCGCGACGACGGCGAGCGGATCGCCGCCGAGCGGATTGAACATCGCGATCAGGAAAATCGTGAGCGCGACGAGCGCGAGGACGCGAACGGCGCCGCCGCGCGGCGTGCCGCGGGGCGCGACCACCAAAAAGAGCAGGCTCGTCCCGAAGGCCGCGGTGCGGACCACCACGCGCACCCCCTTGAGCTCCGGAACCAGGAGGCAGAGCTGGCAGACGAGCTGGACGACGATGTACGCGTAGACCCAGGCCGGACCGCCCCCGCGGGCGGTGGGTTTCGGCTCCGGCGCGTGCGACACGAATGCACGTTCGGGGCGGAGCGCGCCTTCGGTCATGGCGGAGGAGAGTGCCACGGACGTTCGTTGCGGCAAGATTTTCCGGCATTCGATGCGCTCGGCGACCGCCGACCACGGACGCGATCCGGGCGAAGCGGTCCTTGCGCGGGCGCGACGGACGCTGCTAGAGGGAGGCGTGCCCCCCGCGTCCACTCGGCGCTCGACGGCGATCGCCGCTGAGCTCGTGGTCGCGGCATGCGGCGCCGCGGGGGTGCTCGCGGTTCGTCTCGCGAGCTGGACGAAGTGCTGGCGCTGGGCCATCACCGAGGGGCGGGAAGGGCCGGTGATCTACGCGCTCTGGCGCCTCCTCCACGGGCGTCCGCTCTACGAGCCGACCGTGCAGGAGCCGTACACGGTCACCTTCTACAATTTCGGGTTCTACGAGGCATACGCGTTCGTCATGCGGCACCTCGGCGTGAACGACGAACGGCTACTTTCCGAGCCGCGCCTCCTTTCACTCGCCGGGGCGGCGTTCGGCGCCGTGCTCTTCGTGCTGCTCGGCGCGCGCCTCGCTCGGCCGGTAAAACGCCTCGAATGGCTCACGCTCGGGAGTCTGGCGTTCGTCGTGTGGTTCGGTTCGCAGTTCGTCTCGTGGTGGGCGTTCGCGGTGCGGCCGGACGTGTGGGCGGCCGCCTTCGCGCTCGGCGGGCTCTCCCTCGTCGTCGGGGCGCTCGAGGAGACGCGAGTCGAGCGGCTCGTGCTCGCTTCTCTCGTTTTCGCCGGTGCGTGGAGCTTCAAGCAGTCGAGCGTGTGGACGTTCGCCGGCGCGCTCGTCGGCGTCACGCTCGAAGAGCGGCGCGCGTCGCGTTCGCTCGCGCTCCTCGCTCCGTTCGCGGTGGTGGCGGCGGTGAGCTTGTACGCGGGCGGCGCCGTGTATCGCGAAAACATCATTCAAGCGCCGGCGCTCAGTCGGTTCCATTGGTCGCTCTTCGCCGGGGTGTTCGCCCGCGCCATCCCGCAAAATCCCTTCGTTTTCGGCTTTTGGCCGCTCGTCTTCGCGTGGGAGAGCCGCTCGGGACTCGGAACCGCCTGGCGCAAGCTCGCCCGCGCCGAGCGCTTGCTCGTCGTCGTCGCGCTCGTGACGGTGCTCTTCGGCAGCGTCGCGCTCGGGCGAGAAGGCTCGAACAAGAACCACCTGCTCGAGGGGTTCGTCGCGTGCGCGCTCGCGGCGTGGTGCGCGCTTCAGCGGCTACCGGCCGCGGCGCCGCGCTGGCTCTCGCTCGCCGGGGGGCTCGCGGCGCTGCCGCTCGCGGTGCTTCCCGTGCTCCAGCTCGGCGCGGCCGCGCATGCCCTGCCGGCGAACCGCTTCGGCCGCACGCTCTTTTGCGATGACGCGGACGCCCGCGCGTTCACCGCGCTAAACCAAGCGATCGTCGCGCTCCCGCACCCGCTCTTCGCGGACGACGACGTGTTTTCGCAGCCGTGGCACTCGACGGCCGATCGCTATCCGGCGCTCGTGCTCGACGGCGGCTGGTACGCGATTGCGCGGCGCGAAGGGCTCTTGCCCGGCGATTTCCCGCTCGGAGCGCTGCGTGAGCGCGGCTACCACGCCGCCGTGTTGCCCGTGCCGAACCCGGTCGTGGACGTGTTGCAAGCGCACGGGGCCCGCTGCAGCGAGCTCTCGCCGCGCCCGCTCGGGCTCACGTACGTCGTGTGTCGCCTCGACGAATGAGGCGCGGCCCGTCAATCGCGTGAAAACAGACGCCCGGCGCGCAGCCTCGACTTGATGACGTGGAGGATCGGGCCCATGCCGCGCTGTCGCGCGTAGAGCGCCGTGTCCCACGCGCGCACCATGCGTCCGACACCGAGCTCGCGCCAATCCGGGTCGGGTCCGAGCGTGCGCCGGCAGGCGTAGCCGTAGCGCGCTTCGTACGCGGCGTAGTCCTCGGGCGAGACGGCGTGCCGCCCGTTCTCGAGCAAGGCGGAGAGCGACGCCGAGAGCTCCACGCCGGCCCGCGCGCTCGCCTCGGCGTAGAGGGATTGCCAGGTTCCGCGGACCACGCGATCCGCGAACCACGTCGCCGCGCGCTCGTGGCCGGCGCGACCGAACGCGGCGCGCTCGTCCGGATTTCGGGCGAGACGGCGCGCGGCGGCGACGAAGCCCGCGCTCGAGCGCACGACGAGACCGGTGCGCTCGTGCTCGACGACCTCCACCTGCGCGTTGTCGAGCTCGGGCGTCGAGTCGACGACGACGGGCAAGCCGTGAAACATGGCCTCGGCCACGGCGAGCCCGAAGGACTCCCCGATGCCGGAGGCGTGCAGCATGAGGTCCGAGGCCTTGTAGAGCCCACCGACGCGCTCGAAGGAGGAGTCGGGCTCGAGGCAGATCACCCGCCGGCCGAAGCGCGCGACGAGCCGCCGCGCCTTTTCTGGCGGTGCCGCCATGAAGGCGAAACGAAGCTCGGGGATTTCCTCGAACAGGCGCGGGAGCGCGAGCTCGAGGCGCAGACTCCACTTGCGCAAGTCGGGCCGCGCGACACGGCACGCGAGGAGCTCACCCGGTCGGACTCCGAGCGCGTCGCGCGCCGCGTCGCGCTCGGGCGGCACGGTGCCGTAGCCCTCCGGGGTCGGCACCGGAAGGTACACGGCGCGATGTCCCTCGGCGTAGAGCTCGCTCATTGAACGCCCGGCGAGGCGCGCGCAACGAAGCATGCTGGCGAGGGACATATGGCACGTATGATCCGGGGCCCGCCGCTGCTCCCAGCCCGCAGGCCGTCCAAATACGTTCGTTTCGATGAGCACCGGGATTCGCGCGCGGAGCGCCTGCTCCTGCACCGCCTTCGAGTGCTCGCAGTCGCGCTCGGAGCGCGTGTAATGCAGGACGTGGGGCGAAAATTCCTCGAGCAGCGGAGCAAGCTGCGCGAGGTCGCCCGCTAGATCCCGAACCTCGACGCCGCGAGCGCGCAGGCGCGTGAGACGGGCGCCGCCGAACACGCCGACGGCGCGGACGTCGAAGCACGCGCGGTCGAGCAGACCTGCGCGTATCTCGACGGCTTGCTCGGTGCCGCCGATGCCGAAGGCGCCGCTGAGCTCGACCACGCGGAGCTTCTCCACCCGCGCGGGCGCCCCATTGTTGCCGTCGGCGGACATAGGCCAGAGTTCGTACCAGAGCCCCGGCGGGGGCGCACGGAGGCGGCCTGTCGGCCGATTGCCGGGGTTCGCCGTGGGGCGCCACCTTTGAAAGAGGCTTGCAGAGCGGCCCCGTGGCGCGGATCAGTTGCCGGGCGCGGTATCCGAGAGTGCGTTCTCGATTGCCGTGATGCGCTCGGCCTGTTGCGGGGCAGGCTCCGGTTCACGTTTGGCCTGCTCGAGGGCGCGCCGGGCGGTCGCGAGCGCGCCGGCCTTGGCCGCCGCCTCCGCCGCGAGGAGCCAGCGGTCGGCATTCGGGTTCGCCTCGACGGCCGAGGTGAACTGGCGGAGCGCCAAGCCGGGCGCGGAGAGCTCGAGGTAAGCCCGGCCGGTGCGCTCGTGCACGTCGGCGCAGCGGTTCGGCTCGCTGCACACGACGGCCGCGAAGCGGTCGGAGATCTCACCGAGCGTCAACGGGTCACGCGAGCGCAAGGCGAGCTCGAACGCGTTCCCGTAGCAGGTCACGGCGTCGGCACGGCTCGCGCAACTCGCGGCGAGGAGCTTCGCCGCGTGTGCCTCGTCGCCTTTGGACGAAAGGAGACGTGCCCGCACTTCGGCGACCTTCGCGGCCGACGCCCCGCTCGTCTGCAGGCGATCGAGCAGCGCGACGGCCTCGTCCTCGCAACGCTCACGTGCCGCGCCGGCACACGGCTCCGTCCCGCTTTCACCAGCGCGGAGGAGCGCGGCGGCGAGACCGAGTCCGACCTCGTCCGTCTTCCCGCGCGCGTTCGCCTCGCGCCAGCAGCCGATGACGAGCGCCGGTTCGAGCTTGTCGCACACGTCTGCCAGCAAGTCGTTTCCCGGTAAATCACGGGGAAAGGCGTCGTCGAGGTCCGACAGGCTCTTCACCCGCGACGCGATCTGGGCGAGCGCGCGCTCCCGCAAGAGTCCGTCGTAAAGCGCCGCGAGCCGGCTGTGCAACAGCGATTGGAGTCGCGCACCCCGCGCCGCGAGCGCGTCCGCGAGCAGCAGGTGCGCTTGGCCGTCGAGGGGCGAGCGCTCGACGGCGCGGCCGAGCCACGGCAACGGATCGCGTCCGGTGCGCATCGCCTCGGCGCCGCCCATCAGCGGGAAGTACGCTTCGCCCGGGTGGCGGCGCATGAGCCCCGCGAGGAGCTCGTCGAACTCGGGGGCCGCGGCGCGCGACGGGCCGAGCGCGGCGTAGCGTGCCGCGACGGCGCGCCGGTCGACCTGCACGGGATGCGCGCCGGTGACGCACACGATGACGGCCCAAACGGCGACGGCGATCGCGCCGGGCAGCGCGGGGTAGATGGAGCGCTTGGTCGGTTCGTCGACGGCGTCGTCGGCGCCCGCGAGCGCGACGAGCGCCGCGGCTCCGACGGCGAAGAGCTCGAGCGCCAAATCGGCGAGATTTTGCAAGAATAGCGCCGCGAGCCCCGCGACGAGCCCGGCCGCGAGCGGGTTGCGACGCGCGCGCTTGAGCGGACCCACGCCGAGCACCGCGAACGCGACGAGCGCGCCGAGGCCGATGGGGACGCCCCAGTCCGTCACCCACTGAAGTGGGAAATTCTCGGCCTGCGCGTAGACGGTCGTGTAGTTTTTGGCGATGGGCTGCCGGTAGGGCAAAAAGGCCGTCTCGAACGCGCCCCGGCCCACGCCGAACCAAGGGAAGTCACGCACGAGCGGGAGCGCCCAAACCCAAACCCGCGCCTTCGCGCCGAGATCGGCGTTGCCGATGATTTCCCACGTGCGCGCGCCGGCGCCGGCCACCGCGAGCGCGAGCACCACGAGCGCCGTGCCCCCGAGCGTCAAGACGAGCCCGGGTCGCGCTCCGGGCCGCTGGGCGACGAGGAGCCCGGTGAAGAGCACGAGACCGACGGCGATGGACACCGTTGCCGCCCGTGAATCGGCGAGCAGGACACCGACGCCGAGGACGGGCAGCGCGAGCGCGAGCGGCGCGGCGAGCCGCGGCGTTCGAGCCGAGAACCAGACGCCGGCGCCCGCGAAGAGACCGAGATTCAGATACCCCGCGAGGTTATTGCCGTTGACGAAAGGGCCGCGCGTCCAGCGCCAATCGTCGACCGGCGCGTAAAGTCCGTAGATCTTCTTCACGTCGAAGAGGCCGTGGAACAACGTGACGACGCAGACGACGAGCGCCGAGCCCGCGAGCAGCAACGCCAGCACCACCGCGCGATGCCGCGAGCGCCAGCCCGTCGCGGCGACGAGCACGCACACGTAAGCCGACCACTTCAGCGCTTCGAGCGCCGTCGCGGCGGGATCGACCGAGAGCGTCGCGAAGCTCACCGTCTGGTGCAGCGGGGCGAGCGCGTCGCGCCACACCGCGGCCGAGGCCGGCGACAGGCGCGCGACCAGGCCGAGCGGCAGGGGCACGACCTGGAGCATCGTGTAAGCGGCGAGCGCGGCGAGCAGCCAGCCGAAGCGCGGTAACTTGGCCGGCGCGAGCAAGAGCGCCGAAGCCGCGCTCGCGAGCGCGCACACGACGAGCACGGGCGTGTGCTGCGCTCCGAAGAGCAGCGCCGAGCCGACGAGCGCGACGGCGAGCAGTGCGATGCCGAGCGCTTCGCGCACGTCGCCGGTTCGCGGCGGTTTCTGCCTGCGCCGGCGGCGTGCTCGGGAGCGGCCCGAGGCTACGGCATCGTCTGAAAGCAGCATCTCCTCTACGCAGCCCCGCGCGTCGAGCGAGTCTCGGCGAAGGCAGCGGAGGCCGTCAAGGCTTCGGCGCGCGTTCGACCGCCGCGTCCGGCCCCGCCGCGACTCGTTCGCCGGCCGAGGGTCGTACGGCTTCGGTCGTCGGGGGGTGCTCTCCGTTCGTCTCGCCGAGACGCCGCTCTCGGGGCCAGTCGACGGCCACGAGCGTGCGCGCGCCGAGGTCGAGGCGGTGGGTCGCGTGCCGGACGGCCGCCGCCCGGTGCGTGATGATCAGGGTCGTCCGTCCGACGCTCGCCCGATCGATTGCCTTCACGACCTCTTCTTCGGTCTCGGCGTCGAGCGCCGAAGTCGGCTCGTCGAGCACGAGGATTTCGGGATTTTGGACGATGGCGCGCGCGATGGCGAGGCGCTGGCGCTGCCCGCCGGACAGCGTCGAGCCGCGCTCGGCGAGCACGGTGTCGAGCCCTTGCGGCAGGCGGGCCACGAGCTCACCGAGCTGCACGGTGCGGAGCACGTCCTCGACGTTCGCGCGGCTGATGCCCGGCCGCCCCGCGATGACGTTGTCGGCGATGCTCGCGTTGAACAAGAACGAATCCTGATCGACGAAACCGACCGCGCGATGGAAGTCGGCGGGCGCGAATTCCCAATGATCGACGCCGTCGAAGCGCACCTGGCCGCCGGTCGGTTCGCGCAGGCGGAGAAGGACGCTCGCGAGCGTCGACTTACCGGAGCCGGACGGCCCGAGCACTGCGAGCGTGCTGCCCTTCGGCACGAAGAACGACAGGTCGCGGAACGGAGCGTGCCCGTCGGCGTACTCGAGCGTCACGTTCTCGAAGCGGATGCCTTCGGCGAGCGCGGGGACGTGGCGGCTGCCGAAGGGCCGCGTGGGGTAGCTCGGCAAATCGAGCCATTCGAGCACGTGCTCCAGACTGCCCACGGACGAGACCACGAGGCCGAGCGTCGCGTAGACGAAATTCAGCGCGGGCAAGAAGCGCACGAGGCCGAAGCCGAACGCGAGGAAGTGCGCGATGTCGAGCGTGCCCGTGCCGAGCCAAAACACGCGCGCAATCACGGTAAGGCCGATGGCGCCGACGATGCCGAGCGTCTCCATCGTGCCCTGCTGGATCGTGAGCGAGAGGCCCGCGCCGTAGTCGGCGTAGGCGTGCGTCCGGTTCGGCTCCACGAACGAGACGGCGTGCTTTTCGGTGCTGGCCGTGGTGCGAATGACGCGCGCGCCGCCGACGACTTCGGTGATGATGCTGCCGAGCTCCGTGCTCGCGCGCGACAGCGCGCGACCGTGCTCGAGCACCCGTTTGCCGAGCCGGTGCGCCGTCGCCGCGATGACGGTGCCGAGCCCGACCGTGAGCAGTAAGAAGCGCCAGGAGAGGAGCGCGAGCGCGACGAGGTAGCTCAGCGCGATCACGATGCGGAGCAGGAGCACCGCCGCCGATTCGAAGATCCGATTGACCCGGTACGCTTCGGCGACGAACACGTCGGTGATCGCGCCGCTCGTGTTGCGTTCGAGCGTCACCGGAGGCGCTCCGAGCACGCGCGCGAGTAGCTCGCGGCGGAGCGAGATCAGGAGCTCGGCCCGCAGCCTGCCGGCCATCGCCGCGCCGGAGACGGCGAGGACGTTCTTCAGCGCCACCACGCCGACGATCGCGCACCCGAGCAGGGCCACGCGTTCGTTCGCGCCCATTGCGCCGAGCCAGCGGCCGAGCGCGGGGAAGAGCGGCGTGCTCTTCACCTGGTTGTTCGTGAGCGAATCGAGGAGCGGGACGAGGAGCGCGAGCGGCGCGCCCTCGAGCGCGCCCGCCGCGAAAAGGAGCGTGAGGCTCCCGACGAACGGCCCCGGCGGAGGCTTCAGGCGCCGCACGAGCCGGTCGAGCGCGCCGAGTGTGGCTCCGAAGCTGCCCGACATCGAGGCAGGAAGCTTTAGCATGACCCGATTGGCCCGCGCTTGCGCGAGCGCGCAGGGTTCTCTATGGTCCGCGGTCGGTGACGGCTCGCCGAAGGCTTCTGACGGTCGGGCACTCCTTCGTCATCGGTGTCAATCGACGCCTCGCGCACGAGCTTTCGCGCGTCGGCGGCGCGGGCGTCGAGGTCGTGTGCGTCGCGCCGAAGCGTTATCGCGCCGATCTCGGCTGGGCGCGCTTCACGCCCGCTCCGGACGAGCCGTGCCGCACGGTCGGCGTCCGTGCCTACGGCACGAAGAGCCCGCACCTCTTCGGTTACGGCGCCGAGCTCCGCGAGCTCCTGCGCCGAGGCTGGGACTCCGTGTTCGCTTGGGAAGAGCCGTACGTCGTCGCGGGCGCGCAAATCGCGGCGTGGACACCGCGGAGCGCGGCGTTTTCGTTCCTCACGTTCCAGAACATCCGCAAGCGCTATCCGCCGCCGTTTTCGTGGCTCGAACGCTACACGCTCGAGCGCTCGGACGGCTGGTTTTACTCCGGCCATTCGGTTTACGAAGTGCAGCGCGCCGCGCCCGGCTACCGCGATCGGCCGTCGTGTCTCGGGCCGCTCGGCGTCGACATGCAGCTCTTCCGCCCGGATGCGGACGCCCGCCGGCGCGTCCGCATCGGGCTCGGTTGGAAGGACGACGGGCCGCCCGTGATCGGGTTCGTCGGGCGCTTCGTGCCGGAAAAAGGGCTCCACTTCTTGATGCGTGTCCTCGACCGGCTCGCGACGCCGTGGCGCGCGCTGTTTCTCGGCGGCGGGGTGCTCGAAGGCGACCTCCGCCGCTGGGCGCGCCGCCACGACGAGCGCGTGCGCATCGTCAGCGCTCCGCACGATCAGGTGCCCGCCTACGTCAATTCGTTCAACCTCCTGTGTGCTCCGAGTGAAACGGCGCGACATTGGCGCGAGCAATTCGGTCGCATGTTGATCGAAGCGTTCGCGTGCGCGGTCCCCGTGATCGGCAGCGACAGCGGCGAGATCCCGCACGTGATCGGCGACGCCGGCATCGTCGCGCGGGAAGGTGACGAGAAGGCCTGGATCCAGGCGCTCGAGCGCTTGCTCGGGGATGCCACGCTGCGCGCGGACCTTGGGGCGAGCGGCCTCGCGCGCGCGACGAAAGTCTACGCATGGCCCGTGGTCGCGCGCGGCTATCTCGATTTTTTCGAACAGCTCGCGGCCGCGCGACATCGAAATGGGTAGTGG
>DATJXW010000224.1:0-50999 GCA_035499895.1 Polyangiaceae bacterium | reverse complement strand
TTGTCAGCCGAGGTGCGCGAGCGCTATCGCTTTGTTTTCAAGCGTCGATGAGTATTCTTCATCGGCATGCTCGAACGGGTTCATCTCGTGCTCGTGCGTGAAGTTGAAAAGCGCGGCTCACTGACCGCGGCCGCCGAGGTTCTGTGCTTGACGCAGTCGGCGCTGAGCCACGCGATGAAGAAGCTCGAAACGCAGCTCGGCACGCCGGTGTGGCGGCGTGAAGGTCGCCATTTGCGGTTGACTCAAGCCGGTCAGCAGGTGCTCGCCGTGGCGAACGAAGTGTTGCCTCGCCTCGAGCTCGCCGAAGCGCGACTGCTCGAGCTCGCCTCGGGCAAACGAGGGACGCTGCGCATCGGGATGGAGTGTCATCCCTGCTACCGGTGGCTCATGAACGTGGTCGCGCCGTTCCTCGCGGCGTGGCCGAACGTCGAGGTGGACGTGAAGCAGAAGGTGCAGTTCGGAGGGTTCGCCGCGCTCGCCGGCTACGAAATCGACCTGCTCGTCACGCCCGATCCCGTCTTCAAGCCGGAGCTCCGCCTCGAGCCGGTGTTCGACTACGAGCAGGTGCTCGCCGTCGGCGCCGCGCACCCGCTCGCTCGGGCGCCGCACGTCGAGCCCGCGCAGCTGAAAGACGAGGTGCTCGTCACCTACCCGGTCTCGACGGACCGGCTCGACGTGTACACGCAATTCCTGTTGCCGGCCGGCGTCACGCCGCTCGCGCAAAAGAGCGTCGAGAACACCGACATCATGCTGCAGCTCGTGGCGAGCGGTCGCGGCGTGGCCGCGCTGCCACGCTGGCTCGTGGACGAATACGGTCCGACGCTCGGGCTCCGTTCGGTGCGGCTCGGGCAGGCGGGGATCTTCAAGCAGATCTACGTCGGCGTGCGCGAAGCCGACACCGGCATCGACTACGTCGCCGCGTTCATCGAGCTCGCGCGGGGCGCCGAGCGCCCTTGTCGCTCCTGATACGCCTCGCCGTTCGAGGCGACCGCTCGCTGCATCCATGAGTGGGCTTCATGGATGCATGACAAATCACCATTATTCTCTCTGCGTCCGAGCCTCTACGCTGCGGCATCGACGAAGCACGGAATCAGACGATGGCGCGCATTCATAACCTTGGTTTTCCCCGCATCGGCGCCGAACGTGAGCTCAAGTTCGCGCTGGAAAAGCACTGGAAAGGGACGCTCGCGGCGTCCGAGCTCGAAGCGCTCGGCGCCGAGCTCAGAAAACGACACTGGCAACGACAGCGCAAGCTCGAGCTCGTGCCCGTGGGCGATTTCTCTTTCTACGACCACGTGCTCGACACGAGCTTCCTTCTCGGCAACGTGCCCGCGCGCGCCCGGGCCGGCGAGGGGGCACCGCTCGACGCTTATTTTCGCGTCGCCCGCGGGCGCGCCGCCGGCGAGACGGGCGGCGGTGTCGCCGCCGGCGAGATGACCAAGTGGTTCGACACCAACTACCACTACATCGTGCCGGAGTTTTCGCGGGAGACTGCGTTTCGGCTCGACGCCGCTCGCTTGCGTTCGCAACTGTCCGAGGCGCGGGAGGCCGGGCTCGTTCCGAAGCCGGTCGTCGTCGGGCCGGTGACGTACCTGTGGCTCGGCAAGACGAAGGACGCGTCCGATCGGCTTTCGCTCTTACCGAAGCTCCTGCCGATCTACCGCGAGCTTCTCGCGACGTTGGCGCGCGAAGGCGTCGATTGGGTGGAGCTCGACGAGCCGGCGCTCGTCACGGAGCTCGAGCCGGGCTGGCAGCAGGCGTACCGCACCGCCTACGACGCCTTGAAGGGGGCAGGCAGCAAGCTCTTGCTCGCGACCTATTTCGGGCGTCTTGCTGAAAATCTCGAGCTTGCCGCTTCATTGCCCGTCGACGGGCTCCACCTCGACGCGATCAGTGCGCGCGGCGAGGTCGAGCCGCTCGCCGCCGCGCTGCCGGACGGTCGCGTGCTGTCGCTCGGCGTCGTCAGCGGTCGCAACATCTGGAAGGCGGACCTCGCGAAGGTGCTCGACTACCTCGAGCCGCTGCAACGAAAGCTCGGCGACCGCTTGTGGCTCGCGCCGTCCTGCTCGCTCCTGCACGTGCCGGTCGACTTGGCGAGCGAACAGAAGCTCGACGCGGAGTTGCGCTCGTGGCTCGCGTTCGCGCAGCAGAAGCTCGAAGAGCTCGAGGTGCTCGGCGTCGCCTTGAACCAAGGCCGAGCCGCGGTGCGGGCCGCGCTGGACGAAAACGCGCGCGCCCTCGCGAGCCGCCGCACGTCGTCGCGGGTGCACAATCCCAAGGTCCAAGCCGCACTGAAGACGCTGTCGGCGAACCTCGGTTGGCGCAAGTCGCCCTACGCCGTGCGCGCCGCGCTCCAAGCGAAGCGGCTCCAGTTGCCGCGCTTTCCCACCACCACCATCGGCTCGTTCCCGCAGACTGCGCAGATCAGAAAGGCGCGCAGTGATTTTCGAGCGGGCACGCTCGCCAAGGGCGAATACGAAGGCCGCATGCGCGCGGAAATCGAGCTCGCGGTGCGCGAGCAAGAGGAGCTCGGGCTCGACGTGCTGGTTCACGGTGAAGCCGAGCGGAACGACATGGTCGAGTACTTCGGCGAACGGCTCGACGGCTACGCGTTCAGCGAGTTCGGCTGGGTGCAATCGTACGGCTCGCGCTGCGTGAAGCCGCCGATCTTGTTCGGCGACATCAGTCGCCCGCGGCCCATGACGGTGGACTGGATTCGCTACGCGCAATCACTGACTCGAAAGCCCATGAAGGGCATGCTGACGGGGCCGGTGACGATTCTGAACTGGTCTTTCGTGCGCGACGATCAGCCGCGCTCCACGTCCTGTTACGAGCTCGCCTTGGCCATTCGTGAAGAGGTGGGCGACCTCGAGCGCGCGGGAGTTCGCATCATTCAGATCGACGAGGCGGCGCTGCGCGAGGGTTTGCCGCTCCGTCGCTCGGAGTGGCCGGAATATTTGCGCTGGGCCGTGGATTCCTTCCGCATCGCCGCGAACGGCGTCGCGGACGAGACGCAGATCCACACCCACATGTGTTACTCGGAGTTCAACGACATCATCGAGTCGATCGCGGCGATGGATGCGGACGTGATCACGATCGAGACCTCGCGTTCGGACATGGAGCTCCTCGACGCGTTCGATCGCTTCGAATATCCGAACCAAATCGGCCCCGGCGTGTACGACATCCACTCGCCGAACGTGCCGAGCGAACGGCAAATCGTCGAGCTGATGCTCAAGGCCGCGAAGAAGATCCCGCCCGAGCGCCTTTGGGTGAACCCCGATTGCGGTCTCAAGACCCGAAACTGGGACGAGGTGCGGCCGGCACTCCAGAACATGGTGAGCGCCGCCAAGCGCCTGCGGGCGGAGCTCGCCTGAACGAGCCGCGCCCGGCCGAGGCACACGCCGCTCGCTCCCCGTTCAGAACGCGGCGTCGAACGCGACTTCGCCCGTGACGCCCACCTGATACGCCGACACGCGCCGTTCGAAGAAGTTCGCGAGCTCCTGCACGTCCTGCAGGTCCATGAACGCGAACGGGTTCTTCGCGCCGAATTGCTTGCCGAGTCCCAGCGTCCCGAGCCGTTGATCGGCGGTAAACTCGAGGTATTGCCGCACGTCGCGCACGGACAGGCCCGCGACGCCGCCACCCAAGAGATCCTCGGCGAAGAGCGTCTCGCACTCGATGGCGTCGTTCATCATGGCGCGTACCTCGGCTTCGAGCTCCGCGTCGAAGAGGTCCGGTTCCTCTTTGCGCGCGGTCTTCACGACCTCGAACGCGAACGCCATGTGCGCGCTCTCGTCGCGGAAGACCCAATTCGTCCCGCCGGCGAGCCCGTGGAGCAACCCGCGCGAACGCAGGAAGTACACGTAGGCGAACGCCGCGAAGAAAAAGAGCCCCTCGATGCACGCGGCGAAACAGATCAGGTTCAAGAGGAACCGCCGCCGCTTCTCGCGTGTGTCGAGCTCGCCGAGCCGCTCGATCGACTCCATCCAGCGGAAGCAGAACTCCGCCTTCTTGCGGATGGACGGGATGGTTTCGACGGCTGCGAACGCACGCGCTCGCTCTTCGGGGTCCGGCAGGTACGTGTCGAGGAGCGTGAGGTAGAACTGAACGTGCAGCGCCTCTTCGTAGAGCTGCCGCGACAGGTACATGCGCGCCTCGGGCGCGTTCACGTGCTTGTACAGGTTCAAGACCAGATTGTTCGCGACGATCGAGTCGCCCGTCGCGAAGAACGCGACGAGGCGCTCTACCAAGTGACGTTCCGGCGCGCTCATCTTGTTCCGCAGGTCGCCCACGTCGGTCGAGAAGTCGACTTCTTCCACCGTCCACGTGTTCTTGATCGCCGCGCGGTACATCTCGTAGAAGGCGGGGTACGCCATCGGCCGGAGCGTCAGGCACATGCCCGGGTCGAGCAGGCGCGCGGGGCGTTCGACGTTGCTCATTGGCACGCCTCGCACGTCTCGGGGTTCTCGAGTGAGCAGGCGACCGCCGCGGCGTCCTTTTCGGCGCTGCGTTCGGCGACGCTCGGGGCCGTGGGAGTCCAGCCTCGTTCCGCGCGCGGACTCGCTTCGTCTCCGGGCGACGGCTCGGGCGGCGGCTCGATTGTCGCTTTCGCGATGCGGGTCGCCGGCCGCGAACGCAGGTAATACGTGGTCTTGAGTCCGCGCTTCCACGCGTAGAAATACATCGACGAGAGCTGCCCGATGTTCGGACTCTCGATGAACAGATTGAGCGATTGGCTCTGATCGATGAAGGCGCCCCGCTCGGCGGCCATGTCGATGAGCGAGCGCATCGGAAGCTCCCACGCGGTGCGGTAGACCGCGCGGAGTTCGGCCGGGAGCTCCTCGAGTGCCCGCACGGACCCTTCGGCGAGCTTGAGCCGCGCGCGCGTCGCGTCCGTCCACAGTCCGAGCCGCTTCAGTTCGGCGACGAGGTAGCGATTCACCTGGATGAAATCGCCGGAGAGCGTCTCGCGCTTGAAGAGGTTCGAGACCTGCGGCTCGATGCACTCGTAGCAGCCCGCGATCGACGCGATGGTCGCGGTCGGCGCGATCGCGACGAGCAGCGAATTCCGGAGGCCGTGTTCGCGGATGCTCTCGACGAGCGCCGTCCAGCGCGCCTCGTCTTCGGGCACGACGTCCCAGGCGTCGAACTGAAGCTCGCCCGTCGCGGCGCGAGTTTCCTCGAACGCCGGATGGCGACCCTTCGTGCGCGCGAGCTCGACCGACGTCGAAAGCGCGTGATAATAGATTTCCTCGGCGATTTTGCGTGAAAGGGCGCGCGCTTCCGGCGCGTCGAAGGGCAGGCGCAGCGAGAAGAAGACGTCCTGAAGCCCCATCACGCCGAGCCCGACGGGCCGCCACTTGAGGTTCGACCCCTGCGCGGACGGGATCGGGTAGTAGTTGAGATCGATCACGCGATCGAGCTGGCGGACGGCGGTGCGCACCGTTCGCGCGAGCTTCTCGAAATCGAACGCGGGCGTTCCGTCGGCGTCATGGGTGAGGTGACGCCCGAGGTTGATGGAGCCGAGATTGCACACGGCCGTTTCGTCGCCAGAGGTCACCTCGAGAATTTCGGTGCACAGGTTCGAGAGGTGCACGCTGCGGCCGGGGCGCGCGGTTTGATTGCACGCGCGGTTCGACTTGTCCTTGAACGTCATCCAGCCGTTGCCGGTCTGCGCGAGCGTTCGCATCATCTTCGCGTAGAGGTCGCGCGCTCGCACCGTCTTCGTCGCGAGGCCCGCCTGCTCGGCCGCTTCGTACGCGTGCTCGAAGCGCTCGCCCCAGAGGTCGGGCAGGTCCGGCGTCGTCTTCGGATCGAAGAGACTCCAGATGGCGTCGGCTTCCACGCGCCGCATGAAGAGGTCGGGCAGCCAATTGGCGAGGTTCAGGTTGTGGGTGCGGCTCGCTTCGTCACCCGTGTTGTCGCGGAGCTCCAAAAACTCCTCGATGTCGCCGTGCCACGGCTCGAGGTACACGCAGCACGCGCCGCGGCGCTTGCCGCCCTGGTTCACGGCGGCGACCGACGAGTCGAGCGTCTTCAGCCACGGCACGATGCCGCTCGAGTGCCCGTTCGTGCTCTCGATGAGCGAGCCGCGCGAGCGCACGCGGTGGTACGCGATGCCGATGCCCCCCGAGAATTTCGAGAGCATCGCGACGTCCGAGTAGCGCTGGTAGATGTTCTCGAGGTGGTCGGCCGGTGAGTCGAGGAGAAAGCAGCTCGAGAGCTGCTCGTGGCGCGTTCCGGCGTTGAAGAGCGTCGGCGAGCTCGGCAGGTACTCGAGACAAGAGAGTAGGCGGTAGAGCTCGAGCGCTTCGCCGACCGACTCCGAGAGCGCGCACGCGATGCGCAAGAAGAAGTACTGCGGCGTCTCGAGCACGTGCCGCGTCTTCGGGTGCTTCAAGAGGTAACGGTCGTAGAGCGTCCGGAGCCCGAAGTATTCGAACTCGCGATCGCGCGAGGTATCGATCGCATCGTTCAGCTTGCGCGCGTTGTCCCGCACGAACGCGGCGAGGCGCTCGTTGGCGATACCGAGCTGCTCGGCGAGCGCAATCGACTGCGAAAAGGCCTCGACGTGCTGCCCGCGCACTTCCTTGTCCACGTACGTCCCGAGCAGGCGCGCGGCGAGCTTCGCGTACTCCGGCTCCTCCGCGATGAGCTCCGCGGCCGTCTGAATCGAAAGCCGATCGAGCTCGCGCGTCGTCGCCCCGTCGTAAAGTCCGCTGATCGTCCGCGTCGCGACGCGCAGCGAGTCGACGTCCGGCAAGCCGAGGCAGCATCGGTTCACCGCTCGGACGATCTTGTTCACGTCGACGGGCTCGCTCGAGCCGTTGCGCTTCTTCACGCGCATCGTCGTCTGCGGGTACGCGTCGTCGGCGCGGCGCCCTTGGTTTTGGGACTGCAACGGCGCCTGGCCGTTGCCCTGCGGGCTGATCTGGCTGAGCATTCGGGTTTCTCCTTCGTTCGGAGCGGGGCCTGCCCGCTCGTCGCTGAAACCCGTGGAAGAAAACGCGCCCGTCGGAGCTCTCGACGAGCACGCCGTCGGACCGACCGTCGCCTCCCACGGGCGACTGGAGTCCTCGATGGCCGCGCGTCGGTACCCTGAACGACGCGTGCGGCGCCGACGGGACCTACGTGCCTCCCTCGAGGCTTCCAGGTCGAACCCGGTACCGATGTGTTCGGTACCGCATGCCGGCAGGTCTTCGGGCTCGCGAGCGCTCCGGCTTTCGCCGGCTTCCTACCGTCCACGGCTTCCCAGCCCCTAAAAGGGACCAGTGCCTGTCGTGGATTTCGTTCTCACCTACCGCTGCGGGGCAGCCCCGGAATTGGACCGGGTTCCCTTTTCAGCCCCTGGACATTCATCCAGCGGCACCAGCACGAGCCCAACATATTGGGCTTTAGAACGCCGTGTCAACGATAACTTGTGGTCAGGCCTAAGTGCTCATTTTGCCAGTGGATTCAGGTGTGCAGGGTGCCGGACGTTCAGCCGGGAGCCTCGGCTCAGTCGAGGCCGTCGAGCCTGCGGATCAGCGCCTCCACCCGTAACAGGGCGTGCAAATCGTTCGTGCGGCTCGCGTGGTCCATCGCCGTGAACAAGTGGGACTGCTCGAGCAGGAGCCGACCCGGTTCGCGTTCGAGCAACGAGACGTAGTAGTCGAACACGGCGTCGGCCGAGATCCGGGTGCGGCGCTTCACGGCGTGTCTCACGACGGCGTGCAGGGTGAAGCGCCCTCTCACGGGCTCTTGCACCAAATGAAATCGGCGAAGCGCTTCGAGCGCCGCTTCGCGCTTGCGCCCGGCGTGGGCCAACGCGGCCAACGACGCGGCGTCAACGTGGTCGCCTTCGACGTGCGCGAGCACCGCGAGCATGCGGCGACTCTCCGGCGGAAGTCGCTTGCGGGCCCACTCGACGAGGCGCGCGACTTCGGGCAAGTCGTCCTCGTGTTCGATCGGCACCACGCGATCGACGCCCTGGTCACGCAGCGCCTTCTCGAGCGTCGAGCACGTGGCCGCCCGCGACCGCACGATCGCGTCGGCGATGTCGAGCGCCAAGGGGTTGAAGCGCAGGAGGCGAGTCAGGCGTGCGACACGCGGGAACGCGCTCTTACCGGCGGTGACGAGCGGCGCCGTGACGGGGAAAATCAAGACGCCCGCGAGCAAGCAGCGCCGCGCGGTGATCACGAAGGTGAGCGGGGCGTCGGAAAAGGCGTCGAGTAGCTGAGCGACCGCCTGATCATCCTCGTGGTTGTCGAGGACGATGAGTTTCGGTCCGTGGCTCCGAACGTAGCGCTTCAACGCCCTGAGGCGCCCCTCGCCGCGCGGCGTGCCGAAGCGCAGGGCCAACACCTCCGAGAGGGTCCGAAAGTTCCAGGCGCCGACGCGAAACCAATGAATGTTGCCGCCGAAGAACCCGGACAACCGATGCCCGAGCGCCGCCGCCAGCATGGACTTGCCCGAGCCCCCGGTGCCGACCAACGCGAGCCGCGTCGGCGCGGCGCTCCTCACCGTACGCTCCAACGTCGCCAGTTCCGAGCTTCGCCCTTTCAATCCACGCGGGTTCGGCGGGAAAATGGCATCGGCAGCGAGCATTCGAACGACCGAGCGTACCACGCGGCACGCGCTCGGCTTTTTCCTCCGCCGATCTCACGCGGTCGTCGGCTCAGGAGACGCGAGCGCGTCGAGCGCGTCCAGGACGTGGCGCTTTTGCTCGAGGGTGGTGGCGCCCTCGCGCCAGGCATCGACGAGAAGATGCGCGTCCGTGCAGAGGAGCGCCGCCGTCCGGCTCAACCAGGCGGACGGCTGCGCCGTCGGCGTGAAGACGCGAGACGGATTCATGGGCGGGTTCGCGACGGACGAGACATGGGTAGATCGGCCCATCCACGAGTGCCCTCATGCGCGTCCCCGGCTTTGCTCCCGCAGCGCTCGTCGTCCGAAAACGGTCTCGAAGGCCAGCCGCGCCGTCCGGAGCCGCGAGTAGACCGTGTTCAGCGGGACTTGGAGGGCCTCGGAGACCTCGGGCGCGGACATCCCCTCGATCTCCACCAGGATCAGCACTTCGCGTTTCGTGGAGTCGAGCTCGGCGAGCAGGCTCCAGAGGAGCTTCGCTTCCTCACTTTGCTCGGTCAATTCTTGAGGCGTGAGCTGCGCGTCCTCCCGGGCCTGCGTGTGGCGCACGAGCGCGAAATCTTGAGCGTCGTGCCTGCGTTGCCTCCGGCGATGGCCGCTGACCGTTCGGCGAACCACGCTGTAGATCCAGCTTCGCAGGGACTCCGGTTGCCGCAGGGTGTGCATCCGGCGGTGGATCACCATGAAGATCTCCTGAACGACGTCGTCCATCGCGGCCGGCTTGACCCCGAGGCGGCGCGCGGACGACCAAACGAAACCGAAGTACTCCGCGTAGAGGTCCTGGAACGACGGAATCTCCACGGTCGACGCGGCTCCGCCTTGCCTTTCGTGCATTGCTGCCTCGGCCGCTCCTCGCAGTAGGGCCGTGGAATCTCGCGGGATCATCGTCAGCCTCTCGCGCAGTGCTCGAGGCGCTCGTCATCCGTCGAAAAATCACGACGCGCCGATCTCAAAAAATGGCGAACCGCGAGATGTGAAAACACACGCCCCCTGAATATCTAGGCTGCGGATAGATTTCTCGACGGAAGCGCGACCTGGAAAACACTGTTGGGGGTACGAACAAAAGAGCAGGGCGCCCGCGGCTTGCGCCGTTCAGCGGAGCCTCGTCATCGGCATGCCATGTCCCAGCAGTTCTCCGATCTTCAGCCAGAGACTCGAGCGCTCTTTCATGCGGGGCGCGACACGTTCTCGCCGACGGCCGCCGATCGAGTGCGGGTGTTTTCCGCGCTCATGGCGCGAATGAACGCTGCTCCGGACGCGCCCGAGCCGCCGTCCGTGCCGCTCCTCGTGCGTGGGCTGCACTAGAATCACTTCGGGTTCGAGGCGAGTTTCTAGCGCGCGGGGGCGGACGTCGATTCGGGGACGGGAAACGCGCGCACCCGGTACTGCAACCCCCGTGAGCACACCTCGGTCGCGCCTAGGTATTTCGGCCTAGTGCGCGGGCGCGTGTGACCCTTTGAATGACGACATCAGTTGCGTTCGTGTGCGACGCCGTTCGAACACCGTTCGGTGCCGAGGGAGGGACGCTCGCCCCGGTTCGCTCGGACGACCTCGCCGCCGTCCCGATCCAAGCGCTCATGAAGCGCAACCAACGCGTGGATTGGGCCGCGGTGGACGACGTGATCTACGGCTGCGGCAATCAGGGCGGCGAGGATCAGCAGAACGTCGCGCGCGTCGCGGCGCTGCTGAGCGGTCTGCCCGAGTCGGTGCCGGGCATGACCGTCAATCGTCTGTGTGGCTCCGGCCTGGAGGCGGTGGCCGTGGCCGCGCGAGCGATCAAGCTGGACGAAGGCGCGCTCTACCTCGCGGGCGGGGTCGAGAGCGTGTCGCGCGCCGCGCTCGTCCTGCCGAAGACCGCCATCGCGAAGGTGAGCGGTGTCCGGCTTGCCGATCCGGCGACCGGCTGGCGCTTCATCAATCCGGTGCTGCACGACCGCTTCGGCACTCACTCAGCCATCGAAGTCGCCGAGAACGTGGCCACGGAGTTTCGAATCTCGCGGACCGCCCAAGACGCCTTCGCCTATCGAAGCCAGCAGCGGGCGGCGGGTGCCCTGAAGAGCGGCGTCCTCGGCCGGCAGATCGTGCCGGTGCTGGTTTCTCGCAAGCGCCCGATCGAGGCGCTCGTCGATTCCGACGAACATCCGCGGCCGCAGCTGACGCGGGAGAAGCTCGCGAAGCTCAAGCCGATCTTGCGTTCGGGTTGGACGGTGACGAGCGGCAATTCGGCGCCGAACGCCGACGGCGCCTGCGCCGTGCTGCTCGCCTCGCAGGACGCCGCAAAGCGCTTCGAGCTCGCGCCGTGGGCGCGCGTGGTCGCAGCCGCCGCGGTCGGAGTCGAACCGCGGCTCGGCGGCGTGGGTCCCGTTCCGGCGATACGACGAGTGCTCACTCAGGCGCGTGTCCCGTTGTCCCAAGTGGATTTGCTCGAGCTCAACGAGGTTTCGGCGGCGGAGACGCTGGCCGTTCTCCGTGAGCTCGGGCTGCCCGAGAACGCGCCGTTCGTGAACCCGAACGGCGGGGCTCTTGCGTTCGGTCAGGCGTGCGCAGCCGGGAGCGCTCGTTTGGTCGCGAACGCCGCGCACGAGATGCAGCGCACCGGAGTCCGCTACGCCTTGTGCGCGGGGCGCATCGGGATGGGGCAGGGGATGGCCGTGCTGCTCGAACGACCGTAAGCCCGGCCGCTCGTCAGCCGGCGTAGAGGAGCTGCATGCGCTCGCGCGCCTCGGAGCGGAAGAAGCTCGTCGGCGCGCAGCCGAGCTCGGCATGGAAGGAGCGGTGGCATTGCGAATACGAGCCGAAACCGGCTTCGATCGCGGCCGTCATCACGTCCTGACCGTCATCGACGAGGTGAACGAGGCGCAAGAGCCGCAACCGCGTTCGGTAGCGCACGAGCGTTACCCCGACGTCGCGATGAAAGTGCCGGCTGACTTCGCTCGGGTGCGTCCGGAGCTCGCTCGCCAGCGCTTCGAGCCCGCAATCCGGCTGCGTGGCGACGAGCTTCAACGTGCGTCGGGTGAGCACGTGCGCGCCGGGCCGCTCCGCTTCCGTCGAACGACGTGCGAGCCAGTGCACGCGCTCCCAGAGCTCGGCGCCGAGCCGCTCGGCTCCGCTGCGGTCGACGAGCTCGGCCGCGCGATCCACGACCGCTCGCAGCTCCTTCGGGGGGAGACGCGCGTGCCAGGGCTCGATGGTGTCGTGACGGTCGGTCAGGACTCCGGTCGAGAACGTGGGGTCGAGGCCCACGGCGTAGAGATACAAATCCGGCGACGCGGCGAGCAGCGCGTGATCGACCCCGGCTGGGAACGCGAGCAATTCCCCGGCCTTCACCTCCACGATCCGGTCGCCCACACCGAAGGTGGCCGCGCCGCACGTGACGAGGTTCACCTCGGGCTCTTCGTGAAAATGGCGAGGGCGACGCCCGCCTACGGCTTGATCGTATTTCCAAACGAACGCGCGCTCGCGCCGGTCGGGAAGGAAGCGCTGGAGCAGCGCTCGACGTTCGCCGTCGGCCATCTTTCACCGTAGCGTGGCGATCGGCGCGCTGCCACGCGTTTCCCCAAGAAATGCGAACACGGTGAGGAGGTCGGGACGCTAGACCTACGGGTCCGCACCTCTCCACGCGGAAAGGACCTCAGCAGGTGTTACGCGCCAGCGTTCTCCCGATCGGTTTGCTCGTCGCTCTCGCGCCCAGCGTCGCCCGAGCGACGGCCAGCGCCGAGCTCTACACGTCTTCGGCCTACGGTTACGGCCGTGTCGAGGCGCGTGTTCGCTACGCCGCCGGCGACGGCGTGGTGAGCGCCTTCTTTCTCTGGAAGAATGGCTCCCAACAACCGGGCGTTTTCTGGAACGAGCTCGACTACGAGAAAGTCGGCGCCGATTGTCACCTGACCACGACCGCCTATTACGGCAACCCGGGGGTCGCGTACCCGCAGACGCCGAGCCTGACCTCCGACCTTTGCGGAACTTATCACACGTATGCTTACGAATGGACGCCGGACGCGATCGTGTGGTCCGTCGACGGCAATGAGATCAGGCGAGAAACGGGCGACGTCGCTCAAGCCTATGCCGACAACGCGACGGAAGGGATGCAGATCCACTTCAACCTGTGGCCCGGCGATGCGTCGTTCGGAGGGAACTTCTCGACGAGCATTTTGCCGGTCTTCGAATACATCGATTGGGTGCAATTCTCATCGTATGCGGACGGAGCGTTCACGCTCACCTGGCGTGAAGATTTCGACTCCGCGTCGTTGCCGAGCGGGTGGCTCACCGGCAACTGGGCCTCGGCAAAGAATCTCTCGACGCACGACCCGCGCAACGTCAACTTCGTCGACGGTTACGCCGTGCTCTCGTTGACGGCCGACGACGCGACGGGCGACGCACAAGCGGATCCTGGCCCCCCCGAGGGGGCGAGCGGAGCCGGAGCCGGTGGCAGCGCTGGAGCAACAGCGGGTGCTCCGGCGACGTTCGGCGGCGCGGGCGCGACCTCGGCGACGCCGAACGGCGGAACGACCGCGGGCGCCGGCGCCCCGAGCTCCTCCGGCGGCGCGGGGACGTCGACGAGCTCGAGCGGCGGAGCGCCAGGTGCGCCTGACGCCGGGTCCGACGCCCGCGAGAGCGGCGGTTGCAACATCGCAGGGCCGCGCGGTCGGTCCCCCTGGGCTGCGCTCGTCGCCGTCGTGCTTCCGGTCGTGCTCCGGCGAAGACGGAAGCTCGCGCGCCGAACCCGCTACTTGACGCTCTCCTTCTTACACGTCGAGTCGCAGCCGTCGCCCAGGGACTGATTGCCGTCGTCGCATTCCTCGCCGCCTTCGGGCTGCACGATCCCGTCACCGCAGTAGCCGCCGCGCGTCTTGCAATCCGGAGAGCAGTGACCGTAGCCACCGGTGTTCTCTGCGGTTCCTTCGTCGCAGAGCTCGTCGGGCGTCACGATGCCGTCCCCGCAGACGCTCATGCATTCGGAGCGGCCGGTGTTGAAGCCCTCGAGCGTGAGCTCGTATTGCGAGCCGGTGACGTGCCGTTCGGCTTGAAAAACAGCGATTTCGTAGACGCTACCCTGCTCGAGCCCGAGCCCGAGCGCGGCGTTCGTCGCATCGTCGAGCGTCACGCTCTGCGTGATGGGGCCGTGAATGCCGCCGATGTCGACCGCGAGCTTCTTGTTCACGAACACCCACACGTCGTCGTCGCCGAAGAACGTCAGCACCTCGCCGCCCGCCCATTGAAACCAATAGTGAAGCTCGCTCGTGAAGGAATAATTGTGGGCGCTGCCGTCGATCGGCGTGTCGTTCCAGCCGCGGCCGTCGAGCGGGAAGAACTGCGTCGCGGCGAACACGAACGTTCCGCTGCCTGCCGGTGTCTCCGTCAGCGTGAGCGTGTCGATCACGGTCTTGCTGTAGTTCGAGTCGCGGAACCAAGACGAAAAGTCGGTCGCGTTCGTGGTCCAGCCGTTCGACGCGTTCGTCGTGTCCGTCGTCGGCGTGGCGGCGTACGCCGGCTTACCATCCATGTCGAGCGGCGAGCCGAGCGGCCCCACGATGCCCGAGACGAGCATCGGCGGCATCGGGGTAACCTCGAAATTCGGGTGCCCGCCGGGATCCAAGCGTTGGATCATGTCGCGATAGACGATGGGCAGCACGAGCTCTCCGGTCGCTGCCTGATTCGCCGGCATGCACACGTAGCCGGGTTCGACCGTGCAGGTGGGCGAGCACCCGTCGCCGGCGACGTCGTTGCCGTCGTCGCACGCTTCCACCGTGTTCCCCGGCAACAACAAGCCGTCACCGCAGGTCGTGGTGCACGACGCGCCGCTGCAATCGGGCTCGCGCTTGCAGTCCGGGGTGCAGCCGTCGCCCCACTCGTCATTGCCGTCGTCGCAGGCTTCGGAGCCCTCCGCAACGCCGTCGCCGCACACCGTCTGGTGGCAGCCCGTCGCGTCGCAGGCGTAACCAGGCTCCACCGTACAAGTCGTCGCGTCGCAGCCGTCGGGCGGCGAAGGGCCGAAATCGCAGCGCTCCCTGCCGGCGACGATCCCGTCGCCGCACTCTGCCGCGTCGCAGGGCAAACCCGGAAACGGACACGACCACCCGGGCTCGAGCGTGCAAGTCGCCGAGCAGCCGTCCATGCCTACGACGTTACCGTCGTCGCATTCCTCGTGCAGCAGCGGGTCGACGCGGCCGTCACCACAGACGGACGGCGTGGGCATCTCACCGCCCGTTCCGCCGCCGCCTGACGGCATGACCACGACCACCGTCGTGCCGCCCTGGCCTCCGGAACCGCCAGTCGTGTTTCCGACATCGCCGCCCGTGCCCGTTCCGCCGTTGGCACCGGTCCCGCCGACGTCAGTGGGCGTGCCGCCGCCACCGACGCCGCCGCTCGCCCCGAGCGAGCCTTGATCGAGCTCCTTGTTGCTGCTGCAAGAGCAGGTGAGCGCGGCGAGTGCGAGGACGGCGCTTGCGTAGCGCGGCGTCTGGCCCCGTCCCCAGAGCCTTCTGAAAATGCTCATTAGAGCGATTGATGCATATTCCCACGAGCGACTCAATCAATCCCAGCATCAGGAGCTGAGTCGACCGACCCGCTCCTTTCCCAGACGAAGAGCAAGCATTTCGTCTGACGGAAACCGAGGTTCGTCGCCACTGCGCTCGCTCCGACGTGCGTCGGCGGCGCTCACACCAGCTCCGGGTGTTATCGCCGCGTCCGTCGAGCCTCGAGGACGGACCGCGCGTCGTGCCGCCGCGCACGCGGGTTTCTCAAGAAATGCGAATAAGCGCTCCCGCTGCGCGAGCTAAACCCGAAAGAGGCCGCCTGTCGCGGTCCTTCGCGGAGACGAGCACGTCGCATGATCAGTTCGAAGCTTCGTATGCCGGCGTTTTTTGCGGCCCTGCTACTCGCTCCGCGCGCGACGGCCACGGCAAGCGCGGAGCTCTACACTTCGACCTCTTATCACTACGGACGCTTCGAGGCGCGCGTGCGTTTTGCAGCGGGAGACGGCGTGGTGAGCTCCTTTTTTCTCTGGAAAGACGGCTCCGACAAAGCAGGGACCTTCTGGAACGAGCTCGACTACGAGAAGCTCGGCGCCGACTGCCACGTGCAGACCAACGCGCTCTTCGGGGACCCCGTGGGCGACCACAGTGAAAAGGCCAACCTGAGCGTCGACCCGTGCGGCGGGTATCACGTGTACGCGTACGAGTGGCTTCCCGACTCGATCACGTGGCTCGTGGACGGCGTGCAGATCCGCCAGGAGACGGGTGATGTCGCGACCGCCTACGCCGACAACGCTCCGAACGGCATGCAACTGCACTTCAACATCTGGCCGGGCGATTCCTCATTCGGCGGCAACTTCAGTCCGAGTATCCTGCCCGTGCACCAATACATCGATTGGGTGCAGTACTCGGCGTACGAAAACGGGACGTTTACCCTCACGTGGCGGCAGGACTTCGACGGTTCGAGCCTGCCGAGCGGGTGGTCCACCGGCAACTGGAGCTCGCCGAAGAATCTCTCGACGCACGATCCGCGCAACGTGAACTTCATCGACGGCTACGCGGTCCTTTCGCTCACTGCCGACGACGCGACGGGCCCCGCGGGCGCCATGCCCGATGATGACGGAGGCATGAGCGGCGGCGGAGGCGCTCCCGGCGGCGGGGCTGGCAGCGGCAACGCGGGCGGCGGCTTTCAGGCGTTCGGCGGCTCACCAGCGACGGCAGGCTCGCCCGCGATCGGCGGTTCGTCCGCAACGGCAGGCTCATCCGCGATGGGCGGTTCGCCTGGGACCGGCGGCTTGCCCGCGGTCGGCGGCTCGCCGGGAGTCGGCGGCTTCCGTGCCATCGGCGGGTCGAGCGCGGGGCCCGAAAACGGTGGGTCTTCGAGCGCTCACGGGGGCGTCGGCGGTGCGATCGCGGCGACGGCTGGAGTGAGCGCCGCGGGCGGTCGAGGTGGCTCTCCGGTCGGTCCAAGCTCGCCGACTAGCGGGAGCACGGGCGGCGCCGAGGCCGCGGGCACCACCGCGAGCGGAGGTGCCACAAGCGATCGCGGTTTTAGTGGTGCTCAGGGTTGCGGCTGCCGGCAGGTCGGCTCGCGCCGGGGGCCACCTGGCGGGTTCCTGACCGCGCTCACGCTCGGAACCGTTTGTTTGAGCCTCGGCCGCAGGCGCCGCGCCTCCGTCAGAATTGCTTCAAGAAGGCCGTGATGGCGCTGCTGCCGAAGCTCGGGATGCCGTGGGGACCGTCCCACTCGCACCAGGTCACGTCGTAACCGGGGTCGCAGCCTTCGTATTTCACGCAGGGACTCGGATCGACCGGCATCGTGGTCGTTCCGCAGTGGTTTTGCGCGAGGATCTTGTCGCGTGCGGCGCGTCCGTCGGCGATCGGAACGACCGTGTCGTTCGTGCCGTGAGAGCCCCACATCGCGATATGGGGGCCCGTGCCTTTACAGGTGGGGTCGCTGTAGAGCGCGCCGGACATCGGCGCGATCGCGCGGAAGACGTCGCTCATCTCGCAGCCGATGGCATCCGACATCATGCCGCCGTAGCTGAAGCCGACCGAGAAGATGCGCGAGTTGTCGACGCAGTACTTCCCCTGAACGTCGGCGAGCATGCTCTTCGTGAACGCAATGTCTTCGTCGTTCGTGTTCGCCCAGCCGGGTCCGTTGCTACCCGCGTCCAAGCCCTGCGGCGTGACGAAAATGGAGTCTGGTAGACCGGAATTCAGACCATACATGGTGAGCGCCTGATCGGCAGTGCCGCCCCATGGATGAAACTGAAATATCAGACGGTACGGCGTCGACGGGTCGTAAGTCTTCGGGAGCTGCACGTAGTACTGCCGGGTCGTCCCGCTGACGTCGATACTGCACATCGTGCCCTTCGTGCCGCAGGGCGACGTCGTATTCGACGAGCCGCAGCCCGAGGAAGTGCCCCCGGCTGCGGGCATCCCGCCGCTCGCTCCCGCGCCGCCGCTCGTCGCTGCGCCGCCGCTGCCGGTCACGGTGCCGCCGCTCCCGCCGCCCACACCATTCGAAAGGCCGCCGCCGCCCGCTGCGCGTCCACCTCGGCCCATGCCCATGCCGCCCGCGGGGCCCGTGCCAGAGCCGCCGCCCGCTCCGCTCGCGGACGTGCCGCCGGTCGCGACGCTACCTCCAGTCCCGCTCACGCCCGTTCCGCCGGTGCCCGTTCCGCCGGTGCCCGTTCCCCCGGTGGAAGTCGTGCCACCGGATCCTTGAGCGACCCCCGCGGAGGCGCCGGTACTCGAGCCTCCGGTTCCGGGCGTCGTTCCCGAACCTCCGCATGAGAGCGGCAGTCCGACGGCGACGAGCGAGGCAAAGTAGAATCGGCGATGTGAAAGCGTCATGGCGACCTCCGCGCGGGCCTCGACGAGGTCGAACGCCGGCCTTCTCGAGTCACAGTCTCACAGTAACGCATGCTGCATTAAGCAGGCTTCCCATTGCAGCTTCAAAAGACGCTTCGAGTGCGTAGTTGTCGTCGCATAGGTATATCGGCCTAGGGCCGATATGCCGCACGGCGACAGCGCAGAGCACGCGTCAGGGCGTCCCGTAAAATCCGCTCCCATTCTTGCTCAGGCGCGTGAGGAGCGGTGACGCGGCCCAGCTCACCGGATCGACCTGATTTTGAAAATCGAGGATCGCGCGATGGACGCGGGAAAGTCCGAGTTGGTCCGCGTAAAACATCGGTCCTCCGCGATGCGTCGGAAAGCCGTAGCCGTGGATCCAAATCATATCGACGTCGAGCGGGCGCGCCGCCACGCCCTCGTCCAGAATTCGCGCGCCCTCGTTGATCATGGCGTAAAGACAGCGCTCGAGGATCTCCTCGTCCGTAATCGTCCGTCGGTTGATCCCGCACGCTTCGGAGTGCTCGACGATGAGCTTCGTGATCTCCGGATCGGAGGTGCGCGTCCCGTCGTGCGCGTAGCGGTAAAAGCCCGCGCCCGTCCGGCGTCCGAACCGGTCGCGCTCGCAAACCTGATCCAGGATGTCGCAAGCTCGCTCGCGCTCCGAAAATCGCTCGAAGTCGAGATTGCGGTACAAGCCGATCACGTCGAGCCCGTCGCGGTCCGCCGCAGCGAACGGCCCGAGTGGAAACCCGAAGTCGTAGCACACGCGGTCGACCTGTTCCGGCAGCGCTCCCTCCTCCAACAAGAAGAGCCCTTCGCGGAGTTCTTGCGAAAGCATGCGCTGCCCCACGAAGCCGGGACGCGCGAACACGGGGACCGGCAGTCTGCCGAGCGAGCGGCAGAGGCTCAGCGCGCTCGCCCACACGTCCGGGGCCGTCCGGCGCGTGCGCGCGATTTCGACCAGGCGTATCGAAGGGATCGGACTCGGAAAGTGCATGCCCAACACGTCCTCGGGGCGTTTGGTCGCCCGCGCGATGGCTTCGACGTCGAGATGCGAGGTCGTCGTGGCGAGGATGGCGCCGGGCTTGCAGCTCGCGTCGAGCTTCGCGAAGACCTGGCGCTTGAGCTCCAAATCCTCGAACACCGCTTCGACGACGAGATCGGCGAGCCCGAGCTCGTCGTCGTCGAGCGTCGGACGCACGCAGCGAAGCCGTGCTTCCATTTCGGCCGCGTCCAAGCGGCCGGCGGCGACGGCCTGCGCGTAATGCTCGCGCATGCTGCCTAGGCTGCGGTCGAGACGTTCGTGTGAGAACTCGACCAGGCTCACCGGCAGATGGGCGTCGGCAAAACAGATGGCGACCATCGTGCCCAGGCTGCCCGCGCCGACCACGGCGGCGCTCTTCACGGGTCGCGTCGGCGTGTCGTTCGCCAGTCCAGGCACCTTCGCCACCTCGCGCTCCGCGAAGAAAACGTGTCGTTGCGCTTTTGCCTGCGCGGAAGACATCAGTTCGGCAAAGAGCCGGCGTTCGGCTTTCAAGCCTTCGGGAAAAGGCAGCTCGACCGCGGCGCGCACCGCCTGCACGCAATGGAATGGCGCCAGTTGGCCCCGGAAGCGATCGCGCAGACCGGCTTCGAACTCTTCGAAGAGCGTCGGCGAGTCGAGGGTCGCGGTCAGTGCGCTCGCCTTGCGCGGAGGCTGCTTTTGGTCGATGACGCGCTCCGCGAACGCGATCGCGCCCGCCTTGAGGTCTCCCGGAATGAGCGCGTCCACCAAGCCGAGTTCTTGCGCGCGAGCGGCGTTCACCGGCGCGCCGCCGACGATCAGCTCGAGGGCCGCGCGCACGCCGACGAGGCGCGGCAAGCGTTGCGTCCCGCCCGCGCCCGGCAGGATGCCGAGCGACACCTCCGGAAATCCGAGCTTGGTCGCGGGCGCCGCCACGCGAAAGTGACAAGCGAGCGCGAGCTCGAGGCCGCCGCCGAGCGTCGTGCCATGAAGCGCGGCGATGACCGGCTTGCCGACCCCGTCGACGAACTCGACGGCCTCGGGCACGTCGGGCGACTGCGGCTCTCGACCGAACTCCCGAATGTCCGCGCCGGCCACGAAAGTACGTCCCTCACACCAGAGCACGATGGCTTCGATCTCCGGCGTCGCGAGCGCGTCGGCGAGCCGCGCGCAGAGCTCTTTGCGCAGCGCGTGCGAGAGCGCGTTCACGGGCGGGTTGTTCAGAGCGACGACGCCGACGCGACCCTGTCGCGTGATGGTGACGATTTCAGGCATGGGAACTCTTGCGTTCGAACGACCGCGACAACCTCACTCCGCGTCAGGCTGCCGTTCCGGCGCGGCGTCGCGAAACGCCGGCAAAGCGAGACAATGCTGCTCGATCGCGAGCAGGGTCGGGTACGAAGACAAATCGCAAGCGAAGCGACGGGCGTTGAAGAGCTGGGGGATCAAGCAACAATCGGCGATGGTGGGCGCGCTGCCGTGACAGAATTCGGCCGTTCGAGCGCCGTCGCCGAGCTCGCGTTCGAGCGCCTCGAGGCCGAGCGTCACCCAGTGTCGATACCAGTCGTCTTTCACGGCGGTCGGTGCACCGACCGTGCCGCTGAGATAGTGGAGGACGCGCAGATTGTTGAGCGGATGGATCTCACACGCGACCGCGAGCGCCAGCGCTCGAACTCGGGCGCGCTCCGCAGCGGCCTTCGGCAGGAGCGCCGGCTCCGGCCAGACATCCTCGAGGTACTCGAGGATGGCGAGCGACTGCGTCAAGCGTTTCCCCCGGTGCTCGAGCACGGGCACGAGCGACTGTGGATTCAGCGTTCGAAACTCGGGAGCGAACTGCTCGCCGCCGGCGCGAGTCAAGTGCACCGGCCGGTACTCGTAGTCGAGCTGCTTCAGGTTCAGCGCGATCCGGACCCGGTACGAGGCCGAGCTACGAAAGTAGTTGTAGAGGACGATTTCCAAGCTATTGGCCGATGGTCAAAGCGATTTCGCCGATGCCCGCGATGCCGCCGGTCACGCGATCGCCGCGCTCGAGCGGACCCACACCGGCGGGGGTGCCGGTGTAAATCAGATCGCCCGGCTTCAAGACGAAGAGCCGCGAGAGGTGCACGAGCACGTCCGGCACCGGCCAAATGAGCTGTGCGATGTCCGCGCTCTGGCGCACGGCTTCATTCACCTTGAGCCAAATCGCGCCGCTCACCGGATGCCCGACCTCGGTGGCGCGACGGATCGGCGTGACCGGCGCCGATTGGTCGAAGCCCTTGCCCGCGTCCCAAGGCCGACCGCCGTCGCGCGCCGCGAGTTGCAAGTCACGGCGCGTCAAATCGACCCCGACGGCGTAGCCGTAGACGCAGTCGAGCGCCGCCTGCCGGTCGAGATTCACGGCCTCCCGACCGACGGCGACGACGAGCTCGATCTCGTGATGGAAATTCCGAGTCGCGAGCGGGTACGCGACGGTCGCACCGGACGCGACGACGGCGTCGGCCGGCTTGGCGAAGAAGAAGGGCGGCTCGCGCTCGGGATTCGCGCCCATTTCACGCGCGTGATCCGCGTAGTTTCTGCCGACGCAATAGATGCGGTGCACGGGAAACCATTCGTTCGTCCCCGCGACCGCGACGCGCGGTCGTTCCGGCGGCGCGAAGGTGAACGCTAGGTCATGGGTCGTCATGCTTCGGTGCCTCTCTTCAGAAAATGCGATAGCGCCCGCGCAGGATGCCGAGGGGCCAACGACCGGCCGCGAAGAGCGCGCGCTTCAAGTAAAACGGGTGTTCGTCGCTCTCGCCCGCGAGCCGCGCGAGCTCGGTGAGGTGAAACGCCTGGCTGGCCGCGCCTGCGGCCGAGCCCACGAGCCCGGCGTCTTCGCAGCCGAATCGTTCCGCCGCGCTCGCCGCCGCGCGTCGCAATGCGTCGCTCGCCTCGAGCGTTTGCGAAACGGCCACGAGCAGCTCGCTCTCGCCGTGCGTCTCCACGGCTCTTGCCCAGAGTCGCTCTTTCTCGCGCTGCTCGGCGTCCCACCAGCGGTGGTCCCACCCGGCGTCCGTCACGACGGCGCGCGCGTCGTTCCAATCGGCGACGCGCTCGACCGGCAAGTCTTCCGTGACGTCGAGGCCGCGCAGATAGCCCGCGACCAACCTGCGCTCGTCCGCCGCGACCGGCTCGCCCAACATCGAGAACCAAGCGCTCATGCCTCGAGCTCTTCCCGCCAAAGTCCGAGCGCCTTCTGCGCGGGTCGGTCCGAGAAGCTGAAGAGCACCGCGTCTTCGTCCGCCTCGTGCTCGACTCGCCACCACGCCGGCACGACGAACACGTCCTTGGCGCCCCATTCGAACGAGCGGTCACCGATGCGCGTGCGTCCGTGCCCCTCGACGACGCTGAACACCGTGCCGTCGGTCGCCCGATAGCCTCGGCCGCGAAACCCCTTGGGCAGGAGCTGGATGAACGCGCCGATCGTCGGCATGGGGTAGCCGCCGTTCGCCGGATTGGCGTACTGCATCTTGATGCCGTGATGCGGGTCGGGCTGCCGGCCGTGATGGAGGGTGTCCAAAGCGTCGCGTGTTCGGCGATACGGATAGGCGAGAAGCGGCGTCGTGCGCGAGGTCGGCGCGTGTTCGAGCGGCAACAGGTTCGCTCCGTAGCGCGCCAGGGCGTCGCCTTCGGGTTTGGTCACGGGTTGCGACGCTTCGCCGTAACGTTCGGCGAACCCGGCGTCGAAAAACGAGACCATCGGGATATCGAGACCGTCGAGCCAGACGACGGGAGCCGCGCTCGGGTTGCCGTGATCGTGGAAGGTCCACGGAGGGGTGACGATGAAGTCACCCGGATGCATCGTCGTTCGTTCGCCGTCGACGGCCGTGTACGCTCCGGTACCTTCCACCACGAAGCGCAGCGCGGACTGCGTGTGGCGGTGACTCGGCGCTATCTCTCCCGGCATGATCAGCTGGAGTCCGGCGTAGAGCGTGTGTGTGATCGACGAAGCTCCGCGTAGTCCGGGGTTTTCGAGCACGAGGACGCGCCGTTCGGCCTCCTCCGCCGTGATCAAACGACCGGCTTCGAGCAGGGACGGTCGCAGCGTGGAGTACGGCCAGAGCGCCGGCACACAGGGCGAGGTCGGCGCCCGCGGGACGAGTTTGCCCAACACTTCCCAGAGCGGCGTCAGGTGCTCGCGGTCGATGCGCCGGTAGAACTCGGCACGTTCGGACAGGGCAGGCGAAGCCGCGACCATCTCACTCTCCACGCACTCGGCTAAGCGGTCGCGTTCGCGAGCGCCGGAAACCTGAGGCCCAATCCTTCGACGACGGCGCGGCCGCGCTCGAGAAAGTCGGCGCGCATCTCCTCGTTGCGACGTTCTTTCAAGCCGTAGCGGCGATAGGTCTCGTTGTTCTTCGAACCGCTGGCTCCGAAGAACTGGGGCAGGTACGGCGCATAGTCGTCGATCGCTTGCTGTACGTCGCGCCGGCCGTCCTCGGTCCGACAGAGCTCCGTGCAAAAGTCCTTGCCGAACTGAGCGTGGAACTTTTCCTCGGGCATCGTCACCCGACCGATCGTGCGGAGCGGCACGAAGCTGCAATGCAAGAGGTCCTCGACCTGGAGGATCTCGGCGAGATCCGCGAGCAGCTTGATCACGCAGAACTCCGGCCATGACTTCAGCTGGAAGCCGAAGATGCTGAGCGGTTGCTTGAGCTTCGGATCGGTCGCTGCGGCGGGCATGCCGAGCTCGTCGGCGAGCCCCTTGAAGCGCACGTGATGGTGGTACTCCTCCATGGCGATGCGGCAGGCGAGCCACTTCGCGTAGGGCGTCGGCGCGTAGAAAATCGCCGGTTCATCGAAGACCTGCGCGCCGTAGAGCTCGTTGACGGTGTGGCTCGCGACGATCTTGCAGATCGCCTCGCGGTACTCGCCAGGCTCGTTCGCGAGATCCGCCACCGCTTTCACTTCGTGATACGCGTTCGCCATCGTTCGACTCCTAAATGGCCGGTTCCGTGTTGAAGGCTTCGAGGTCGGTGCTCATATCGGTGAGATTTCCCGCGAGCCGTTCTTTGAACGCCTGCGCGAATTGCTCCGCGCCGAGCCCTGCAGCAGGCAGCGTCAAGGTCGCGAGCGGGCGAGGCTGCGCGAACAGAAAGACTTCACGCCCGCGCACCCCGAGGAGTTGGCCGCTCACGTCCGCGGCTTCGGCGCTGCAAAGAAACGCGACGAGCTCCGCCACGAAGCGGGCGGGGACTTTGAGCGCGCGCGCCTTGTACTCGGCCTGCGCCGGATTGGCCGGCTGAATCGCTTCGGTGACGCGCGTGGCCGCGAACGGCGCGATCGCGTTGCAGGTGACGCCCGAGCGCGCCATGTCCATCGCGACGACCCGCGTGAGCCCGACGAGCCCGGCCTTGGCGCTCGCGTACGCGGATTGGCCGAGGTTGCCGTAGAGCCCGGTGGACGACGTGACGTTGACGATGCGACCCGGCGCGCGTCCCGACTTCGCCTGCTCTCGCAAGTGAGGAGTGGCCGCCGCGAGCACGTAAAACGCGGCGCTCAGGTTGGTGCGCACGACGGCGTCCCAGTTCGCGGCGTTCGTCTTGAAGACGAAGCCGTCGCGCACGATCGCGGCGTTGTTGACGACCAGATCGAGGCCGCCGAACTCGGCGACCGCCCTCGTCACGGCCCGGAGCGCGGCTTCGGGCGTCGCGATGTCCGACGTGAAGGGCAAGGCATGCGCGCCGAGCTCGCCGGCCGCTCTTTCGGCGACGCTCGGATCCGGCTCGTCGCCGCGGATCGAGACGCCGCTGTCGGCGATGACCACGCTCGCGCCGAGCGCGTGAAGCCTCTTGCTGATGGCGAGCCCGATGCCGCGCGCGCCGCCGGTGACGAGCGCCACGCGGCCCGCCAGGGATCGAGGAGTCGCGTCGTCGAGCTCGGCGGCATTTCCTGTCACGTGAGATTCGGTGGTCGTCATCCCGCGGGCTCCTCGATCAGCTGACGTTGAATGCGTCGTCCGCCTGGCTGTAGAAGGCGTCGGCGTGCACGTCGCGAAGCGGCACGCCCTTCGCCGTGAGTTTTCGCTGGAGCGCCTCCACCAGCGGCGGCGGCCCGGCGACGTACGCCTTGAAGCCGTCGAGCGACGACCACTCCGCGTCCACCGCGTCGCTCACGAACCCCGACGGACGTGCCGTCGGTCGGCTCGGTTCTGAGAGCACGATCTTGACGGAGAGTTGCGGGTGGCGCCGGGCGAGCTCGGCGAGTCGCCCTTCGAAGAACACGTCGCGTTCGTCGCGGACGCCGAAATACAGGTGGATCCGCCGATTCGAATCCGCTTCGAGCGCCGCCCCGACGATCGACAAGATCGGGGCCAGGCCGCTCCCGCCCGCCACCGCGAGGATGGGGCCGCGGTGGTTCTCGCGCCAATAAGCGTTGCCGAAGGGGCCGGAGACCGTGACCACGTCGCCGACGTGCAGGCTCGTGAAGGCGTAGCCGCTCGCCCGCCCCTGCGGCATCAGACGCACCAAGAACTCGAGGTCCGCCTCGCTCGGGCGATTCACCATCGAATAGTTCCGGTCCGGAATACCGGGTCCGAACTTGAGCTTCGCGTGCTGACCGGCCGAAAAGGAGTAGGGGCCGCCGCTCTCGATGGTGAGCTTCAGCTGCTTCACGTCGTGGGTGAGGCTCGCCGCACCGACGACGCGGCAACGCATGACACGAGACGGATGCAAGACGGTCTCGTCCGCCTCGAGCGGGCGCACGGTGCAGTCGCTCCACACCTGAGTGCGGCACGCGAGGATCAAATTTCGTGAACGCTCCTCGGCACTGAGCGCGTATTCGGAGTGGGGCAGATCGAGCACGTCGCCTTCGAGGAGCTCGCATTTGCAGGCGCCGCAGTTGCCGGACTGGCAGTTGTGCGGAAAAGCGACCCCCGCCTCGAGCAGGCTCGTCAGAATCGTTTCTCCCTCGAGCGCCGGCACCGAACGTGGGGGCTCGCTCAGCACCCGGATCGCGAACGTCATCGGCCGCCTCCACGAGGCCCGAGCTTCCGGCGCTGCGCAACGAGCTCCAAATCACCTCCTACCGCGGGACCGTCCGCACCAACGAGGATCGCGTGTCGCGCGGCAAGGTCGCGACGAGCGCGGTCACGATTTGCTCGAGCGTCTTGCCGCTCGTGTCGAAGGAGGCGTGGGCGAGCTCGTAAAGATGGCGGCGTGCTTCGAGCGTGCGACCGATGTTCTCGACCGCTTCGTCTCGCAGCTGCGTGCTCGCGATGCGAGCGTCGTGTTGCGCGAGGACGCGCTCGAACATGACCCGCGGCTTCGCCTTGAGCCAAATCGTGAAGAACGACGAGAGCAAGAGCTCGTAGGTCGCGGACTCGGCGACGATGCCGCCGCCGGTCGCGAGCACGACGTCGGGATACTCGGCGAGCACCCGCTGCAGGCAGCTCCGCTCGAGTACGCGGTAGCCGTGCTGGCCGTAGAGCGTGAAAATCTCGCTGACGGCGAGGTTCGCCTCCTTCTCGATTTCGCGATTCAGCTCGACGAACGGAATGCCCAGCCGTTCCGCCAAGAGCGGTCCGAGCGTCGATTTGCCGACCCCGCGGATGCCGATCAACGCGATGCGCACCCCGCCCGCCTCGCCGTCGAACAGCTGCTGTCGAATCTGAGCCAGTCGCTCGGGGGGCTGCCGCTTGAGAAATTCGACGATGAGCGTGAAGTCCGCGCTCGGCGCTTCGTCCGAGGTGAAGAAGCTCTCGATCGGAAGGTTCAGCGCGAGCGCGAGGCGCTGGAGCAGCCCGAGCGAGATATTGCCCGTTCCACCTTCGACCCGCGCGAGGTACGCGAGCGAGATGCCGGACTCCTCGGCGAGCGCCTTGCGCGTCATGAAGCGCCGAGCGCGCGCGTCTCGCACGCGCTGACCCAGGAGTGCGTGAAGCTCGCCCTCATTGGGCAGCAGTGCGAGCTTGCCCGCTGCGCGGTCCCCGAGCGGCGTCTCGCTCGGCGCTTTGACGCGTGAGGTGGCGCGTCCGGCTTTCGGCTTGTTTCTCGCGGGGTGCTTCATCGAAAAGAGTATGTTCAGCGAGGCGCCAGGCGTAAAGCGCCGTCCAGACGGATGGACGCGCCGTTCAACATTTCATTTTCGACGATGTGCTGGGCGAGCGCCGCGTACTCGTCCGCGCGGCCGAGTCGCGCCGGAAACGGCACGCTCTTGCCGAGAGCTTGCTGCACGTCGCTCGGCAGCCCGGCGAGCATGGGCGTGTCGAAGATGCCCGGAGCGATGGTGCAGACGCGGATGCCGCTTTGAGCGAGCTCGCGCGCGATCGGCAGCGTCATCGCCACGATGCCGCCCTTCGACGCCGAGTACGCCGCTTGTCCGATCTGTCCGTCCCACACCGCCACCGACGCGGTGTTGACGATCACGCCGCGCTCTCCCGCAGCGTTCGGCGTGGCCCCCGCCATCGCCGTCGCCGCCAGGCGGATCATGTTGAAGGCGCCGATCAAGTTGACGCTCACCACGCGCGTGAACGTCTCCAGGCGGTGCGTGCCCTTCTTGCCGACGACGCGTTCGGCAGGCCCAATCCCCGCGCAGTTCACGAGCCCGTTCAAGCCGCCGAAGCGCTTGCCCGCCGTATCGACCGCTGCCTGAGCGTCGGTCTCGCTCGTCACGTCCGTCTTGCAGAAGGCGACGCCGTCGCCGAGCTCCGCGGCCAACCGCTCACCGCGCTCCGCTTCGACGTCCGCGATCACGACCTGTGCGCCAGCCGCGTGGAAGCGCCTGACGGTGGCGGCGCCGAGGCCGGAGCTGCCGCCCGTGACCAGGAAGATCGAGCCTTTGAGTTGCATCCGTTGGTTTCCTAAAATCCTCGATCGGCGCTTGCGCGCGCGGGCGACACGATTCGGGCGTCGAGCATGCCGGCGTGGTTCATGCAGCCCGCTGGAGCAAGATCGCGATGCCTTGTCCGCCCCCCGCGCATGCCGAAGAGATGCCGAACTCCCCGTTCGAGCGCCCGAGTTCACGCGCGACGGCCGTCGTCAGACGGACGCCCGTGGCGGCGAGCGGATGCCCGATGGCGATCGCCCCGCCATGAACGTTCACTTTGGCTCGGTCGAGGCCGAGCTCCTTTTCCACGGCCAGATATTGCGCGCCGAACGCTTCGTTGATTTCGAAGCGGTCGACGGAGCTTTGCTCGAGCTTCGCGCTCTTCAGCACGGCGCGGATCGCCGGCGCGGGCCCGATGCCCATGATCTCCGGCGGCACGCCCACGCTCGCGCCTGCCACGATGCGCGCGAGCGGCCGGAGGCCGTGCGCCCTCACGTAACTGCCCGAGGCGACGAGCACCGCGCCGGCGCCGTCGACCATCGCGGAGCTGTTGCCCGCCGTTTGCACGCCGTCGTCGCGAAAGGCCGGACGGAGGCGTTGAAGGACGTCGAACGCGCTCGGCTTCACGTGCTCGTCGCGCTCGAACCGCGCAACGTCACGCGGCAGCCTGAGCCCGCGAGTTTCGTAGCCCTGGAGCTCGAACGCTCGCGTGGTCACGGCCGCGATCTCACCCGCATACACGCCGCTCTCCCAGCCGGCCACGGCGCGGGCGAAGCTCTGCTCCGCGAAACGATCCGTCTCCTCACGGCGAATCGCGTAGCGTCGAGCGAGGTTCTCGGCGGTCTCGCCCATGCGCGTCTTGGCGGCCGTGTCGAGCGTCGCCTCCCACAAGAAATCCTTGAATTCGACCTGTCCGAGCTTGAATCCGCCGCGATGCGAGTAAGCGGCGATCGGGTTCCGGGACATGGACTCGCTGCCCACGCAAAGCGCGAGGCGTGCCTTGCCCAAAGCGATCTGATCCGCGGCCGTGAGGATCGTTTCGAAGCCCGTGCCGCAGAGACGATGGACGAGCAATGCCGGCACCTCGAGCGGCACTCCGGCGTAGAGGCCGATGTGCCGTGGAAGGTAGTACGCGTCGAAGCTCGTTTGAGCGACGCTGCCGGCGACGACGCTGTCCACGTCGGCGGCAGGCACGCCGCTCCGCTCGAAAAGGGCGCGCGCGGCGAAGATGCCGAGGTCGGTCGCCGAAATGCCGCTCAGCACGCTCTGGTAGTCGGCGAAGGGCGTGCGCACGCCGGCCACGAGCCAGACGTCTTCGTAGTTCGTGGTTTGTGCTTTTCCGGTCGAAGCTTCGTCCATGGCTGTTCTCGACGGCGGCGCCGCTTTCGTCACGAGCTCCCCAGGTGATTCGTCCCGCGAGCGTCGTCGGGCAGGATCACGTCGGGATCCTTCGGAACCGCGTGGAGCCGCTCCACCAGGGCGGCCCGACGGATCAAGACGGCGCGCTGATTGATGTAGCCCTTGTCCGTGATTTCACCCGCGTCGATGGAAGGCGGTTCGAGCATCACGAGCGCTCGCACCGGGTGGGTGGAGGAGCCGCTTCTCGAACGAGCGAGCTCGGCCAATCCGGCGGCCACCTGTGCGCGGACCGCCGGGTGCGAGATGAGCACGGTCGCCGGAGCGTCGGCGTCCAGAGCGCACAGCGCGCGGCACGCGTTCAGATTGGGGATGACGAGCAGGCCGATCTCGTGGCGATCGTGCCCCGTCACGACGAGATCCTGCGCGACCGCCGCGAGCGCGGCGAGCGCCTTCAATCGAAGCACGCACACGTGAACCCAGGTGCCCGTGCTCAGCTTGAAGTTTTCCCCGAGCCGCCCGTCGAAAAGCAGCCCCCGTTCGGGCCGGTCGGCATCGACCAAGCGCATGGCGTCGCCCGTTCGGAAGAAGCCTTCTTCGTCGAACGACTCGGCGGTGAGCGCCGGCTGCTTCCAATAGCCGGGCGTCACGTGAGGCCCGCGCACGCGCGCCTCGAGCGTCTCGCCCGCGGCCACGAGTTTGAGCTCGCACCCCGGGATCGGCAGGCCGACCACTCCGGCGCGCTCGGCTCGATAGTGGCAGCTCGTCGCGGCCGGCGCCGTCTCCGTGAGTCCCCACGACGAAACCAGGGGCACCTCACGCCCCAACGTTTCGCGCGCGAGCGATCGCAAGCCGTCCCACACGTGCTGAGGCAGAGCGGCCGCGGCGTAGAAGAGCAGCCGAACGTTACCGAAAAAGCGTTGACGGAGCTCGACGTCGGCGCGCAACGCCGCAGTCAGGAGGTCGTACGCGCGCGGGACGTTGAAGACGACGGTCGGGGCGATTTCACGCAGGTTCTCCAGCGTGGTTTCGAACTGACCCGCCACGGGCCGCCCGCCGTCGATGTAGAGCGTGCCTCCGTTGCACAGCGTCAGGTTGAAGTTGTGGTTCCCGCCGAACGTGTGATGCCACGGCAACCAGTCGACCAGCACGGGCGGCTCGTCGAGGAAGGGCCAGAGTTGTCGAATCGCCTGTTGATTCGCGCACAGCATGCGATGCGTATTGACCACGGCCTTGGGCTCGTCGGTCGAGCCCGACGTGAACAAGAACTTGGCGATCGTGTCGGGGGTGACCGCGGCGAACGCGGCGCCCACGGCAGCCAGGTCGACCTCGAGCCCGAGCGCGTCGAACGAGAGCACGCCGTCGTCGGCGGCTCCGTCACCGGCGACGACGACCGCATCGTGCAGTCCCCGGATCGCGGCGAGCGCCGGGCCGAAGCGAACCCGATCGGACAGGTAAATCACCCCGGGCCGGAGCGCTTCGACGATGCGCGTGAGCTTTCCGAAATCCTTCGACAAAAGCGCGTAGGCGGGTGAAATCGGCGCGATCGGCACCCCGACGTACTGACACGCGAGCAGCAAGAGTCCGTGCTCCACGCTGTTCTCCGAGAGGACGACGACCGGACGTTCCGCGGACAGGTTCCGCTCGAGCAACCAGGTGCCGATGCGGCGCACTTGCTCGAGCGCCTCTCGATAGGTGACCCCCTGCCAGCGTCCATCGCGTCCCCGCTCCATGAGAAACGGGCGTGCCGGCGCGGCGGCGGCCCAGCGTTGCAGGTACTCCCCGATGCAGCGCTCGTAGCGCTTGAGCGACTGGCGGGAGCGTAAGAGCAGCGAGCCGTCGGGATGCTCGAGGAGGTCGACCGCCGGTGGGGCGAACATCCGCGGCGACTCGTGTTCTGCAGCCGCAATCATGCGTGCCCGCGGGTCGATTCCCGTCCGTGCGAGCCACTCGGCGTGCGGCACTCGGCAAGGCGTGAGGTCGTCATCGGCGAGCCCCTGACATCTACTATAATAGATTCAACGTGTCCAGCTGGGCCGCCGCGCGTCGCGCCCGAGCGGATTTTTCTGCCTGGGAGTGCGAGCGCGCCGTGCTGCCGGCGAAGGCTCGAAACAATCTGAGAGACATTCTGATGTGTACTATAGTAGTTGTAGCCTCGTCCCCGCGACCGCCGAGGAGAGCATCAACATGGGTCGACGATTCGGAGGGATTTCCCTTCACACGGTTCTTGTAGGCACACGCGCGCGCTTTGCCGTCGCGCTGGCGGGCTTGGCAGCGTCGGGACTGATCGCCGGCGAGGCGCGGGCCGCGAATCAGGAGCCGGCGGGCCTCAACCTGGGCCTCACGAGCTTTTACGACGGCTTTGGCAAGAACGAAGAAGGCTTCGTCTACCTCGGTTACGCCACGTATTCCCGAGCGCGGAGCATCAACGGTGAGGAGGGCAAGGCCGAGCCCGTCTTCAACGACCCCAAGCTCGACGCCTACGTTCTCATCAATCAGCTCGTGTACGTGCTGCCCGAAACGCTGTTCGGTGAGGCCGCTCACCCCGGCATCAACGTGATCGTTCCGGTCATCGCGTTCGACACGAGCTTCAAACCCGCGCCCCCGCCTCCCGGGATTCAACTCAAAAATAACGGGTTCGGGATGGGCGACCCCGTCGTGGGCGCCTTCCTGCAATTCAAGCCGATCATCTCGGACGGCAGGCCGCTGTTTTCGCATCGCCTCGAGCTCGATCTCATCGTGCCCATCGGCGCGTACGACCCGCACAAGGACATCAATCAGGGTTCGAACTTCGCGTCGTTCAATCCGTATTGGGCGGCCACCGTGCTCCCGATCAAGCACCTCGAGGTGTCGGCGCGCTTCCATTACCTCTACAACGCCGTGAATCTCCGGCCCGCCAATCCGCCGCCGATCATGCCGGGAGTGGAGACCGCGCAGGCGGGGCAGGCGTTCTGGGTCAACTTCACCGCGTCGTACGAGATCATCGAACGACTGCATCTCGGCGTGAACGGTTACTTCTTCACGCAGTTCACCGACGACCGCTACACGTTCTCGGACGGGAGCGCGAACAACGGCAAGGCGGTTCCACCGCTCGGAGATCAGGGCCGCGCCCGTTTCATGACGCTCGGTCCCGGCGTGTTCTGGGACGTGGACAAAGAGAACAAGCTGTTCGCGAACGCGTACTTCCCACTCTTCAGCTACAACCGGCCGAATTCCCTGGCCCTGAATCTGCACTACATTCACAGCTTTTAACCGCTCTCTCTCTCGAGACCACCCGTCTTCAACAGGAGTCAGCAATGCAGTTCGGCCGAATCATTCTCGGAGCTCTGTTGTCCTTCTCGGCGATTGCCTGCAAGACCGGCGCGAAGTCCGGGGCCGAGCCGAACGCGGCGCCGAGTGCGAGCGTCGGCGAGCAGGTACGAACGATTCGCGTCGGACTCATCGCTTCGTTGACCGGCAAGTTCTCGGCGCTGGGCAGCGAGGACAAGAAAGCCGTCGAGCTCGCCGTCGAGCAAGTGAACTCGAAGGGAGGTCTCCTCGGTAAGAAGATCGAGCTTCTCACCCGCGACGATCAGACGCTGCCGGACAAGTCCGTCATCGCTTACGGGGAGCTCAAGGCCGCCAACGTCACGGCGGTCATCGGGTCGGCGTTTTCGAACTCGGCGCTCGCGACCGTTCCGTTTGCCGACCGTGACGGCATCCCCTACCTCTCGCTCACGCCCGCGGAGGAGCAGGTCCAGCCGATTCGGCCCTTCGTCTTCGTGATTCCGGCGCTCTCCAACGCGTACGCCGAGCGCTACCTCGAGTACATGCAAGCGCAGAAGATCAAGAAGATTGCGCTGGCTCACGACACCAAGGGTGCCTATGCGGTCGCAGGCTACAATGCGACCAAGCTGCTCAGTCCCCATTACGGCGTCGACATCGTGAAGGACGAGGTGTTCGAGAGCGGCACCGCCGATTTCAGCCCGATTTTCACGCATCTCAAGGGCTCCGGCGCGCAAGCGTTCGTATTCTGGGGCACGGGGCCGTCGGGCGTCACGGTCACGAAACAGTATGCCGCGGCCGACCTCAAGATCCCGCTCTTCATGACCCCGTCGCAGGCGAGCAAGTTGTGGCTCGACCCGGTCGGCGCCGCGGGGGAAGGTGTTACCGTCCTCAGCGCGATCGGCGTCGTCGGCGACTATCTGCCCGACGGTCCGCAGAAGCGCGTGATTGACGAGATGGCGGTTCCGTTCAAGCAAAAATACGGCTACCCCCCGCCGCAGTTCGCGCAAGACGGTTACAGCGCCTGCCTCCTTCTCTTCGAGGCCATCACCAAGGCGGCCAGCACGAGCGGCAAGGACGTGCGACAGGCGCTCGAGCACCTCACGCTCCTGACTCCGAACGGTCAGTACCACTACTCGCCGACCGATCATTCCGGCCTGACGCGTGACTACATCTCCGTGAACACGGTGACCGGCGGCAAACTGGTCCCCACCGCGTGGGCGAAGGAGGAGCTCGTGCACACGGTCGCCGCCGAGTGAGCTCATGCTGCGGGTCGAAGGGCTCAGCCGCCACTTCGGCGGCGTTCACGCACTTCGAGACGTGAGTTTTCGCGTCGAGTCCGGGGAGGTGCGAGGCATCATCGGGCCGAACGGCGCCGGCAAGTCGACGCTTTTCAACCTGATCGCCGGACACTTGCGCCCGAGCGCCGGACGCATTTTCCTGGGGGAAGCGTCCATCGAGCGGTTGCCGTCGCACGAGCGCGCCGGACGGGGCATCGCCATCGTTCACCAAGGTGCCCGCGTCTTCGCGGGGCTGACGGCGCTCGAGAACGTGATGGTCGGCGCGCACCTCCGAGGGCGACACGGTTTTCTCGAGGCCGCGCTGCGCCTGCGTCGCTGTCGCCTGGAAGAGGCGCGTCTACGCTCGCTCGCCGAGACGGTTCTCGACGACGTCGGGCTCGCCGGCTTCGCCGATCGAGCGGCCGAGTCGCTGTCGTTCGGCCACCGCCGATCGCTGCAGCTCGCCCGAGCGCTCGCGGCCGGCCCCTCTCTTCTGCTGCTGGACGAGCCCGCGTCCGGGTTGAGGGAGTCCGAGCGTGCACAACTCGTGCGACTGCTCGAGCGTCTCCGCGGCGGCTCGCTCACCGTGTTGCTGGTCGAACACGACGTGCCCCTCGTCGCGCGCCTCTCGGACCGCATCACGGTTCTGGATCTCGGCCGCGTGATCGCGGAGGGCAGCCCCGCGAGCGTCCGTGACGATCCTGCCGTCATCGACGCCTATCTCGGCGCGCCGGAGGCGTCATGAACGTGGTCGAAGTCGCCGACCTCTCCGTGCGCTACGGATCGGCGACCGCGCTCGACGGCGTCTCGTTGAGCGTAGCGGCCGGCGAAAGGGTGGCCCTCGTCGGCTCGAACGGAGCCGGCAAGTCGAGCCTGCTCAATGCGCTTTCGGGCGTCGTCGCCAAAGCCGCCGGAACGGCGGTGGTCCACGGGCGTTTCGCTCACGTGCCCGAAGGTCGACAACTCTTCCGCGAGCTCTCGGTCGAGGACAACTTGAGACTCGGCGCCTTCCGCGTGCGCGATCGGGACACGTCGTGGCTGTACTCGCTCTTGCCCAAGCTCGAACGCCTGCGGAAGCGGCGTGCCGGCGCCTTGTCGGGCGGCCAGCAGCAACTGGTCGCGATTGCGCGTGGCTTGATGGCCCGCCCGGACGTCCTCGCGATCGACGAGATGTCGCTCGGGCTCGCGCCGCTCGTCGTGCGAGAGCTCTCGCGCCTGCTCCTCAGGCTGAACGCGGAGCGAGGCCTCACGGTGCTGCTCGTCGAGCAGAGCGCGCGCGTGGCTCTGGGCATTTGCACGCGAGCCTACGTCCTCGAGTCGGGTCGGATCGTCGCACACGGCACGACGGCGGAGCTCGCCCGAAGCGCCTTCGTGCGCAGCGCCTACCTCGGTGACAGCGCCGAAGCTGCATCGTGAGCGCGTTCTTCTCCTACCTGGTTCACGGCATCGCGCTCGGCTGCAGCTTCGCCCTGCTCGCGAGCGGAATCATCATCATCTATCGGGTGACTCGGGTCGTGAACCTGGCCCAAGGTACCTTTGCCGTCGTCGCGGCGTTCACCACGGCGACGCTGACCGAGGCCGGTCTGCCGCACGGCGCGGCCGAGTTCGTGGGCGTGCTCGGCGCTGCGACGGTCGGGCTCGTGACGGGCGTCGTGGCCATCGCCAAGCGCGGGACGCGCCCCGCGGCGTCGCTGATCGCGACCTTGGGTTTTGCCATCTTGGGGTACGCGTTCGAGATCTTGATTTGGGGTGAAGAACCTCGCTCCTTCGGGGGGCTCGAAGGCTCGTTCCACGTCTTCGATCTGGAATTTCCGCGGCAGTACGGGCTCGTGGTGATCGTCACGTTGATCGTCTTCGGTTTGCTCGAGCTCTTCTTGGAGCGTTCCTACGCCGGCAAGGCGCTGACCGCGTGCGCTTCGAATCCTTTCGCCGCGAAGCTCGTCGGGATAAGCGTCGTACGCATGGGGCTCTTCGGTTTTGCGCTCGGCGGAGCGTTCGGCGGCGTGGCGGGCATCCTCATCACCCCGTTGGCGCCGTTGTCGTACGACAGCGACGTCTCGTTGTTCGTGAGCGGGTTCGCGTCCGCGATCGTCGCCGGACTCGAGCGTCCGCTCCTCGCTCTCGGCGGCGGGCTCGTGATGGGCGTCGCCGAGGCGCTCGTCGCCGGTTACTCGAGGGCCTCGTACCAGACGGCTTTTGCGTTGTCGTTGGCGTTGGTGCTTCTCCTCGTGCAGGGCCTGCGACGCCCCGCCGCTCAGCTGGCCGACGAGTGATGCGGCACGAGACGCGCGCGTTCACGGCCCTGGCTGCCTGCACCTTGAGCTTGTCCGCGTTGCTCGGCGAAGAGCTGCTCTCCGTCTACATCCTCTTCGCGTTGACCGCGCTCGTCACGATCGGCATTTCGCTGCTCATGGGGCAAGCCGGGCAGGTCTCGCTCGGGCAAGGCGCCTTCTACGCGTGCGGCGCTTATACGGCGGGTGTTCTGACCACGCATGGTTGTCCGAGCTTGATCGCGCTCCTCGTCTCACCGTTCGCGGCGGCGCTCGTGGCGGTCGTGGTCGGCGTGCCGTTGCTCGTGCTGCGCGGCCACCACCTCGCGTTCGCCACGCTCGCGACGCATCTCATCTTCCTGTCGTTCATCGGCGAGCTCACGATCACGGGCGGGGACGTCGGCCTGCAGGGGATCCCACGTCTCCGCGTGATGTCCTTCGAGTTCGCCTCGGTGCGGAGCTACGCGTATCTGAGCTCGATCGCTCTCTTGGCCACGGTCGTCGTCGCACGCAACGTGCTCGCGTCGAGACCCGGGCGTGCGCTCCGGGCGCTATCGAGCGGCGAGGTCGCGGCCTCCGCTTCGGGCATCCCCGTGGGGCGCTACAAGCTCGCCGTCTTTGCGCTGTCCGCGGCCTTCGCCGGGCTCGCAGGCGGCATCTACGCCTTCTACATGGGCTACTTGTCGCCGGGATCGTTCCCCGTGTTGTTGTCGATCGAGTACGTCGTGATGGCTACGGTCGGTGGGACGGGCACGATTTCCGGCGCCGTCGTCGGCACCGCGACCGTGCTGCTGCTCGTTCACGTGCTGAGCAGGGTGGCGACGGCGAGTGGGATGCCGGAGACCGCGCCGATCATCCTTTCGTACGCGGCCTACGGCGTCTTTCTGATCGCCTCGGTGCTGTTTCTCCCCGGCGGCTTCGTCTCGCTCTTCACGAAGAGCCGCGAAGCACGGCGCTCGTCCAAGACCGAATAGAGGCGCCGCGGTGCCCTCACGGCTCCGCTCGACTGCACGCTTTCTGCATCGCGCGGAGACTCTTATAGTATATGCAGGCTCTGTGCGCCGCTGCGCTCGCACGCGCGCCGCCGGCGTCATGGGACGAAAAATCCGGCTTCGTTGCAGCTAAATCTGAGCTGCCTGCCTCGACAACCAAGTGCTACTATAGTAGATGCAGTCCCCACGAGGAGCGTGCTCGCCCATGTCGAATCAACCCTTGAAGTCCCGTAAGTCCGCACCGTCGCGAGAGGTCCCGACCCCGTCGCCGAGCGCAGCACGCCGCGGCACGAGCGGCGTCACCTGGATCGCGGCCGTCGCGATCGGCGGCGCTTTCGTCGCGTGCGGCAACAACTCATCGGCGCCCGGCACGACGGGCGGCAGCGGTGGCACCACGAGCGCGAGCGGCGGCACGCTCGGCGCTGCCGGCAAAGGCGGGGGCACGGGAACGGGCGGCGTCGTCGGTACGGGCGGCACGGGCGGCACGGCGTCGCCGACGGGCGGCAGCGGAGGGTCCGGCGGCAGCACCGGAGGTTCCGGGGGCACGACCGGAGGCACCGGCGGCACGACGGGCGGTACCGGTGGTTCCGTGACGGGCTCGGGTGGAAGTAGCGCGGGTGCGCCGGCGAGCGGCGGCACCGGCGGTTCCAGCGCGGGTACCGGTGGCAGTGGTCAGGCTGGCCGAAGCGCGGGCGGTGCGGGCGGGGCGCCGGGCAGCGGCGGGTCGTCGCAAGGCGGCCGCGGCAGCGGCGGAGTGAGCGGAACGGGCGGCGGAGGCGGAGCGCCCGGCGGCAGCAGTGGGAGCGGCTCGTCCGGCACGTGCCAAAAGGGCCAAACCAAGCCTTCCGAGGTCGTGATTATGGGCGAGTCGTTCTATGCGATCGCGCCTCAATACATCCAGAACCGGATCCAGGACGACGCCAGAATGGCCGGGTCGCTCGGCGCGAACGACACCTATCGCAACGTCGCCGTCAGCGGGCAAAACATGGACTACATCGCGACCACGGAGTGGACCGCGGCCACCCAAGGCGGCGCGTCCGTGAAGCTCGTCATCATGGACGGCGGCGGCATCGACTGCCTCACCGGCGGTTCGACGTGCTCGACGTGCGCGTCCACCTTTCAGACGCTGCTCGGTAAGATGGCGACCGCCGGCGTGAAGGACGTCATCTACACGCGCTACCCGGAGCCGGGCAATCCGCCGGGCTCCAACACCTCACTGAAGGCGTGTCTCGATGCCACCATGCCGAACATGCAAACGGTGTGTGAAGGCTCGACGTCGCCCGTCTGCCACTGGGTGGATTTGCGGCCCGTGTGGGTCAACGGCGACACCACCGACGGTCTTCATCCGACGGAATCGGGCGGAGAGCACGTGGGCGATCTGATTTGGTCCGAGATGGTGAAGGATTGCCTTGCTCAGTGACGGTGCGGCACGCCGTGAATGGATGAAGAGCCGCGCTTTGCTCGCGACGTTGGCGCTCCTAGCCCTCCCGGGGTGTGGAGGCGGCAGCGGGGGGAACACTCCTGCCGCCACGCCGCCGTCCAAACCGTTCGAGATCGACGGCGCGTGGATCTATCTGGGTCCGTCGGACGAACCTCACATCCTCACCGTCACTGATTCGTCGATGGTCTACACGGCCGTGGCCGGCGATTGGTCCTCGAATTGGACCATCAAGGCTTACGACGACGACCTTCATCACTTTCAAGCCGCCTTCGACGCCGGGACGGGGACGTACGTCCCCGTCGGAGCGAGCTTGAGCGGCGCGTACGACTTGAACGGGACCGTGCTCACGGTTCAAGTGGCGCAGGGTCTGACTTCGTATCCGCAGGTCGAGGACGCGGGTACGTGCACGGCCGCGGCGGACGGCACGCCGGTGCCCGACTGCAGGCTCTACATCAAACAGAATTAGTCCAGCTCGCTTCGGCTTTTTTTGTCGACGGAGCGCCCGCCCTACGGGCACTGCACGGCCGTTGCCACCGCGTCCCCGGATTCGACCGAGTCTTTCACGTGCGGAACGCGCACGCGTCGCTACGATCCGGTTCGTCTTGGAGAGCAACCGTGAACGTTTGCGGACTGTCGATCCTCACGCGCAAGAACTTGGTTACCCGTCGGTTCGGTGACGCCGCATGGAACCAATTTTTCAGAGAAGTCGCCGGCCAACACCCATGCTTTCGCGGGCTCATCACGCGGCAAAGCCCGATACCGCTGCCGGCATTTCTCACCTTCCATGACGAGCTCATGCGGCGCTTCTTCGACGAAGAGGACGCGTCCTACGTGCAGCTCGGTCGCGACGCGAGCCGCTGGGCCGTTGCCGAGGGGCCTCTCAAGGGCTTGCTCGACGGGCCAGACTTCAATTCGGTCGTCGCATCGCTGCCGAAATTCCACACCGCGTATTTCAAGGAGGCCACGACTTGGTCGGAGGCGTCCGTGACCGAAGGAGGCGTGGAGTTCAAGGTTCATGCGTTGCCGGAGCCCCATCCCTACTTCGAGCATTTCATCGTCGGATACATCGCCGAGATTTTGGAACTGTATTGCGCGAACCCGATCCGCGCGCTGAAACTCGGCGGCGGCGGAACGGCAAGGCAGTATCACTACTTGCTGCACGGCGGCGTGACGGACGAGCACGAAGCAACGTCGACCGCCGAGCCCCGTTCACGGAAGGCCGCAGCAATGCCGCCGCTCTCGAACCGCGAGGTCGAGGTGCTCACGCTCGTCGCTCTTGGTCGTACGAACGAGGAAATTGGCGCGGAGCTCGGCATCTCGAAGCGAACGGCGGAGCATCACGTAGCCCGCACCTATCGGAAGCTCGGTGTTTCCGGCAGGGTCGGCGCGACCGTCTGGCTCATGGAGCACGGCTTCTTGAAAAACTAGCCGCGCGGAGTCGCGGAGTCGGGGAGTCGTCGTCGGCGCAGGATTAGGTCGATCTACCCATTGTTCGCTCCCCATTCGCGGCCAAAGCTTGCGCTCTTGTTCGAAGCCGATCACCCGAGTCCGGCGTTCGCGTTTCTCGAATGACGAGGTCGGTTGCTTACGTGTGCGACGCCGTGCGCACGCCGTTCGGTCGCACGGGAGGTGCGCTGGCGGCGCTCCGGTCCGATGACCTCGGGGCCGTTCCGATCCAAGCGTTGGTCGAGCGCAACCCGCGCGTCGACTGGTCGGCCGTGGACGACGTCATCTACGGGTGCGCGAACCAAGCGGGCGAAGATCAGCGAAACGTCGCGCGTGCCGTAGCGCTCCTCGGAGGGCTTCCCGCGTCCGTCCCGGGACTCACCGTCAATCGCTCGTGCGCGTCCGGCCTCGAAGCGGTCGCGGTTGCGGCGCGCGCCGTCAAGCTTCACGAGGGAGCGCTCTTCGTCGCCGGAGGGGTCGAAAGCACGTCGCGGGCGCCCGTCGTCGTCCCGAAGACCGAGGCGGCCGTGCTCCCGGGCGCGAAGCTCGCGGAGACCGCGCTCGGTTGGCGCTTCATCAATCCGCTCATTCATGCGCGATTCGGCTCGTACTCCAGCGCGGAGGCGGCCGAGAAGGTCGCCGCGGAGTTTCGCATCTCGCGCGACGATCAGGATGCGTTCGCGTACCGAAGCCAACAACGAGCTCTGTCGGCGTTCCTGACGGGTGCGACGGGAGAAGAAGTCGTTCCCGTCCTCGTCCCCCAAAAGTCGTCCGTGAAGATGCTCGTTCAACGCGACGAGCATCCGAGAACCGAGACCACGCTGCGTGCGCTCTCGAAGCTGAAGCCCATCGCGCGCGACGGTTGGACGGTGACCGCGGGCAATTCCGCGGCGGAGGGAGACGGAGCTTGCGCGCTTCTGGTCGCTTCGTACGCCGCGGCAAAGCGCTTCGATCTTCTGCCCCGTGCTCGAATCGTCGCCGTCGCCGCGGTCGGGGTCGAGCCGGGTGCGCACGTCGTCGGTCCCGTCTTGGCGGCGCAGCGCGTGCTCGCGCGAGCGGGGCTACACCTTTCCCAAGTAGAGCTCGTGGAGCTCAACGAAGTGTCCGCGGCCGAGGCACTCGCCGTCCTGCGCGAGCTCGGCCTGCCTGACGACGCCGAGTTCGCCAACCCGAATGGCGGAACCATCGCGCTCGGGCACCCGTTGGCGGCCAGCGGGGCGCGTCTCGTCGCGAGCGCGGTCGAGCAGCTACGTCGGACCGCCGTTCGTTATGCCCTCTGCGTCACCGGCTGCGGCCTGGAGCAGGGCATGGCGATGCTCCTCGAACGAGTGTGAATGATTACTCACCACTCGTTCTCTCACCGTCTTGCGGTGTAGTTTGCCGCCGGCTCCGGCCCTGGACCTCTGGCTGAGGTTACTTTCCCGCGTTCGCTGCAACCAACGGTCAGAGGGGAGCCGACGGCAAAGTCTGTATGTCGTGATGCGCCGACATCGACGCAAGGCAGCGAGACGCGGACACGCATACCGTGTTCGAAGCGCCGCATTCGCGCAATGGGCCGATCTGCCCATGTAGTTTACGAACGGCTTCGCCTCGCTCGCGAGCCGTCTGTCGTGGCTAGGGTTGGGAAGCACGTCAGCGTGCGGTGCGGCACCTAAGAGAACTCGGAAAATTCAGCGGAGAGGAAGGGATTCGAACCCTTGGTACGGTTGCCCGCACACATGATTTCCAATCATGCACCTTCGACCACTCGGTCACCTCTCCTGGAGGCCGGCGGCCTCGCGTGAACGGGGCCGTCGGTTATGTCAGCTAGAAGAGCAAGAGCAGAACCCGGAGATCACGGCGTGGTGGTCCGATGCTGCGCTCACTTGCGGAGAGAGTGGGATTCGAACCCACGGTACCCTCACGGGCACACCTGATTTCGAATCAGGCACCTTCGGCCGCTCGGTCATCTCTCCGCCGCGGACTATGGCCGCGGCAACCCCGTCTGTCAACGAGCTGAAAACGCCGAAAAACCGCGGGTTTGCGCGTGGGGGTGCTTCCGCGCGATAGTTCCCGCCGTGAGAACGCTTGCGCCCTCGACGCTCCTCGCGTGCCTCGCCTTGACGCGCTTCGCGCTCGCGCAGTCGCCGCCCGTCGCGCCGACGGCGCCGCCCGCTGCTTCGGCGACCCCGCCCGCCGAAACGACGCCGCGCCCCGCTCCCACCACGTCCGGCGCCGAGGAACCCGCGCCGCCCGCGCAGCCGACGCCACCGACGGGCGGCCCGCAGCCGACGCCCGACGTTCCGGTGCAAACCGAACCGTCGCCGCCGACTCCGCTCGAACCCGCGCCGGGCACGCCCGTACCCGGCGCGATCCAAACGCCCGACGCGACGGCGCCGACGCCGGCCGCGATGCTCGGCGTCAACGTGCCGGGTGACAAGGCGTCCGCGCGCACCGAAGCGCCGACGAAGGACGCTTGGCAGGACGGTCACGCCCTTGGCGTCGACGTGATGGCACGCGGGGGCAGTCGTGTCGGCGCGCCGAGCTTCGCCGCGGACACGCAGGAAAAAGCCGGACTCGGCTTCGCGCTCGGTGCGGCGTTCCGGCTCGTGCCGGCGTTCTCGTTCGGGTTCGGCCTCGATCGCATGAGCCTCGGCTCCGCGTCGGCGACGAGCGGCCAGAGCACCGTGAACGCCCACTACGCCATGACGGAGCTCGAGCTCGGCGCTCGCGCGTACCCGCTGCGTTGGGACGAAGCCGAGCTCTTCGTCGGCCTCCATGTCGGGCTCGCGTGGCAAGACGTGGACGCTTCGGGTCTGCGGCAGTCGGCGAACCTCGACCCCGCACAGGTGTTCCGTTGCTCGGACACGGCGGGCCCCGGCTTCGCGCTCGGCGCCGAGCTCGGCGGAGCACTGCGGCTCGCGCGTTCGTTCTGGTTCGTCGGCAACGTCGCCGCCGACGGTTATCAACTCTCGAGCGATCCCATCGGCACCTGCGCCGTCGGCATCGGCTCGATCACCGCGCTCTCCGTCGGGGCCGGCTTGCTCTACGCCTTCGATCTCGGCCGCGAAGCGCAGCTCTCCGCGACACGGAGCCGGTCCGCGTTCTGAGCCCGGCCGTCGCGGCTCGGCGGAGCCGGCCGATACCTCGCCGTAACCGGATCGGAACGTCCGGCTCGGCTCCATGGGCGTGCTGCGATGAACACTTGGTCGACGGCGGAGGTGTTGCCGGCGCTGCGGCGCGAACCGCGGGAGGTGCTCGCCGTCGGGTTCGCGCTGACCATCTTCACGAGCGCGTTCCTGCTCTTTCAGATCGAGCCGCTGATCAGCAAAGTGATTCTTCCGTGGTTCGGCGGAAGTCCCGCGGTGTGGACGACCTGCCTGCTGTTCTTCCAGGTGCTTCTCTTCCTCGGCTACGCCTACGCGCACCTGACGACGCGGTTCCTCTCGCGGTCGCGTCAGACCTGGCTGCACCTCGGGCTCGTCGTCTGCGCGGCGCTGCTCTTGCCGCCGGTGCCTGGCGCGCACGCACGTCCCACCGCCGGTGACGATCCGACGCTCGGCGTCTTCCTGCTGCTCTTGCGCAGCGTGGGGCTCCCGTACTTCGTGCTTTCGTCGACCGGTCCGCTCGTCCAGGGCTGGTTCGGGCAAGCTTTCCCGGGACGCGCGCCGTACCGGCTGTACGCGCTCTCGAACCTCGGCTCGTTGCTCGCGCTCGTGAGCTACCCCTTCGTGGTCGAGCCGGCGTTCACCACGCAAACTCAGGCGCGCGAGTGGTCCTCTGGTTTCGTGCTGTTCACGCTGCTCGTCGGCGCGCTCGCCTCCGGGCGGCTGCGCGCACCGCCCGAATCCTCGCCGAGCGCAGCGTTCGCGCCGCCGAGCGCCGCGGCGTCTCCTGCTCCCACGTGGCGCCGGCGCGCGGTCTGGGTCGGCTTGCCGGCGTTCGCCTCGGCGTTCCTGCTCGCGACGACCAACCACGTGTGCGAGGACGTGGCCGTCATTCCGTTCTTGTGGGTCGTCCCGCTCGCTCTCTACTTGCTTTCGTTCATCGTGGCGTTCGACGGACCGCGCTGGTACGCGCGGCGCACCTTCGCGCTTTCGGGCGGTCTCTTGGCTCTCGCCGCCGGCTGCATCGACCCGCTCGACGAGCTCTGTTCCGCGCTCGGCCACGGGCTCGGCTTCAAAGAGCTCGTCGTGCTCGACTTCGCGCTCTTGTTCGTCACGAGCATGCTGTGCCACGGCGAGCTCGTGCGCACGAAGCCGCGCTCCGAACGGCTCACCGAGTTTTACCTCTGGGTCGCCTTCGGCGGCGCCCTCGGCGGGCTCGCGGTGAGCATCGTGTGTCCCGCGGTATTCTCCACGTTCCTCGAGTGGCCACTCGGTCTACTGGGCTCGTTCGTGCTCGCCCTCGGCGTGTGGTGGAGCGCGGCCGAGAGCGCGGGCTGGCGCGGCCGCTACGGGCTCGTCGCGAAGACGCTCGTCTTTTCGCTCGGTATCGTGGCCATCGCGCATGGTCAGGCCGACGACGACCCGCCGCTCGCCATCTCGCGGAACTTCTACGGCACGGTCGCCGTCTACGACGTGGACGCGAACGATCCTGCGCAACGCCACTACTCGCTGCTTCACGGCGCCATCGTGCACGGTCGCCAATTCCGCGCCCCGGAGAAGCAAGATCAGCCGCTTTCCTACTACGGCGACGTCTCCGGTGTCGGCCGCACCCTTTCGTACTTCGGCGCGCTACCGGAGCTCCGCGTCGGCGCGGTCGGTCTCGGCGTCGGCACGCTCGCGCACTACGTTCACGCGGGCCAGCACCTGCGCTTTTACGAGATCAACCCCGAGGTCGTGCGTCTCGCGCGAACGCACTTCACCTACCTCGCTCGCTGCGGCGCGGCGTGCGACGTCGTGCTCGGCGACGCGCGGCTCTCGCTCGAGCGTGAATCGCCGCAGCACTTCGACGTGCTCGTCCTCGACGCGTTCAGCGGCGACGCGGTGCCCGCGCACCTGCTCACGCGCGAGGCTCTCGACGTTTACACCCGCCACCTCGAACCCGACGGCGTCATCGCCGTGAACATCACGAACCGCATGCTCGATCTCGCGCCCGTGCTCGAGGGGCTTGCCCGCGAAGCGCATCTCAAGGCCGTTCGCGTCTACAGCGACGACGACGCGGCCCGCGAGCTCTATCACGCCGACTGGATGCTGCTCACGAGGAACGCGCGCTTTCTCGCGGCCGTGCCGCCGCGCCTGCCGCCCGAGCTGCCGTCGCCGAAGCTCGCCGTCCTCTGGACGGACAACCACAGTAACCTCTTCGAGCTCTTGAAGTGACGGCCCGCGCTCGACGGCCCCGCTCGGAGACGAGCGGCGGTTACAAGTGATAGTTCGGCGCTTCTTCGGAAATCATCACGTCGTGCACGTGGCTCTCGCGCAGGCCCTGGCTCGTGATGCGGATGAATTGCCCATTTTTGCGCAACTCGCCGATCGTGCGTGAGCCCGTGTACCCCATGCCGGAACGCAGGCCGCCCACGAGCTGCTGGATGATGCTCGCGAGCGAACCGCGGTGCGGCACGCGTCCCTCGATGCCCTCGGGCACGAGCTTCTCGTCGGCCGCGCCCGCCTGGCCGTAGCGATCCTTGCTGCCGCGCTTCATCGCGCCGAGCGAGCCCATCCCTCGGTACACCTTGTAGCTGCGGCCCTGATAGAGGACGAGCTCGCCGGGCGCCTCGTCCGTGCCGGCGAAGAGCGAGCCGATCATCACGCTCGACGCGCCGGCCGCGAGCGCCTTCGTCACCTCGCCGGAATATTTGATGCCGCCGTCGGCGATCACGGGGATGCCGCGCGGCTCCGCCACTTCGGCGCAATCCGCGATGGCCGTGATCTGCGGCACGCCGATGCCCGCGACGATGCGCGTCGTGCAGATGCTGCCCGGCCCGATGCCGACTTTGATCGCGTCGACGCCCGCGTCGATGAGCGCGCGCGCCGCTTCCGCCGTCGCGATGTTGCCGGCGACGAGCTCGATGTTCGGAAAGCGCTTCTTCGTGTCGCGCACCGCGTCGATCACGCCGCGCGAATGTCCGTGCGCCGTATCGACCACGATCACGTCCGCGCCCACGTCGATCAGCGCCTCGGTGCGTTCCACGCGGTCCGGCCCCGGGCCCACCGCCGCGCCCACGCGCAAACGCCCGCGATCGTCCTTCACCGCGAGCGGGTTTCTCTCGGCCTGCAAAAGATCCTTGATCGTGATGAGCCCGACGAGCTTCTTCTGCTCGATCACGAGCAGCTTCTCGATCCGGTGCTTGTGCAAGAGCTCGCGCGCCTCCTCGGGCTTCACGGCGCTCGTCACGCTCACTAGCTCGCGCGTCATCAGCGCGCTCACCGGCTGATCGAGGTTCTTCTCGAACCGAATGTCGCGCGCGGTGAGAATGCCGACCGGCGTGTCGCCCTCGACCACCGGCACGCCCGACACGTCGTTCTCGCGCATCACCGCGACCGCTTCGCGCAGCGACTGCGACGGCCGCACCGTGACCGGATTCAAGATGATGCCGCTCTCCGCGCGCTTCACGCGATCGACCTCTTGGGCCTGCTGCGCGATCGGCAAGTTCTTGTGGATGATGCCCATGCCGCCCGCGCGCGCCATCGCGATGGCCGCGCGCGCCTCGGTCACGGAGTCCATCGCCGCGCTCACGATGGGCACGTTCAAGTCGATGTTCCGCGACAGCCGCGTCTTCACCTCGACGTCCGCCGGCAACACCTCGCTGTAAGCGGGCACGAGCATGACGTCGTCGAACGTCAGGCACTCGCGCAATTGCTTGTCAAACATGGCGCATGTTTCTTCACGCCCCCCGGCGACGCAAGCCGCCCTCGAGCGGCGGTCGCACAATCCTTCAAATTTATTGAGTTTTTGGTGTGGGCACGCCACCGCGCGTCACCGCGAGCCGCCCCTGCGTCGCGACTGACTCGCCGAAAAGCGTTAGGTTCCGAGCGTGGCCGCGCACACCGCTCACGGCGCTCACGGTGGACACGGCCACGGCTCGCACGGCGGCCACGGCTCGCACGGCGGCAGCGGGTCGCACGGCGGCAGCGGGTCGCACGGCGGTCACGGCTCGCACGGCGGTCACGGCTCGCACGGCGGTCACGGTGCGAGCTCGACGTCGCTCGTGCCCGCGATGGTGCTCACGACGGCGTTCATGTTCGTCGAAGCCGGCGTCGGCCTCTGGACGCAGAGCCTCGCGCTCGTCGCCGACGCGGGGCACATGCTGGCGGACGCCGGTGCGCTCGCGCTCGCCCTCATCGCGCAACGCATCGCGGAACGTCCGCGCACCGAACGCTCGACGTACGGCTATCGCCGCGCCGAAGTGCTCGCCGCGTTCGCGAACGGCATGGTGCTCGCAGGCGTCGCCGTGCTCGTCCTGAAAGAAGCGAGCGAACGCTACTTCGAACCGGTCGCGATCCGCGGCGGCGCGATGCTCGGCACCGCCGTCACGGGCCTCTGCGTGAACCTCCTCGTCGCGGCGCTGCTCATTCGCGGCCAAAAAGACAGCATCAACGTGCGCGCGGCCTTCATGCACGTGCTCACGGACCTGCTCGGCTCCGTCGGCGCCATTCTCGCCGGCATCGCCATCGTCACGCTCGGCTGGACGCGCGCCGACCCCGTGCTCGGCGGTCTCATCGCGCTCATCGTCGCCTGGAGCGGCTTTCGCGTCCTCAAAGAGACGGCGTCGATCCTCCTCGAGTCCGCGCCGCCGCACGTCGACGTGGCCGCCGTCGAGCGCACCATCCGCGCGGCGCCCGGCGTTGCCGACGTCCACGACCTTCACGTCTGGCGCATCTCCGAGCAATTCGACTCGCTCACCGCGCACGTCGTCCTCGCCCGCGGCGAGCACGGCACCGAAGTCTGCCGCCGCGTCGCCGACGCCCTCCGCGCCGAGCACGCGCTCACCCACGTCACCATCCAGCCCGAAGCCCCGCCGCCCGACATCATCGTCCCGGTCCGCTCGAGCCGCGACGGCCGCACCCTCGGCGGCGCCTAACGCACCTCGCGCTCGACCGCGCGCCCGCGCCCGCTCACTCCGCGGTCCATCTGTCCCACCCGGTGCTCCCGGCCCGACTGGTCCCCGCGTGGCGGCGCCCGGCCCGCTCCGGGTGCTCTTCCAAAGCGCGCGCGGAACTCACTTGCAACTTCCGAATACAATCCCGAAGTCGCAAGCCCAGCCCCGCCAGTTCGGAACACAACCCCGAAGCTGCTAGCCCACACACGCAAGCTCGGCACTCAACCCCGAAACTGCCGGTGCGGAACCGCAAGTTCGGCATTCGATCCCGAACTTGCCGGTGTGTACGTGCAAGTTCGGTATTCGATCCCGAACTTTCCGGCGCGGGGTTGAAAATTCGGTATTCGGTCCCGAAACTGCCGGTGCGGACGTGCAGGTTCGGCATTTGATCCCGAGCTTGCGGGCGCGGGGGTTGAAAGTTCGGTATTCGGTCCCGAACTTGCCGGTGCGGACGTGCAAGTTCGGGATTTGATCCCGAACTTGGCGGGCGTGGGGTGAGATTTCGGTGTTCGGTCCCGAAATTGCCGGTGTGGAAGGTGCGATTTCGGGATTCGATCCCGAACTTGCGGGCGTGGGGGTGAGATTTCGGTGATCGATCCCGAGGTTGTGGGGGCGGAGGTGAGATTTCGGGATTCGATCCCGAGGTTGCGGGTGGGGAGGCGAAGGTTCGGGATGCGATGCGGGGCTTGCATGCGTGGTCGCGGGCTCGGTGGCGCACGGTTCCGGGGCGGTGGATCCGGTGATCCCGTGTCCGCGCCGTCGGGGCGACGAATGGCGGGTGAAGGGTCGGGGCTTTGGTGACCTCGGGTGGAGGCTTCGGGCCGGGGTCGTGAGCTGGGTGTGGCGGCCCTGTGCCGCCGGATCAAAAAAAGAAACGCGGCGGCGCGCGCAACCGGTGCACCGCGCCGCCCGATACGCGGGTGTTCGGCTCGGACCCGTGGGTCAGCGAGCCCACGAAAGGAACAGCCATGCGTCTTTCTCAACGTTCAGCATTCGGATTGGTTTTCGGCGGTGGATTTGCCGTGACGAGCGCGCTCGCGGGCGTCGCGTGCGGCGGGGGCGGGTTCAACGGGTGTGAGGCGTCGCGCACGTGCGTTGCGCAGGCGGGCTCGGGTTCGAGCGGCGCACCGACGGCGGGCTATGGGGGCGAGGGCGCCGCGGGCAAGGCCGGCCAGGGGGGAGCGAGCGCCGGGGGCTCGAGTGGCAGCGCCGACAAGGGTGGCTCGGGTGGCAAAACACCGAGTTCGATGGATGACGCGGGCGCCGGCAACGTACACGAGGCAACCGGCTCCGGTGGCGGTGGCACTCACGACGGCGAATCGGCAGCCGGCGCTGGAGACGAGAAACCGCCGCCGCCCGCAGGCTCCGGCGGCGGCACCGACGTGGCGGACGACGGCGGCGCGGGCATGGGCGGAGCCGAAACGGAGCCACCCCGCGACACCACGGCGCCGACGGTCGTCATGGTGACGACCGAGCGCACGATGACGCCCTGGCCCGACACCGGCGGGACCGGCGTGGAGCAAGGCGACGTGATCGTCGTCGTGTTCAGCGAGCCGATGGACACGGAGAAAACCGAAGGCGCCTACGCTTCCGACGCGAACGACCTTCCGGCGACGGTGGTCAAGTTCTCCTGGGACGACACCAAGACGCGCCTAGCGATTCAGCCGCAAGAAGCGCTGCAATACACGGAGGTCAACGACCCTGCAGAACCAGGGCAGAAGCATTCGTTCGTCATTGGAACGGGAGCCGAGGACACGTCGGGGAACGCGCTTGCGGCGTCGAGGACGGTCGTTTTCACGATGATGAGGCATCTCGTGCATTCACTGTCGGTCGAGCTGGGCGGAGGGGCGGTCGTCACGCAGCCCACGACGGGGAAGAACGACGTCTCGATTCGTTGCCAGGTAGCCCATGACCACTTGAGCGCGGGCGACGACGAAGACGACGACGCGGTGTTCGCGCTCGCGATGTTCGACCTCACGCCGTTGCCGGATGCAATCTACCAATGGGGCTCCGCGACGTTGACCGCGAGTCTCGATACTACCCTCACGAACCCCTACGGCAGCGATACCGGCCATCTCGGCCAGGTGCATGCTTTCGCGACGAGCGTCGCGCCGACGACGGCCGTGTGGGAGTCCGCCACCAACGACATTGGGCTATTCGGCAAATATGCGAGTCAAACGGATGCTTCACTCGACGTGACCGCCACCGTGAAGTCCGACTACCAGAACCGCAAGCCGCAACAAAACCTGTCCGAGTACCTCTTCCGCTTCGACCGGCAAACGAACGGCGATGGAACGGCCGAGTACGCGTACATCTACTGCGACGACCTCAAGCTGAACCTCGACTACGTCGCGCCGTGACGGAGGAGGTGCGTCGGCGCCGCGCGGCGGTCGGGAACGCGGGCCGCCGCGCGCGTCTGCGGGAGGGGCCGTTCGTGATAAGCTCGCGCGCCCATGTCTCGCGCCCGCTCGTCTTGGCTTTCGTCCCCGTTGGGTCCGTCGCCCGTCACGTCGGGCGCGCTGGTTCTCGCTGCGCTCGTGGGCGTGACGGCGCGCGCGAGCGCGAGCGGGCGGATGATTCACGCCGAGCCGATGCAGGGCGAAAAGGTGCGCGTCGACGGCGATTTGCGTGAGTGGCCTGCGAAGATGACGGAGCTCGGCGAGACGGTGCAGGGCTCGGTGAGCGGCGGGGATCCGAAGGCGGGCGTGGTGCTCGGTTACGACGACACGACGCTCTATTGCGTGCTGCGCGTCACGGACAAGAAGCTCTATCGCACGAGCGCCGCGGGGCCGAACGAGGATCACGCGACGCTCTTCTTGTCGTTCCCGCGCGGGCAAACGTACGAGGTTTTGCTCTATCCGGGCGATCCGGGGAAGAGCCCCGGAGTCGTGAAGATCCACGGGGCCGCGGTGCCGAGCGCCAAGCTCGTCGAGGCACCGACCGAAAAGGGTTACGACATCGAAGCGGCGATTCCGTGGAGTGTCTTTCCGGAAGCGGCGCGGCAACGTGTGGGCCTGCGTGCGGCGGTGCGTTTGACGGACGCGGACGCGGGCGGCTCGGTGAAGGCGGTGATCGCGACGTCGGGAGCGACCGCGGGCCACGGGCTTCCGCCGCTCCTCACGTCCGCCGAGGAAGGGCTCGACGAGTACGTGACGAAAGAGAAGGGGCTCTCGTCGAACCCGCAGC
>DATJXW010000223.1:0-2329 GCA_035499895.1 Polyangiaceae bacterium | reverse complement strand
TCGATCTTCCGCATCAGGTGACCGTCGACGAACGGTCCTTTTTTTACGCTACGAGCCATTCGTCAGATCCTAGCCTTTGGCCTTGCGCGCTTTGACGATCATGCCGTCGGTGCGCTTGTTGTTGCGAGTCTTGAGCCCCTTGGCGAGCTGTCCCCACGGCGAGCACGGGTGACGACCGCCGCTCGTGCGACCTTCACCGCCACCCATCGGGTGATCGACCGGGTTCATGGTGACGCCGCGGTTGTGCGGCCGGCGCCCGAGCCAGCGGCTGCGGCCCGCCTTGCCGAGGCTGATGTTCTGGTGTTCGAGGTTCGAGACCTGGCCGACGGTCGCGCGGCAGGCGACGTGCACCTTGCGGACTTCACCGCTCGGCAGCTTCACCTGCGCGTACTCGCCGTCTTTCGCCATGAGCTGGGCGGCGACGCCGGCGGAGCGCACGAGCTGTCCGCCGCGCCCCTTCTTCATCTCGATGTTGTGAATCATCGTGCCCGCGGGGATCTCGCCGACCGGCATGCAGTTGCCGGGACGAATGTCCGCGCTCTTGCTCGAGAGCACGCTGTCGCCCTGCTTCAGGCCGTCGGGCGCGAGGATGTAACGCTTCTCCCCGTCCGCGTAGAAGAGGAGCGCGATGCGCGCCGTGCGGTTCGGGTCGTACTCGATGTGAGCGACCTTGGCCGGCACGCCGATCTTGTCGCGCCGGAAGTCGATCACGCGGTAACGGCGCTTGTGACCGCCGCCGCGGAACCGCGACGTGATGCGGCCGTAGTGATTGCGGCCGCCCGTGGACGACTTGGCTTCGAGCAACGCGCGGTGTGGCTCGTCGGTGGTGATCTCCGTGAAGTCGCTCACCTCGAAGAAGCGGCGACCGGCGGAGGTCGGCTTGAATTGACGAATGCCCATCTGCTTATTCCTTCGTCTCGTCGAAGAACTGGATCTCGCTGCCTTCGGCCAGCGTGACGATCGCCTTCTTGAAGTTCGGGCGCTTCGCCGCGACACGGCCGAGTCGGCGCGGCTTGCCGCGCTGAACCAGCGTGTTCACGTCGGTGACCTTGACGCCGAACAGCGTCTCGACCGCGCGGCGAATTTCGATCTTGTTCGCGCCGAGGGCCACCTCGAACACGACCTTGTTGTGGTCGCGCAGGTTCGCGGCCTTCTCGGTCAGGGCAATCGGACGCTTGATCACGTCGGAGGGGGTCATGACTTCTCCAAGCAGCGCGCTTCGAGCGCTTTGGCCGCCGTCTTCGACACGATCAGGTGCTCGTAGCGCAGGAGGTCGTAAACGTTCACGCCCTCGGGCGGCAAGAATTGGCTGTGCGCCATGTTGCGGATCGAAAGGCGCAAATTCTCGTTCGACTTGTCGTCGACGACCAGGGCGCCCGACGGCACCTTGAGCGTCTCGAGCACGCCGGCGAGCTTCTTCGTCTTGACCTCGCCGAGATCGATGTTCTCGAGCACGGTGAGGCGGCCTTCCTTCACGAGCAGGCTGAGCGCGCTCTTCAGCGCGGAGGTGCGCACGCGCCGCGGCGGGCGGTACGACCAGTCCTGCGGCTTCGGCGGGTGGGCACGACCGCCGCCCACGAAGATCGGCGCGCGGATCGAGCCGTGACGCGCGCGCCCCGTGCCCTTCTGCTTGTAGATCTTCTTGCTCGAGCCGGACACGGCCGCGCGCTCCTTGGCGGCGCGGGTGCCCTGCCGCCGCGAGGCGAGCTGGGCGGTCACGACTTCGTGGAGCAGCTGCTCCTTCACTTCGGCTCCGAACACCTCGTCGGCGAGCTCGATGTCGCCGACTTTCTGGCGCTGGAGGTTGAAAACGTCGACCTTGGCCATGGGTTCCTCAGCTCTTGATCTCGACGTCGACGCCCGCCGACAAATCGAGCTTCATCAACGCGTCGAGCGTCTGCGGCGTGGGCTCGAGAATGTCGATGAGCCGCTTGTGGGTTCGGACCTCGAACTGCTCGCGCGACTTCTTGTCGACGTGCGGGCCGCGGAGGACGGTGTAACGGCGAATGCCGGTCGGGAGCGGGATGGGACCCGCCACGCGAGCCCCGGTGCGCCGCGCCGTCTCGACGATGTCCGAGGTGGACTTGTCGAGCAGCTGATAATCGAAGGCTTTCAGCCGAATTCGGATTTTCGTGGTGTCAGGCATGGGTGACTCTTAGGGGGAGCGGCGAGCTAAGGGCGCCCGCTCACTCGAGGATCTTGGTGACGACGCCGGCGCCGACGGTCTTGCCGCCTTCGCGAATGGCGAAGCGCATCTGCTCTTCGAGCGCGACGCTGGTGATGAGCTCGATCTCCATCGTGATGTTGTCTCCAGGCATCACCATCTTCA